>CAWCWQ010000152.1:0-8259 GCA_963799145.1 uncultured Acidobacteriaceae bacterium | reverse complement strand
ACCGAGTACAGCTCGATGAAGTTCGCCATGTTCTTCATGGCCGAGTACGGCAACATGATCAACGTGGGCTGCGTGGCTACGCTGCTCTTCTTCGGCGGCTGGACAAGTCCCTTGGGCGACCTGATTCCTCCGCCGGAAAACGTCTTCGTCCACGCCTTGTTGCCGATCTTCTGGTTTGTCTTCAAGGTCTTCTGTTTCCTCTTTCTTTACGTCTGGGTGCGGGGAACGCTGCCCCGCTTCCGGTATGACCAACTGATGAGCTTTGGATGGCGATACCTGATGCCGCTGGCTATTCTGAACATTGTGGCCACCAGCCTGTGGTTTGCGTATCACCCGCCATCCTGATCGACCGCGGCGCTGGGCTTTGGCCTGGCTGCGGTTGATTTACAATCGGGAGGGATTTCACCGATCCAGAGGCTTTTATTGGCCTCTCGGATCAAGGGTTCCTCCTCCTAACCGGCCGGCTCCGTTTTGCCGGCTCTGGCCCTCTCTCAGGGACGCGATGCACCTGATCCTGTTTGCCGTCTTTGCCGGATTCTGCCTGGCGGGAGCTATCAACCTCCTGCTCCAGAGCCATCCCATCACCAGCGCGCTCTCGCTGATTGTGGTGATGACCTCGCTGGCCGTGCTTTACCTGCTGCTGGGCGCGGAGTTTCTGGCCGCGGCGCAGGTCATTGTCTATGCCGGGGCGATCATGGTGCTGTTCACCTTTGTGGTCATGCTGCTCAACGCTGGACGCGAAGATCGCACCCTGGGCAGCCGCACGGCGCGCAGCGTGGGCTTTCCCGCGGTGGTCGCCATCCTGGCCGTCATCGCCACGGTGATCGTGAAGGCGCAAGGATTGGGCGCGGCCACGCTCGGCGAAGGCCTGACCAACGCCAAAGACGCAACGAACATTGAAGAACTGAGCCGGGTGCTCTTCCACGAGCTACTGCTGCCCTTTGAAGTGACCTCGGTGCTCATTCTTATTGCGATACTGGGCGCGGTCGCCCTGGCCAGCCACGGCGAGAGAAAGGCAGGCAGGCAAATGAACGCGCTTCTCTCGCAAGAGGTTCCCATCGCCTGGTATCTGCTGCTGAGCGCGGTGCTGTTCTCGCTGGGCGTCGTCGGCTTCCTCATCAAGCGCAACCTGATTACCGTCTTCATGTCCATTGAGCTGATGCTCAACGCCGTAAACCTCTCCTTTGTGACCTTCGC
This sequence comes from uncultured Acidobacteriaceae bacterium, assembly GCA_963799145.1. Lineage (GTDB taxonomy): Bacteria > Acidobacteriota > Terriglobia > Terriglobales > Acidobacteriaceae > Telmatobacter. The sequence goes on along the minus strand of CAWCWQ010000152.1, from coordinate 7,062 downwards.
CCACCAGTGGCACGCGGTGAAGGGGCAGATCTTCGTCTTCTTTGTGATGGTGGTGGCCGCGGCGGAGGCTGCCGTGGGACTGGCCATTATCATTGCCGTCTTCCGCGCCCGCGCTACCCTGGCCGTCGACCGTATCGACCTGATGAAACTATGAACGCAATCTTTCATCTCTGGCTGATTCCGATCTTGCCCTTCGCTGGATTCCTGATTAACGGAATCCTCGGCAATCGGCTGCCCAAGTGGTTGGTGACGACGGTCGCTCTGCTGGCTCCGCTGGCTGCGTTCTGCATGGTTGCTCAGATCTCGCTTGGACTCTACGCAAATCACATTGCCCTTGCGAACCTACCGTTCGTTCAGACCTGCCCGATGCCCTGGATCGACATCGGCACGCTTCACATCGATTTCAGCTTCGTCCTCGACCAGCTTTCGCTTGTCATGCTGCTCGTCGTCACCGGCGTCGGCTTTCTGATTCACGTTTACTCCGTCGGTTACATGAGCCACGAAGAAGGCTACGCGCGCTACTTCTCCTACCTGAATCTCTTCCTCTTCTTCATGACGGTGCTGGTGCTGGCCGGCAACGCCCTCGTGATGTTTGTCGGCTGGGAGGGCGTGGGCCTGGCGTCGTACTTGCTGATCGGCTTCTGGTTCCGGAAGACCTCGGCGGCGGACGCGGGCAAGAAGGCCTTCATCGTCAACCGCATCGGCGACTTCGGCTTCCTGATCGGCATGTTTCTGCTGCTGGCCAACTTCGGCACGCTCACATTTACTGAGATTGCGACGAAGCTCGGCCAGGACCCCGGCTGGCAGGGCGGCGTGGTCACCGTCATTGCGCTCTGCTTGCTGCTGGGCGCGGCCGGCAAAAGCGCCCAGCTTCCGCTTTACGTGTGGCTGCCCGACGCCATGGAAGGCCCCACGCCCGTCTCCGCGCTCATCCACGCCGCCACCATGGTCACCGCTGGCGTCTACATGATCGCCCGGACGCATGTTCTGTTCGACCACTCGCCCTTCGCGCTCAGCGTGGTGGCCATCGTGGGTGCGGCTACGGCGCTCTTTGCCGCCACCATCGGCCTGGTGCAGAACGACATCAAGCGCGTTCTGGCCTACTCCACCATCTCGCAGCTCGGATACATGTTCCTGGGCTGCGGCGTAGCGGCCTACTCGGCTGCCATCTTCCACCTGGTCACGCACGCCTTCTTCAAGGCGCTGCTTTTTTTGGCGGCCGGCTCGGTGATCCACGCCATCGGCGGCGAGCAGGATCTGCGCAAGATGGGCGGCCTGTGGCGGAAGCTGCCGGTCACCTTCGCCGTCACCACCGTGGGCGTTCTGGCCATCGCCGGATTCCCGCCTTTCGCCGGATTCTTCTCGAAAGACGCCATCCTCTATGCCGCCTACCTGCAAGGCCCGAACGGCAAGGCGCTGTGGTTCGTTGGAGTGGTGACCGCGCTGCTGACCTCGTTTTACATGTTCCGGCTGTGGTATTTGGCCTTCCTGGGCAAGCCGCGCGGCGAAGCTGCTCCTCACCACTCCACGCCCTGGGCGATGCTCGGGCCCTTGGGGATTCTGGCCCTGCTTTCGATCTGCGGCGGCTGGATCGGCATTGAGCGCACGGCAGGCTCGACCGGCTTGTCCGGCTTGTCCAGCTTGGCCAACTGGATCAACATGGAACGTTTCTCTGGATTTCTTGCTCCAGCCCTGGGAACAAAATCCGCAGAGGGCGGCAGCGCGCAACTGGAGCTGATTCTGAGCGCCGCAGCAGTTGGCGTTGCGCTTCTTGGCTGGCTGCTGGCGCACCTTTTCTACCGGCAAAAGCCCGCGCTCCCGGCGCGAATCGCCGCCGCATTACCAGTCGGTTACAAGCTCCTGGCCAACAAGTACTACGTCGACGAATTCTACGGCGCAACGGTGGTCAAGCCGCTGCTGGCCATCTCCACCTACGTTCTGGACTGGGTGGTGGACAAGGCACTGGTGGGCGGCGCTGCGTGGCTGCTCGGCGGCCTTGCCTTGTTTACGGGGGCTCTCTTGCAGCGCTGGCAGTCGGGCAACATTCGCTCGTATGCGGCGTGGCTGGCAGCCGGCGCGGCGGCGGTTCTGCTGTTTCTCGTGGTTCCCTGGCCTGCCGTGCTGGCCAGTCTTTCGGCAATTCATTTGGGCGTGGCGGGGCACTAGAGAATGAACGTAATCAACAACTCGATTCTCACGCTGATCCTGCTTGCGCCGCTGGCCGGAGCGTTGCTGGTGGCGCTCTTGCCCGACCGCTGGAAGCTGCCCAACTGGATCGCCCTGGTGACGGCGCTGGCCACCTTCGGCATAACACTGCATCTGCCGGCTCACTTCGACATGGGCGCAAGCGGCTTCCAGTTTGCCGTCAACCAACCCTGGATCGAGCAGCCGGCAATCTTCTACCACGTGGGCGTGGATGGACTGAGCATGTGGCTGGTTGTGCTGACCGGGCTCTTGGCCCCCATCGGCGTCATCGCCAGTTGGAACGCCATCGCCGAGCGGCGCAAGATATTCTTCGTGCTCTTTCTCATCCAGCAGACGGCCATCTTCGGCGTCTTCATCTCGCTCGATCTGATGCTTTACTACGGCTTCTGGGAGCTCTCGCTGGTCCCCATGGCCGTGCTGATCGCCATGTACGGACGCAAGGACGGTCCCAAGGCCGCGCTCAAGTTTTTCCTCTTCACCTTCATCCCGTCGGCGCCCTTGCTGGTGGCGATTCTATGGCTCTACGCCCAGACCCGCAGCTTCGACTTTACCGCTCTTCACAATCAAATCGCCGTTGGATTGATTCCCGCCGGCCCGTTGTGCTGGGTGGCGCTTGCGTTTCTCTTTGCCTTTGCCGTCAAGGTGCCCGTCTTCCCGCTGCACGGCTGGCTTGCGGATACCTTTAGCGAAGCGCCTGTGGCCCTGGCGATGGTCGTGGCCGGTAAGCTGGGTCTCTACTCCATGCTCCGCTTCCACATAGGGCTGTTTCCCGTGCAGGCGCGGGCGGCTGCTCCGTATCTAATTGCTCTCGCCGTCATCGGCATTCTCTACGGCGCATGCCTCGCGCTCGCGCAGCGGGACTTCTGGCGGCTGCTTGCCTTTGCGGCCCTGAGCCACCTGAGCTTGATCCTGTTGGGAATCTACGGATTCACGTTCACTGGCACGGCCGGGGCGGTTTATCAGATGCTGAATCACGGCGTCGTCGATGCCGCGCTTTTCCTGCTTCTGGGCTTTCTCTACGATCGCTACTCGACGAGTCAGATCAACGCGTATGGGGGCCTGGCAGCCAGGCTGCCTCGTACGGCCACCTTTTTCGTCATTGCCTCCCTGGCCATGATCGGACTGCCCATGCTGAACAGCTTTGTCGGCGAGTTCCTGATCCTGTCGAGCACCTTCACCGGCGTCAGCAAGGGCTGGGCGATTGGCGCAGCCGTGGGAGTGATTCTGGGCGCGGCCTACATGCTGTGGCTGGTGCAGCGGCTCTTCTATGGGCCGGAGAGCCAGATGGCCGCATCGAAGCCGGGCGACGATCTCCACTTCCGTGAACTGGCCGTGCTGTGGCCGCTGGCTGCGCTCATGCTGGCGATGGGAGTGGCGCCGTCGCTGTGGCTGTCTACCATTCGGAATGAAGCACAGCCAAACCAGGTTATTCAAATCCAATTCCAAAGACAGCCGATCATACCCCAATCCCTCTTGCAACTGTATTCCAGTCGGGAGGGCCAGCGGTGAATCCTGTTCCCGATATCTTCCGCGTCCTTCCCGAGCTGATTTTGACGCTTTCGGGCGTGGCCGTAATGCTGATCGACGCCTCGCTACCGCCCGCATTTCCGCGCCGGATGCTGGGTTGGGTCGCGGCGCTCGGAACCACATTTGCCCTCTGGGCCAGCGTCTGGCAGCTCTCCCTGCCCGCGGGAGCCGCCTACTTTGGAGCGAACGGCACCGTCGAGACCAGTCCCTTTACCGTTTTCTTCCATGTACTCATCTGCGGCATCGTGCTCGTGGCGCTCTTGCTCTCGCTCGACACTTTGCCCGAGGACAGCCATCATCAGGGCGAATTCTATGCGCTTGTGGTCTTTGGCGCGGTGGGCATGTGCCTGCTTACCGGCGCGGTCGAACTGCTGGTGGTCTTCATCGCTCTGGAGATTTCTTCCATCTCAACTTACATTCTGGCCGGCTACCGGAAGAACACGGCTCGCGGGCCCGAGGCAGCCATCAAGTACTTTCTTCTCGGCTCTTTTGCGACGGGATTCCTGCTCTACGGCATCGCCTTGATCTTCGGCGCTACAGGCACCACTCAGATCTACGAGATCGCCCGCCTGGCGCCATCGGCGCCGAATCACGCTTTCATTCTGGCAGGCATGGCGCTCATGCTGGTGGGTATTCTCTTCAAGGTTTCTGCCGCGCCTTTCCACATCTGGACTCCGGACGTTTACGAAGGCGCGCCTTCGCCGGTAGTTGCGCTTCTCTCCACGGCGCCCAAAGCCGCGGCCTTCGCGCTGCTGCTGCGCGTGGTCTACGAGATGTTTCCCACTCTTCACGGCCTCTGGGCGCCGCTGCTCTGGATTGTGGCCGTTCTCTCGATGACCGTGGGAAACCTGGCTGCGCTCCGCCAGCAGAACGTGAAGCGCATGATGGCTTATTCCTCGATAGCCCACGCCGGCTATCTGCTGGCGGCCTTCGCCGGGCTGGGCACGGCGGGCATTGCCGCCGCCAGCTTCTATGCCGCGGCATATGCTGCGATGAACGTGGGCATCTTCGCTGTGATTACCTTAGTGAGCGGATACGGCGAGGAACTGCCCATGGTCGAGGATTATCGCGGGCTCATCTATCGCTCGCCGCTGCTTGGCAGTCTGCTGATCTTCTTTCTCGTTTCGCTGGTTGGAATTCCCTTTACCGGCGGATTCTTCGGCAAGTTCTACTCCTTCTCGGTCGCGGTGGACGGCGGAGCTGTTTGGCTTGCGATCATAGGCCTGCTGAACTCCGGATTGGCGGCGGCCTACTATCTACGGCTGGCGCTGACCTCGGCACAGCGTCAAGAGAAGAAGAGCGCCGAAGCAGCGGTCCTCGCACCTCGGGTTGGTATTGCAGTGGGCGCGGCCTTGCTGCTGGCCGCGGCCGCCACGCTGTTTCTCGGCGTCGCACCCGGAGCGGTGCTACGCTGGGCCGAAGCCGGAGCCCATACGCTGCAAGCGCCTCTGGCCGATGCCAGCGCTCCTGGAGTCAGCGTGGCGCAGCAGCCAAAGCCGTAGCTCGCCGCGCCGGGTTTCTCTGCGTTGCCTCTGCCAGCAGGCTCTTGTAAAAAGCCGTGGCAAGTCCCAGAACGCGATCGTTCGCGTAGTGCTCCATCACCCACGCCCGCGCTGCTTTGCCCATCAGCCGCCGCCTCTCGGGATCGCGGAGCAGCTTGAGTACCGCCTCGCTGATGGCCTCCGGGTAGCCGGGCGGGATCAGCAGGCCGGTTACCTCGGGCACCACCGAATCGCGCGACCCGGTGGCGACCGTTGTGACCACTGGAATGCCAGAGGCCGCGGCCTCCAGGACGGCATTCGGAAAGCCTTCACGCCTGGTGGGCAGGACCATCACGTCCATGGCGCGATAGTAAGGCGCTGTATCGGCCACGAACCCGGTGCAGTGAACGCGCGGATGTTTCTCGATGCGGCTGCGCAGTTGGGCGCTCAGCGCGTCTTCCGCCGCATCGAACCAGCCCACCAAGAGCAGGTGTGTCTCAGGTTCCGCTTTCAAGACGGTCTCGAAGGCCTCCATGAGCTCGGGCAGTCCTTTGTCGCAGGTCAATCGCCCGACAAAGCCCACCACGTAAGCCTCCCGCGGCAGGCCGAGCCGGTCTCGAACATCCTTCGGACCTGGAGAGAAGCGCTCCGCATCCACACCGTTGCTGCTGCCGTCTCCGAGCAGACTCAGTTTCGCCTCTGGCGCAACGCCGAGCGCCAGCGCTTCGGCGCGCATGCTACGGCTGTTGCACAGCACAATCTGCGCGCAAGCCGAGGCCGCCCGCTCGGCCGCGAGGAGGATGCGCCGCTTGAGGCCGGTGGTTCCTTCAACCTTGAGACCGCGCAGCATGTAGATGCGCACGGGAACTCCCACCAGCCACGCTGCCAACGTGCCCAGCAGCCCGGCCTTGGGTGTACTGAATTCCGTCATATCCGGCTTGAGCCTGAACAGCAGCCACCAAAGCCGGATCAGCGAGACAATATCCGCAATCGGCGCAATCTTCCGCTGCATCGGAATGGCAATCGACTCGACTCCTTCCCGCTCCGCCGTGCGCTCCAGCAGTTCGCCAGGGCTGGAAACGAGAGTCACGCGGAAGCCCGCCTCGCGCAGCGCGCGCAGGCGTCCGGTCAAAGTCAGGCAGGTTTGTGGATGGGTGATGCCCACGACGATGTGGGGCGCTGGCCGCGCGGGGCGGACTTGCAGCTCAGAAACAATCATTGACTGGCCTGCACTCTCTGCAGTCTCTGAACAGGTCTTCAAAGGCTGCTCAGAAACTTGCTTTCAACGTAGAGGTGCGGTCCGTCATGGCGTTTTCCATGCAACCAGGTCAAATCGAATCAACGGGGCGTTAGCCCCAAGAGAGAGTGCCCCTCCGTGCAGTATTTTTCCAGTCCGTGGACAGCTTCTTAAAGAATACAAAGATACTGTACCAGTTTTGTACATATTGAAAACCCGGCTATGCAAACTCGAAGGTATTGGGTACTTTCCCCACGCAGGCTGTGGAAAAACTCGCTCGGGCTGTGGGTTCGGGCTTCAGCCAGGACATAAGTGGAATGGAATCAGAGGAAGCTCTAGCGGGTCAGATGCTGTTCTGCGAAAATCGCCCGAAATCATCCCTCTTTCCGCAGCTTGTATACTCACCTACCTGTGGAAAAACTAATGGCGAAACGTCCCAGGATTCTCTTGCTCGTCCCACATCTTGGCGGCGGCGGCGCCGAGCAGGTGATCGCGCTGCTGGCGCGAGGCCTCTCGCGCGAGAGATACGAGTTGCACCTGGGGCTGATCACCCAGGCCGATACCGGCTCGGAATCCGTGCCATCCTGGGTCCACATTCATGCGTTCGGCGCG
>CAWCWQ010000151.1:0-20385 GCA_963799145.1 uncultured Acidobacteriaceae bacterium | reverse complement strand
AGCCGAGCAGCGAGCGGAGCAGCGTTGTTTTACCGGAACCGATTTGCCCGGTGATTACCGTGAAGGAGACCGTGTTTCAGCCCGCAAATTCACGTGCTGTATGCCGCGATCCGATCCAGGATGCTGATAGCTCAGGTCGCGTATCTGAGCACGTCGAGCTGATGCGCTTCGGTGCGCGGAATATATGGTACTTCGGGTAGTTCGCCGTGTTCGTAGACCGGGCCGGAATGGGCGACGATCTGCGCGGGTGGCGTGCCCTGCATCACCGCCTGCATGTCCGGTTGACAGCCACGCCAACCTGCTTGTAGCGCGACAGGACAATGCCGAGCAAGCCGGTCAATTCTGCGATCAGGCTCAGGTTATAGACGAACAGCGCAAAATCGCCGACGGTGAACTGCCCGGAGCCGATCTTACTGCCAACCAGCAGCAGAATGATCCCGGTGCCGACTGTACCGGCGTTCCAGAACAGTGAGCGCAGCAGTTCATCGAACAGCCGATCTTTGACCGCCGCGATCCGCCGCCGTTCGTTCAACCCGCCAAAGTATGATAGCAGCCGGTGTTCGCCGCCCGCGACTTTGATCGCTGACCGCCCCGAACGTTTCCGCGATAAAGCCGACGACCAGGCTGCCGGTTTCGCGCGTTTGTCGCGGTAGTAAGTCGATTTCGAGGTGAATACAGTGGACAGCGCTACGACCAGCAGCATCGCGCCAGCGCAATAAACGTTATTTGCACGTTAATGGACAGCATCACCACGATTGCCATCGCCGTGTAAATGGTGAAGCTGATCACATCGTTCATCCACAGGATAAAATCCATTGGATCAATCGTATCCGTTTTGAAGCGGCTGAGCGCTTTCCCCGGCGATTTAAAAATTTGCCTAGCGCCCGCGCCCCTGGCAGGCTCAAGATGCGTTGCAGCATATTTTTGTGCATCAGTGCCTGTGACAGGAAGCGCATCGGCACGTTGGCACGGATGATGAAATACACACCGGTCATATCGCCCAACGAGGTTGCTACCAGCCAGGCGACCAGTGCCCACAAGTTGATCGTGGCGGCCATGCCACCGCTTAAGCTATCCAAGAAGCTCCGCGCCACCAGCCCTGGAAACAGTTGGACGATGGTCGCCAGCAGTGCCCCAAACAGGTTGATCGCGTACAGCTCAGGATGATAGAGCGCTGTCTTTAAGATAAAGCGCCAGGTTGGGATTTTTGAGCGTGACGGCAGCCTTTTCCTCGCGTTTTTGCTGCGGACTGTCGTCATAGTCGGTAACCGTTTGTTCTATCGGGTCATGCCAGCACCTCCGCCATGCCGGTACGCAGCAGGTCAGCCAGCCGCGAGATTGAGATCGTGCGCCAAAAGGTCGTAATTCCGTATTCGGCAATCATGCCGTGATCGAGAATCAGCATGTCGTCCACGCGCTGAATGGTCGCCAGCCGGTGGGCGATGATTATCCCGGTGCGGTTGGTCAGCAGTTTGTCGATAGCCCGCTCGATTAGCTGCTCAGTGGCCGGGTCGAGCCGCGATGAGGCTTCGTCCAGGATCACCAGCCCCGGATTTTTCAGGAAGACGCGCGTAAAGGCCAGCAGCTGCGCCTCACCCGCCGACAGTCCCTTGCCACCGCTTTGCAACTGGCTGTCAAGGCCGTCAGGCAGCCGCCGGTACCAATCACCGAGTTCCGATCAATCAAGGTATTGATGATCAACTGATCCGGCACGGCCCGAGCTGCTGAAAGGATAAGGGACTCTCATGGGCATTTCGCCGGTAACTCCCAGCTTTACGCAGAGTATTCAGAATTACACTCCGAAGTCGTTCTGGAAGCGGCCCGAGGGCCCGTTCGGCGCGGTGGTGCTCGCGGGCCTGATCATTGCCGGGGCCTATGGCCTTTACACCATCCTGCCGTTTCTGATCAGCATGCTGACAGACACGCTCCACATGGTCGCTTTGGCCGCGGTGCTGATCGCGATCCTGTGGCTGGTCTTCAATCCAACCTTCCGCGCCGCGGTCACGAATCTATTTCAGAATACTGTGCGGTTTTTCGCCTCGTGGGTGGTGGAGACCGATCCGATCGGGATTCTCCGCAACAACCTGGACGACATGAAGAAGGCCAAGTACGACCTGGACCAGACGCTTCAGCGCTTTGCCGGAAGCGACGAAAGGCTGCAGCGCAGCATCGCCGCCAAGAGCGACGAGATCAACGGCCTGGGCCGCAAGGCGCAGAAGGCCGAGCAGATGGCGAATGCAGCCAGCGATCCGATGGAGAAAGAGCGGCTCCAGCTCGAGCGCCAGACCTTCCTGGAGCAGGCCGGAATGCTGATGCAAGGCGTCAAGCAGCTCCAGGCTCTTGAAGACCAGACCGGGAAGATGCTGAAGACCTTCCAGCACTGGTCGCAGATCTCCGACAGCAAGATTCAGCGGACGGAGAACAAGGTCAACTTCCTGGCCGAGCAGCGCAAGATGATTCTGGACGCCAAGGCCACCCTGGGCGTGGGCCAGCAGTTGCTGCGCGGCAATCCGGAGCAGTTGAAGATGGTCGATATGGCCCTGGAGTATCTCGAAGACGACACCTCGCGCACGCTGGGCGAGATTCGCGAGTTCTCCCGCTATACCGACAAGCTGCTGACCGACGACCAGATCGAATCCGGCGCGGCCGCGGACGAAGCCGCCTCGAAGTTTGCCGAGTTCAATCAGAAACTGCTCACATCCGGCAACCAGTCCACCGGCGCGGACATGATTCACATCCCTGGAATGGAAGCGCCGGAGCCGGTGAAGATGCCCACGACTCTTGCCAGCGTAGCCGCGTCGAGCGCGAAGAGCGCCAGCGATTACGACAACATGTTCAAGTAAGCAACAATCAGGGAATTCATTGAAGGGAAGAAAGAAATGCCGCGTTTGAAGCCGCAAGCGAAGTTTGTTCTGATACTGATCGTGGGTTGCCGCGGTGTTCTTCGGGCTGCGCGCCGCCATGCAGCATGGATTGATTCCGACCCCCGGCATCATGAAGTCGATCGTCGCCTCCCGCGTGGAGCTTCCGCCCCAGCAGGAGGCGCAGGTGGCGAACGTGCAGGCGCTGCCCTATCCAACGACCGCCCCGGCCGGCGTGCAGGCGACGCATATGCAGTTCGACGTCTGGGAGTGGAATGCCATGTACGCGCTGATTTACGCCAACGGCGGCCCGGATACCACCAAGGGTTCGCTGATGGAGAAATACGGCGTGAACCTGACCCTGCACCGCGAAGACTCGAACTCGCAGATGAAGGCCGACCTGCTGGCCTGCGCCAAACAGCTCCACGACGGCGAGAAGACCTGCTCATCGGGGGCCGAGGCGATTGTGGTGATGGGCGACAGCGGCGGCCAGTGGCTTGCCGATCTGAATCCGCAACTGAAGAAGCTGGGGCCTGAGTACCAGGCGGTGATCATCGGCGCCGTGGGCCGCTCGAACGGCGAGGATGCGCTGCTCGGCCCGGCTGAGTGGAAGTCGAATCCGCAGAGCATGAAGGGCAAGACGATTGTCGGCGTCATTCGCGACGGCGACTGGAACATCGCTCTGAATTATCTGGGATCGAACGGCCTGAAGAACAACCCGGATCTGAAGACCTGGGATCCGGATGCGGTGAACTGGATATCGGCCCCGGACGAGGATTACATCAAGGCCGTGACCGAGGTGTACGTTCCCAATCGCTGCGAAGACCGCAAGGTGGTGAAGGACGGGCGCGCGACCGGCGAGACCAAGAACGTCTGCCCCGATGGCGTTGTAACGTGGACCCCCGGAGACGAGCAGGCCGTGCATGGCCGCCCCGGAACGGCAAAGATCGTCTCATCGCATGAGTATGCTTCGCAGATGCCGGCCGTGATTCTGGGGATCAAGAAGTTCTTCAACGACAATCGCGACGAAGTTTCGGGGCTGCTGGCCGCCAGCTTCCAGGCCGCCGACCAGGTTAAGGCCTTCGATGCCGTTCGCCGCGCAGCGGGCGCTATTTCAGCGAAGCTCTATAACGACCAGAATGGCGACTACTGGTACAAGTATTACGGCGGCTTCCGCGATCGCTAAATCGGGCCAGATGCTGGGCGGCTCGGCGGTCTTCAATCTGGAAGACAACGTGAATTACTTCGGGCTGGACGGCAAGCATAACAACAATATGCGCGCCACCTACGAGACCTTCGGCAAGATCGACGTACAGAATTATCCGCTGCTCTTCAAAGACAATCCGATTCCGCCTTACAAGGAAGCGGTCGATACCTCGTTCATCTTCAGCGCGCAGGCGCTGCTGAATACCAGCGGAGTGCAGGGCGCGAGCGCGGAGACAGTGGATTACGCCAAGGAAGCGCAGACCGGCACGGTGCTCGGCCACAAGGCCGTCTACATCAACTTTGCGTCGGGCTCCGATCAGCCCCTGCCCGACAGCCTGCCCACGCTGAACGAGTTGAAGGATTCGCTGGCCATCAACTCGCAGTTGGCGCTACAGATCGACGGCTACACCGACAATGCCGGCAGCGACGCGGTTAACGTGCCGCTGAGCGAAAAGCGGGCGAAGGCTGTGAAGAGCTACTTCCAGAAGGTATCTCCGTTGAGCTTCCCCGACTCGCGCTTCAAGTCCGTGGCCGGCCACGGTTCGCAGGATCCCATTGCCTCGAATGCGACCGCCGGAGGCAAGGCGCTCAACCGCCGCGTCGAGATCACTCAGATAGGCCAGTAGTCTTGGTCAAACAGGGGAGGCGCGAGCCTCCCCGAACTCTTATATCCATGTGTAAATCATGAATCATGTTGTCGCTGTCTTTTCACCCAATGCGGTCCTGAACAAGAACGCCGTGCGCGCCCTGATTGCTGTCCAGGTCGTCATCGTGATCTTGTTGTGGTTCTTCAGTCCTTTCGTGCTGCTGCCGAAACCCGGCGAGGTTCTGAATGCCTTTGGGGACTTGTGGGAGCAAGGGCTGGGAGCGGAACTGATTACGAGCTTCTATCTAAACATCCAGGCGATCGCCGTTTCCACCGTGGTTTCGCTGCTGCTGGCCTACGCCACGGTGATGCCCTTCTTCCGGCCCATCGTCGCCTTGCTCAGCAAGCTGCGCTTTCTGTCGCTGGTCGGCTTGACCTTTTTCTTTACGCTGATGGCCCGGAGCGGGCATGAACTGAAGCTGTCGCTGCTGGTCTTTTCGGTCTCGGTGTTCTTCGTTACCGGAATGGCCGATGTCATCAACGGCGTTCCAAGCGAGATGTTCGACCTGGCGCGCACGCTGCGCATGGGCGAATGGCGCGTGGTTTGGGAGGTGATCGTTCTAGGCCAGATTGACCAGGTCTTCGACGTTCTCCGCCAGAATGCGGCGATGGGCTGGATGATGCTGACCATGGTGGAAGGCATTGTCCGCTCCGAGGGCGGCGTGGGAACCGTCCTGCTCGACCAGAACCACCACTTCCGGCTGGCCGCGGTGTTTGCCATTCAATTGACGATCCTCTTGCTGGGCCTCGTTCAGGATTACGGCATCGGCCTGGCAAAGAACCTGCTATGCCCGTATGCGGCGCTGACGCTGGAGCGTAAATAATGGCAACCCCTACTTACAGCCTCGGCAAGACGCTGTTGAAGATCGACAACGTGTGCCTCGAGTACGATGGCCGTCCCGTGCTGAGCGGAGTTACCGCGGAGGTGCGCGACATCATCGTGCCGGGCAAGGTGCAAGGGCAGGTGGTGGGCATTCTCGGCCCTTCCGGCTGCGGCAAGACCACGCTCTTTCGCATCATCGCCGGGCTGCACAAGCCCACGTCGGGCCGGGTTTCGGTGAACGGCTTCGATCGCCCGGTGATAGCCGGCGAAGTGGGCGTGGTTGCGCAGAGTTACCCGCTCTTCGAGCATCGGACCGTGCTGGGCAACCTGATGCTGGGCGCAAAGAAGAAGGAGAAGGACGCCGGGGTCGCCCGCGACAAGGTGATGGAATTTCTGCGAGAGTTTGGCCTGGAGGACAAGTATAACCTCTATCCCGCGCAGTTATCGGGCGGACAGCGGCAACGATGCGCCATCATCCAGCAGATATTGTGCAGCGAGCACTTTCTGCTGATGGATGAGCCGTTTTCCGGTCTCGATCTGATCATGCTGGAGAAGACCTGCGAGCTGATCGCCAAGGTCGCCGACATGGACGATCTGAATACCATCATTGTGGTCACCCACGACGTGACCGCCGCGTGCTCGGTGGCCGACCATCTCTGGCTCATGGGTCATGCACCCGGCGCGGATGGAAACACTCTTCCCGGTTCCCGAATCGTAAAGCAGTACAATCTGATTGACCGGGATCTGTGCTGGCAGCCGAACATCATCACCACGGCGCGGTTCACCGATTTCGTGCGCGAAGTAAAAGAAGAGTTCAGGAGACTGTAGATGAGTGGCAAAAAGGAAATCGAACTTCTGGTTTGCAAGTGCAAGGATTGCACCCACTGGGAGATAGGCAGAGACGTTCTGATCTGCAAGACCTGCGGCCTGACCCTGCCCGCGAAGATTACGGTAGACGACCACCACATGCTCCACTGGAAGAAGCACGAGCGGTAAGCGACCAGTCCACGGACCAGGCGGACCCCTCACACCGACGGCGTCTGCCTGGCCGAAGCCGCCAGATCGGGGTCGTCGGGGATGAATACCTGGAAAACGGTTCCAGAGGTTCTTCCTTGCGCGGCGGTGCGGCTGCGCGCATGCACCACCCCGCCGTGCTTGACGACGATCTCGTGGCTCACCCACAGGCCGAGGCCGGTTCCCGTCGCCTCTTTGGTGGTGAAGAAGGCCTCAAAGATCCGCTCCCGCACCGCCGGCTCCATGCCCGCTCCGGTATCGGCGAGAGTGAAGCGAACTCCCGGCTGCGCGGGGGCCTTCCAGCTACGCGAACGCCGAGCGCGCACCCGCAGCCGGCCGCCGCCGCTGGTGGCATCGATGGCGTTGCCGATCAGGTTGGCGAAGACCTGGCGCAGTTCCCCGGCAAAACAGAAGAGGTCTATCTCCGGGTCGAACTCCCGTACGACCTCAATGTTCAGCGCGTTGAGCCGGCCCTGACTAGAGGCTGAGCACGGAATCGAGCAGCTCCGACATTTTGGCGCGGGTGGGCAGCGTGGATTGGCGGTAGAAGCGCAGTGTCTGCTGGGTAATCTCGGCGATGCGCTCGGCCTCGTGCTCGGCCATCGCCACATAGTTCAGCGCCGGATCCTCTAGCTGGCAAAAGTTGCGCAGCAAGAAGAGCAGGTTGGTAATGGCTTCGAGTGGATTGTTGATTTCGTGAGCGATGGAAGCGGCCAGGCGGCCGGTCGCGGCCAGCTTTTCGGTTCTGCGCAGGGCCTCTTCGCTGCGCTTGCGGTCGCTGGCGTCGAGCACGATGACGCCCACCCAGCGCACCTGTTGCGGCGTAGTCCGCACCGGATAAGCGCTGACCAGCCAGGTCCACGACCGGGCGGGAGTGCCGCTCTGGCCGTCTAGCTCCAGGTTGCGCACCGCTTCCTCTTCTGCAAAGACGCGCAGCACCGCGCTTTCCAACTCCTGGGCAACCGGCTGCGGCAACAGTTCCGGCAGCGTCCGGCCCAGGTGGCGGCTGACGGGAGCCCCGGTCATGTCCGCAAAGACCTGGTTGACGCGCACAAACCGGCCGCGGCGGTCAAAGAAGGCCAGGCCGATGGGCGCGTTGGCCAGCATCGAGTCCAGCAGCGACAGCGTATCGTTCAGTCCCGACCGCTGCTCATGGATGGATGCGACCATGCGATTGAAGGCCTCGATCAGATCGCCGATCTCGTTTTCGACGGTGACCGGCAACGGGAAGCTGTCCACCGTCTCCGGTGACGTCATCAGGGCGCGCGTGCCGCGGTGCAGAATGGCAAGCGGCCGTGAGATCGAGGCGGCCATCAGCAGTACAAGCAAGCCCGACGCCACCATCCAAATCACGCCGAAGGCAATCATGTCGCGCAGAATCGTCTCCTGAAGTTCCCGGTCCCAGGCTCGATCCGTGGCAACCCAGGCAAAGCCGCGCAGATCGTTGCCGGTGTAGATGGGCTTCACGGCTTCCCATTGGTCTCTTCCCACGGCGAAGATGCGGGGCTCAGCGCGGCTGGCGAGCGGAATCTGGGCGCGCTCTGCCGGATTCAGGGTTCTCTCGCCCACTTCGCCCCGGCTTACGAAGAGCACGTTGCCGGCCGGATCGGTGACCATGGCGAAGGCCACGCTGGGGGCCTCTCCCATCATCTTTACCGAGAGCCCGACCCAGCCGGGCCGCTGTTGCGCCAGGGCTTCCTGCGCCTGGATCGCCACCGAATCGGTCTGGTTGGCAAGGCGCTGTTGGGCGTGCTGGCGAGTTTCGCGCCGCTGCTGGCGGATCAGCAGCCCCGCAAAGAGCATGAGCGAAAGCGCCTCGAGGAGCATCAGGCCCGCCAGCATCTGCCATCGAATCGTCCGCGGCCACCAGCGCATCCGCACGCTCTCTTCCTCCGTCTATACGGTCTCCCAGTCTACCGGATTCCTTCCCAAACCAGCGCTATGATCGATGCTTTAAGCATTGGGTCATTTCGAGCTCACATTGATGTCGGCATCTCCGCACATTCTTACAAATCCATCGGTCCAGGAGTCCTTTCCAATCTCACGGGGATGAATCGTAAAACCCTCTGGATAGGCGTCGAATCCTGGCTTTCCTTTCAGCCGTTCGATAGCTTCCTTCGCGTCGGCCTCGGTTTGATAGACGCCTATTAAGAGTTCGGTATCCTCTACTTCATCCCACTCACGCACAAACCAAAGGAGATATACGATACCCATGACGGATTTAGCTCCTTAGCCGATAAGTTCATCGAGTCCGCAGGATTTCAAATTGACACGCCGCCCTGCTTGGCGGCCAGCGCCCTGGCGATCTGCCGCCCGTGAAAGCGCCCGTTCTCAATGAAGATCTCGTTGGTGCGCGAGCCGGCCACGATCACCCCGGCCAGGTAGATGCCGGGCACATTGCTCTCCAGCGTCTCCGCGTCGCATACCGGCAGCCGGTCTTCGCCCTCGAAACGCACCCCCAGCCCCTCCAGAAAAGTGAAGTCGGGGTGGTAGCCGGTCATGGCGAAGACAAAATCGTTCCTGAGCGTCACGCGGCCTTCCGGCGTCTCCACCACCACCGCGTCCGGCGTAATCTCCACCACCTGGGACTGGAAGTACGCCTTGATCTCCCCATTCTTGATGCGGTTTTCGATGTCCGGCTTGATCCAGTACTTCACGTGCGGCGGAACCTCTGGCCCGCGATAGACCAGCGTGACCCGCGCTCCGCTGCGCCACAGCTCCAGCGCCGCAATGGCCGCGGAGTTCTTGCCCCCGATCACCATCACGTCCATCCCGAAGTAGGGGTGGGGATCGTTGTAGTAGTGATGCACCTTGCTCAGCTTTTCGCCGGGAATTCCGAGGAAGTTGGGCAGGTCGTAGTAGCCGGTAGAGATGGCCAGCTTGCGGGCTTTGACGATCCCGGCGCGCCCGAAGCGGTCCTCGGTGTGCACGGTGAAGGCGCCGTCCGAGCCCGTCACCCGCTCCACGCGATGGTACTGGCGCAGGTCGAGCCGATAATACGCCGCCACGCGCCGGTAGTACTGGAGCGCTTCGTTGCGCGTGGGCTTGGGATTGGGACTGGGAAAGGGAATGCCGCCGATCTCCAGCAGCTCCGGCGTGGTGAAAAAGGTCATGTGCGCGGGGTAGTGGAAGAGCGAGTTGCACAGGCAGCCCTTGTCCACCACAACCGCCCGGAAGCCGGCCTTCTGCGCCTCGATGGCGCAGGCCAGCCCTGTGGGCCCAGCGCCCACAACCAATAAATCGAAGATTTCGTCGTGTATTCCCGCAGTTTCCAGTTTCGGATCGTTCATGGCTATAGCTTAGGGCATCCGGAGCGGGGAACCGGGGAAATCCAGCATGTTCTCCGCTTCCTGGCCTCTCTACTTGTCAAAGAACCTGCCGTGGCCGCCGTTGGCCCAGGGGTCGTAGTGCAGGGCGAAGGTGGCGCGGGTTTGCGTGGAGGGGTGGCTGTAGGTCCAGAACTCGATGAAGGGGCTGGGGTTGGGATCTTCGAGCCAGGCTTCACCGAGGGCGTTGAAGCTGGCCACGGCGGTCTTCCGCGGGTCGGCGACGATGCCGTGGATGGCCTCCTGGCCGTAAACGTCAGCTTGATGCTCGAAGTAGCGGCTGAAGGTATTGCTAACCGGCTCGAGCACAACCCCGGCAACCGAGAGGACAAAGAGCAGCACAACGAAGCCGGCGCGAGTGGAAAGCACAGTCCCGGAGAGCGAGCCTGCTGGGCTTTCTGTGCCGGTATCTTGCCCGGTAAGCCGCCAGCGCGCGCCGAAGAGGCGAGCCAGCCAGGCGGCAGAGCCGGCGCAGGCCCAGTAGACGAAGAAGAGAAAAAGTGCGCTGAGGGCCAGCCCTTGGGGAATGTGGTGGAGGACGTAGTGGCCGCTCTCGTGGCCGAAGATGAACAGGATTTCGTCGTCGGGGATGCGGCCGGCGATGGTGTCCCACACGACGATGCGCTTGGTGGCGCCAAGGCCGCTGACGTAGGCGTTGAGGCCGTTGCTCTTGAGGCTGGCCTTCATCAGAAACATGCGGCCGGGCGGAATCTCGGTTCCGGTGCGGGCGACGACTTTCTCCAGTTCGGCCACCAGGGCGGCATGGTGCTTGGCGAGGGGCTCGTACTTGTTGAAGACGGGCTCGATTAGCGGCGATGCGAAGCCGGATAGGACGAGGAGCGGGAGCGTGACCACCCAGGCGCCGAGCCAGTAGCGGCGCGGCCAGCGGCGGACGATCCAGTTGAAGAGCAGAAGAATGGGCGCGCCAACGATGACCGAGAGCCCCAGCGCCTTTGCCTGGTCACCGAACCAGCCGCCCCAGCCCTGCACGCTGATGCCGTAGCTCCGGCTGACGTAGTGGGCAAAGGCATCCAGAGGCATTGCGGCCAGGGATGCGATGACAAGCAAGGCGGCAAAGAAGAGCAGGCCCTGCAACCAGCGGCGGCGCAAGAGGCGTTCAGCCCAGGCGGCGAAACCCGCGGCGGCTCGGGTAATCAGCAGAAGCCAGAGGACGGCCAGGCCCCAAAGCGCGTCTATAAGGTGCAACCTGTTGCGGATTCGGCTTAGGGCGATGGCTCGGGCCAACTTTTCTGGCGGCAGGGAGTAGGCTTGCGGGCTGGGTTGGGTGGGGGTCGGCTGGGAGGCGGCCAACGGCTGGGCTGGGGTTGACGCGGCGACTGACCTTATAGCGGTTCTCGGCGCGGGCCCAAGGCGAGGGGCAACCGCGGCAAGCTGGAGGACAAGGCAGCAGGCGAGCGTCATGGAGCGGAGAAGAATCATGAGGTTTTTCCTTGAGACTAGCCTACTCTGAGACAATCCAGTTAGAAGACGGTTTCAAACGAGTGTCCAAGCCTATGACCTGTTTTTTTGTTGCCGCCACGGGGCGGCCCGCTCCAAAGCCTGCCCTCGGATATATCTTCGGGTGCTCGATCCGCGTGGCCGTTGCCGTTGCCGTTCTTGTTTTGGCGCTGCCCGCTCCGGCTCGAGGGCAAAAGCAGACAGCGCCGGTGCTGCTGGACGCCATGACGGCGGAACTGCATCGCGCCTTCACATCGCTCGGCAAGCAGGGCTCCGGCAAACAAGAATCTGACAAGCAGTTTCCGCCCTACTTCCTGAGCTACTCGGTAGCCGACGCCAGCGCGGTCTCGATCCGGGCGCAGTTTGGGGCGCTGGTGGACAGCTCGGCCAACCACGTCCGCATTGCCGACGTGCAGGTGCGGCTGGGCGATCCCAAGCTGGACAACACCCACGGGACGCATCGCGGCTCGGCGGTAAACAGTCTGCAACTGCCGCTGACCGACGACCGGGAGGCGCTGGGACGCTCGTTGTGGCTGGCCACCAACACCGGCTACGGCACGGCGCTGGACAACTATCTGCGGGTGAAGACCGAGGCCGAGGTGCGGGCCAAGGAAGAGGACACTTCGCCGGACTTCAGCCAGGAGACGCCGCAGACCTACATCGCCAAGCCGGCGCCGCCGGTGGTGGTGGACAGAGCGGCCTGGGAACGGCGGGTGACGTCGCTCTCGAAGATCTTCCGCGAGTACCCCGACGTTTACCAGAACATGGTCATGCTGGCGGCGCAGAACGAGACGGATTACTTTGCTTCGTCGGAGGGTTCGCAGGTGGTAGCGCCGCATTTGCAGGCGCGCGTGGTGATGGTTGCCGCAACGCGAGCCGAGGATGGGATGGACCTTTACCGGGCGCGGACCTTCGAGGCCGAGACGGTGGAGGGCTTGCCGGCGCAAGCTGAGCTTGAGGCGGCGGTGCAAGAGTTGGGCAAGAGCCTGGAGGCTCTGCGCAAGGCTCCGCTTACCGAGCCCTTCGACGGGCCGGCGATTCTGTCGGGACGCGCCGCGGCGGTCTTCTTTCACGAGGTTCTCGGCCACCGGCTCGAGGGGCAGCGGCAGCGCGGCGACGAAGAGGGCCAGACCTTTACCAAGGAAGTGGGTAAGGAGGTGTTGCCAACCTTCCTATCCGTGGCCGACGATCCAACCGCTACCAAATTCGGCGCGACCTGGCTGAGCGGCAGCTACGACTACGACGACGAGGGGCAAAAGGCGCGGCGCGTGGACCTGATCCAGGATGGAGTGCTGAAGACATTCCTAATGTCCCGCCTGCCGATCGCCAGCTTCAGCAACTCGAACGGCCATGGGCGGGCGCAGACGGGGCATGTCCCAACCGGACGCCAGGGCAACCTCATCGTGACCTCAACCAAGAGCGTTCCGGAGGCCGAGCTGCGCAAGCAGTTGATCGACGAAGCCAAGAAGCAAGGCAAGCCGTATGGGCTGTACTTTGAGGACATCTCTTCAGGCTTTGCGGTCACCTCGCGCAGTTCGCCGCAGGCTTT
Source organism: uncultured Acidobacteriaceae bacterium (assembly GCA_963799145.1). Classification (GTDB taxonomy): domain Bacteria; phylum Acidobacteriota; class Terriglobia; order Terriglobales; family Acidobacteriaceae; genus Telmatobacter. Next base: position 7,502 of record CAWCWQ010000151.1, on the reverse strand, counting down.
CTCCGTGGTTCCGCTGGTGGTTTGGCGGGTCTACGTGGACGGGCGGCCGGACGAGCTGGTGCGCGGCGTGAGCATTGTGGGCACTCCGCTGGCGGCGATGAAGAAGATTCTGGTTACAAGCGACAAGAGCGAAGTCTTCAACGGCGAGTGCGGCGCGGAGTCGGGCACGATTCCGGTGAGCGCGGTGGCTCCGGCTATGCTGCTGAGCGAGCTGGAGACGCAGAAGCAGGCGCAGGGCACGGCTAGGCCGCCGATTCTGCCGATTCCGGGGGCAGAGAAGTAGGCAGTTTTGACGACTAGCTTCTCGATCAAAATGTTAGGTATGCGTTGGATTATGGCCATTTAACCAATCAGAGGCCGGTGGCGCACCCGTCGAGGCCGGTTGCCCCATCCTTTCCGCGCTTTTTTGCGGAAAGGGTGGGATACCACGAATCTCAACCAGCGTCTTCCGACCACTGGCCACAATCCAATTGTTCATTGAAAATAGACATCATTTGATGCTAGAATGATATGCATGGAGGAGCGATGAGAACCACATTGGCGATTGATGACGAGTTGGTGAGTACAGCCCAGGAGCTGACGGGAGTCATGGAAAAAACCGCTTTGGTCCGTGCCGGTCTTACGGCGCTGATTGAGCGCGAGAGCGCCCGCAGATTGGCGGCGCTGGGAGGCTCGGCCCCTGATTTTCCTCGAATTCCGCGCCGGAGGGTAAGCGCGGATGATTCTGGCCGACACAACCATCTGGATTGATCATCTCAACAAAGGAGATCTGGAATTCGAGCGGCGGTTGAACAATCAGGAGATCGTGATGCATCCGTTCGTAGCTGCCGAATTGGCGCTGGGGCCTTTGCCGGATCGAAAAATGACGATCTTGTATTTGGACGGTTTGCCGCACGTGCGGGTGGCTCAACTGAGCGAAGTCCGGTATACGATTGAGGGCTATGCTCTGCATAATCGGGGAATCGGCTTGATCGATGCGCACCTGATTGCCGCCGTCTTGCTCAATCCGGGGACTGCGCTGTGGACGCGAGACGGCAAACTCCGCAAGATAGCCATCCGGTTGAAGATGGATGCCAATCTCCCTTAGCCGGGTGCGGAAGGCGGGTGGGATGCCAGTAACCTCAAGCGATTTTATTCATAGAGACAATTCATTTGTTGAGGACCATGGAGGCGCAATGAAACCGATTCGTCCGATTGCATTCCTTGCCGGAGCAGGGCTGCTGGCTGCCTGCCTGTTCGCCCCGACCTTGGCCGCCGCCCAGCGAACCCGCGCCGATGCCGAAAAAGATCCCATCCTCAAAGCCATGCTCGAAGAGCTGGACCGGAACAAGAGCGAGTTGCAGTTGAAGGACTTTGCCAAGCCGTTCTTCATCCTGTACCGCATCGAGGACGTGGACAACTACGAGACCAAGGCCGAGTTTGGCGCCAGTGAAGGCGCGCAGCACAGCCACGAGCGCGTGGCCCGCGTTACGGTTCGGGTGGGCGACTACAAGGCCGACAGCTCGCCCTCCGCCGGGCGCGGCGACGGCGCGCTGCAACTGGCGGCGCTCGACGACGATCCGATTGCGCTGCGCTCGGCGCTGTGGGCGGCAACGGACCAGGCGTACAAGACGGCGCTCTCAGCCTACGCGCAAAAGCAGGCCACTCTCAAAGAGGTGCAGACGCCCCCGCAGGCCGACGACTTCAGCCAGGAGAAGCCGATCGTCTCGCTCGCCGAGCCGCTACGGTTGAAGCTGGACGAGGCCGCCTGGATGGATCGCATGGCGCGGGCCAGCGGACTCTACCGCGCCGATGCATCCGTGAAGGCGAGCCAGCGCGATGTGGAGTATTCTTCGGCGGAGTTCCATGCGCGGGTAACAACAACCTGGCTGGTAAACAGCGAGGGAACCATCGTGCGCAAGGCGGCGGCCGAATACCAGGAGGCCATAGCGGTGGGCACGCAGGCGGCCGATGGCATGAGGCTCGACCGCTCCTACGCCTCGACCGGCGTTTCCCTTGCGGATCTCGACGCGCCGGAGGCCTTCGAGAAACATGCGGTTGCATTGATTGCTTCGCTTGCCGACTTGCGCCGGGCTCCGGTCGTCGAAGAGGAGTATCACGGGCCGGTGCTGCTCAGCTCCGATGCCGGAGCGGATACGCTGCGGGGGCTGCTGGCTGGCGCAGTGACGGCCACGAGGCCCAAGATGGGCACCGAAGCGCGCACCAACGGGCCGTTTGCCTCCAGCTATCATGCGCGCGTGCTGCCCGAGTTCATGGATGTGGCGGACGATCCCGCCGTGCCGGTACAGTCGGGCGCATGTGCATCGCCGAACCCAAAGTCGATAGATCGATTATTAGCACGAACCTTGTCCGTGTAGTTCTGAATACAAAGTCGTTGCTCCCGGAGTATTTTGTCTCGCTTTTCACCTACTTGCCGCATCGCCTCCGCGCCTTGAAAGCGAACAACAAAGAGAACGCGTTCACCTTCCTAAACCCAAGAACACTAAAGGAGCTGGAAATTCCAATTCCCGCCAATTGAGCTGCAGAAAGAGTACCGTCTGCTGACTCAGGAGCTTAGGAGCCAGGTTGCTGTAGCTAAGAAGCAACTCGAGGAGGCAAAAGAGCTGTTTGCCTCACTATCTGAACGCACCTTTCGCGATGGTTATGAGGTTCCCTGATGCGTCTGACCCGAATCGAGATTGAAAACTTCAAGGGCATAAGCAGTCGCCAAACCATCGGATTGCGGCCTATCACGCTACTGTTCGGCCCAAACAGTGCTGGCAAAAGCACGATCCTGCAGGCACTGCATTATCTGCGCGAGATCCTCGAGCGCGGCAATGTCGACCCGGACGTAACTATTGCCGGAGGACTCATCGACCTCGGCGGCTTCGCGACCCTCGTACACAACCATGAGCTCAACCGCGCGGTCAAGCTCAAGGTCACGATGGACCTGTCTGATGAACAAGGGGCAGAGCAACTCCCTCTCAATTCAGGTCTATCCATCGGGGAGCTACAGTTTGACGAGCTTCCGATCCGGTACCTTATCGGCGAGGGCTTGGAATATCGCGACTACGCTGTGGTGCAAGAGGTCGCGGTTGCCATCGAAATCCGGTGGAGCGAGTTGGAAGGATCGCCTTACGTTGCCCGCGTCGCTATCGATCTTGATGGGGAGCCATTGGCGGCGATTGTCTCACCTCGGCAGGAAGGGCGCGCACAGCTCACTGATTTCAACTTTGCTCATCCACTCTTGCGCTACGCTCTTCTCCCGGATGACAAACCCGAGGATGTCTGATCTTACCGATCGCCCCTTGATAGGCGAGATATGGTTACTCGCCCGGGAAGCGGCCGCCGATCGTTCGACGCCCGACACGCCGGATGACCAACTGCGGATTGCAGTGGAGACCAAGGTGGGTGCGCTGCCGCCTCTCGACGGCGACTTGGCACTTGAACTCCGCGACCCCGATGTGAAGCTAGCCGAGTTGGAAGAGCGTACGCCGCGAGTAAATGGTCTTCGATCGCTTCTGTCCGAAATGATCCTCGGACCAGCGCGGATCGTCCGCGACTACCTATCTCAGATGACCTACATCGGCCCTTTACGCGCTATCCCTACGAGGGGTTACCGGCCACAAGTCTCGCCAGATGAGGCACGATGGGCAAATGGTCTGGCTGCATGGGATCTTCTCTACAACGATCGCAGCGACGGTTTGATCTCAGAGGTCAACCGCTGGCTTTCGGGTGAGGCACAGCTGCAAACCAGCTATCGGCTAGAACGTGTGAAATTTAAGGAAGTCGCCGTCCCGAGCGCCTTCCATCAGATGTTCGAGCGCGGGCTGAACGAGGACGATATCGGCGAACTCCAGGAGCTCTACGACAGCTTGGGAACTCGGACCGAGATCGCCTTGCGTGACTTCGGAAAGGGCATTCTCGTCGCGCCCGGGGATGTAGGCATCGGAATTTCGCAGATGGTTCCGGTTGTTGTGGGCGCCCTGCGCAAGCAGAATGGGATTCTTGCGATTGAGCAACCAGAGTTGCATATCCACCCGGCCATACAGGTTGGAATGGGAGATCTCTTCATCCGGGCGGTAAGAAAGAACGTTGACGAGTTGTCTTCTGGGAAATCACTGCTGATCGAGACCCATAGCGAGCACATCATGCTTCGTCTCCTCCGGAGGATCAGGGAAAGCGCCGATGACGAGCTTCCGCCCGGCGTTGCGGGCTTGCGCCCTGACGACCTGTCCGTGATCTACGTCGAAGGCGGCGATGACGGCGTTCATTCCGTCAGCTGCGCGTAAACGAGGAGGGCGACTTCCGCGATCGATGGCCGCAAGGGTTCTTTGAGGAGCGTGCGGGGGAGCTCTTCTGATGCTCTATGAATATGCGGTTGAACCGCAGGCTATCGCAACGAATTGGCAGACATTTCGGTACATCATTGAGAAGTTCGGTTTTGATAAGGGCCGTCTGATTTCGGAGTTTCCAGAGCATTGGTCCGCGAAGTCTATCGTGCTGTGGAGGGGCTTACAACGCTAGAGAAAAAGCGCATAGAGGTAGCGCTGGCACAAGCACAAGGAAGGAAGGTAATTTCGTTTGGGAGGCCTTACGATCCGAAACTAGGTGGCTGGCTGACAAATGCTCTCGTCGAACACCGCCGCGTCCCATTTCAAGCGATTATAGCGACTGCGCTGCAAGAGGGTGCGGAGTACGTTTTGTCTGCAAATGCACTCGATGAGCACCATGAGCTGATGGCAGTGCCAATCGAACGTGCTGTTCCGCGCGAGATTAGACCGTTGTCTGAAGCCTTCACCGGACTGCTTCGTTTTGCCTCACGCATCGTCTTCGTCGACCCGTTTTTCAGTCCTTATAACACGCGATATAAACGAATGTTCTCTCAATGTTTTCGCATAGTTCGCGATTTGAACGGAAGGGCATCTTTGGAGATTCATTATCGCTATCACGAAGATAGGCTATCGAATGAGGAACTCGAGCGTGATGCGGCGATACTTTTCAAGGACATGATTCCTGAAGGAATGACCGTCACGTTCTACTGTTGGAGTGAACGAGACGGTGGCGAGGACTTCCATGCTCGCTATCTACTGACTGAGAAGGGGGGTATACGAGTCGATGCAGGGTTTGATCCGGTCGGTGGGCACCAGCATACCGATGTAACACTAATGGATCTTGGCTTGGCCCAGTCACATCTCGGCTCTTTCACTAAAGGCAGCACAACGTATGAGTTGGTCGAACCAGTGATCCAGGTCTACCGGGATGGAACGGTGAAACATGTGTAAGGGAAGCGTTGTGAACTGCCCAAGTGTTTTGTGTCGCGGCACACAACCGGCACGCTATTTCACCTTTCATTTCCGAGAGGTTGCGTCGAATGAGCGCGTTGCTCAATTAGGGTCGTTGATTAGAGCAATTCAGTGATGAACAAACTGCCGCGTCGGTAAGGAGTCGGCTCGAGTACGCTTGCTTGGTGTTGCCTGACCTAATCTGTGATTTCTTTCACCACTTTTCGAGGGTCCTTGTCATCACGCAGCGCCACAAATTTCGCATGCCGTAAGTGATTCGCGCCCGTCCATTCCAGAAAGTCTATTCGCACGACGGTCTCCGGCCTGACCCAGATGCACTCCTTCATCTTCTCCGCCGTGAGGCCCTGGCCCCATTGTCCTGGCTCAGCCTCCGGCAGATTCACGAAGGGGCATTTCGCAATCTTCAGATGTCTGATCTTCTCGAACACTTCGCGCCTGATTCTGGGGACGAAACCGGCGCGGACACGCGCCGCATAGACAAGCTCTTTGCCGCGATAAAAGCCCACAACCACCGAATCGACCCCGAGGTGGCCGGGTATATAGCCGCCGACGACGAACTCCTGTCCAAGGTTGATGCGATATTTCATCCAGAGGCCCGTTCTCCTCCCAGGCTGGTAGACGCTGTCGGCGCGCTTGGCTATTAGCCCTTCGATTCCGTGTGTCTTCGCAAATTTCAGCATCTCCGCCGCGCTGCGATCAGACACCGCTGACAATGCGACATGGTGGTTGGGTTTTATAACTTCCGCGAGAATTCTGCGGCGGTCGAAAAGCGGCAGACGGGTCAGGTTGCGATTTTCATGAACAAGAATGTCAAAAACGTAGTAGACGATCTGTGATTCCGCAGACCGAAGCTTCTGGAGAAGATAGAAGTCAGCATGCCCGTTTGGCCCAAGGGCTACGATTTCGCCGTCGACGACCGTGCCTGCGGGGAGATGCTCCAAAGCCTTGGCGACGTAGCCGAATCGTCCATTCAGCACCTTCCGCCGGCGAGAATAGAGCGTCACCCCTTTTTCGCCCCGGACTGCCTCAAGCCGGTACCCATCGAGCTTTAGCTCGTACGTCCATTCCGGACCCTCAGGGAGTTTTGAGACGGGTAGACAATCCATCGTTTCGATGAAGCCTGCGCCGTTTCTTTGAGCCATTACCTAAAGTCCATTCGAACAGAAGAATTCAAAACATTCCCAGCTGCCCGCTCTCAGCTGTTTTCGGTTTGCGTCCGGTTTTTTCGGCGCCCGCGGGCTTCTCGGGAGGGTCATCTTCCTTAATAGGCTCGCAGAGTGAGGGCCCATTGTTTTTCACGTTGTTAACGCGACGGTCGACGCGCCATGCCTTCATACTGTCTGAATCAAATGGACGGATGAGATCAATGGGCGGCTGTTCTTCGCTGCCAGGCTCGAGCCAGCGCTGATAGTCCTGACGCCTGATGATGACGGGCATGCGGTCATGTCCGGTCTTTTCGACAACCAGTTCATTCGGTTCCGTAGTGATGATTGCGAACGTATCCATCCTCGATTTTCCATCATGAGAGCGCCAGTGCCGATAAACCCCTGCGAGCGCGAAAGGCTCGTCATCTTTCATCCCGAATAGCCAGGGCAGCTTGGTTTTTGCATCTACGTGGCGCCATTCGACGAACGAATCTATTGGAACAAGGCAGCGGCTATGCAGAAAGGCATGGCGCCAGACGTTGCTATCGAGCAGCGTTTCGCCCTTGGCGTTGATGGTGTCGAGTCGGAATTTCTTCGGATCGGTAACGTAGGGCGGCAGAAAGCGCCAGAACATCATCCGCAAAAGGCGGGTGCCTCCTGCTTGATCCCAGACAATGACCGGCTGCATGGATTGCGGCGCGGCGTTGTAATCGGGAGCAAACTCGACGGACAGACCGTCAACATTGCCGAGGTGAAACGCTTCAGCAATCCTCTGCTTATCGCTTCGCCTCTGGTAGCGGCCGCACACGATCGTAGTCTACGACACAGCCATTGACTCATTAACGTCCATTGGTGCTTTCCTTGTGCGTGATCTTCTCCGCGCTGCGGCTGAAGACCCTGATGAAATATCGTAGGCCAAGGTCCACCGATTCATCGATCGCGTGAATGGTCGGAATGACCGCACATTGACCTGCTTTTCGCGTGCGAGTCGTATGCCGGCAATGAGACATGCTCCGAGATAAAGCCATCCCGCGGTTGATGCGGGGCATGTTCCGGTAAGGAGCAATACATC
>CAWCWQ010000150.1:0-3624 GCA_963799145.1 uncultured Acidobacteriaceae bacterium | reverse complement strand
GAATTCACAATCGGAAACTTGCGCAGCGCCTCAACGGCGGCCGCGGCAATGAACGGCATATAAGTAAGCTTCACCCCGTGCCTTTGCTCGAATCCGCCCTTCTCCCGCTCCCGGAGGCGGGCGATGCGCGTCATGTCCACTTTGTAGACGATGTGCGCGTGGGGGCTGATGGCCATGCTCTCTACCATCCGCTGCGCGATAATGGCCCGCATCTTGGTGAGCGGCACGACCCGATCGACGAGCGGAGAAGCCGCTCCGGCAGGAACGCCCCCCGCCGGCATGGCGGCGGCGCTGGCTGCCCGATGCGCGCTCAGGCGCCGCAGCACATCCTCTTTGGTGATACGCCCGGCCGAGCCCGAGCCCACTATCTGGCCCAAATCGAGGTTGTTGTCCTTGGCAATCCGGCGCACCAGCGGCGACGAGCGAATGCGAGTGCTGCCGCCCACAGAAGCAGCTGGAGCCGCCGGTGCTGCGGCTGCGGGTTTCAACGCAGGCGGTTGGGGCGTTGGAGGTGCACTGGCTGTTGAAGCGGGAGCCGCCTCAACCGCCGGAGCCGCGTCGGGCAGCGCGGCCGTCGAGGGTGGACCAATCACCGCGACCACCGTATTGATTCCGACCGTCGCGCCCTCCGGGACCTTGATCTCGCTCAGAACTCCGGCAACCGGCGAGGGAATCTCGGCGTCCACCTTGTCGGTGGAGATCTCGAAGAGCGGCTCGTCCTTGTGTACCGTGTCGCCGGCCTTCTTCGAGCCACCTGATTACGGTGCCCTCGAAGATCGACTCGCCCATCTGGGGCATGATCACGTCGGTTGGCATGAAATCCTCTCCACTCTGCAAAAGTTCAGCTGCGCGCCCGGTTTCAGCCGGATTATAAATCGCGGCCCATTCACCCGCCGAACAACACGATCCCCATGAAAGTTCGGGTGCCCAAGGTCTCGCTTTTGAGACCTGGGGCCCGACTAGTCCCATTGTGGTGGGTGCCCCATCCTTTCCGCTTTTTTTCTGCGGAAAGGGTGGGAATCCACGAAGCTCAAGTCAGGATCGGACGGCCCTCTTTGCCCATCAGCCGTTCAACCTCCGCCGGTACCCGCAATGGCGTATCCTCCGCCGGGAGATTTGGCGCGGCGGCGGCCGCCTGCGCCCGCAGCGCCGCCAGACTTTCCAAGGCCAGCACCTGCTGCTCAAAGACAAGCCCGAATTCCCGCGCCGCCCTGTACGCCAAAGCCTCCATCCCTGGCAACTCTTCAGGCCGCGCCACTTCATGCTCCAGGCTAGTCACCGCATGGTTGGGAATGCCGCACGGGACAATCAGCCCGAAGTCGCCGAGGTCGGTAGTCACGTTGAAGGCAAACCCATGGGTGGTAATCCCGCGCGAAACATGGATGCCGATGGCGGCGATTTTTCGCTCCGGCCCGGCAGAGGCAGTCCCTGACCCCTGATCTCTGATCTCTGACCCCTGATCTCTGATCTCTGACCCCTGATCTCTGATCTCTGACCCCTGATCCCTGATCCCTGACCCCTGATCTCTGATCTCTGATCCCCGATCCACCCCGCACCAGACTCCGGTCAGCCCCGGAATCCTCCCCGCCTGTACCCCAAACCCCGCGCACAGCCGAATCAGCGCCTCTTCCATCCGCCGCACAAAGTCCACCGGCCCCATCCGCCCGCCGCTGGGGTTGCGCAGGCTGCGCAGGTCGAAGATGGGGTAGCCTACCAGCTGTCCCGGCCCGTGGTAGGTCACGTCGCCGCCGCGGTCGATTTCGTGCAGCGTCACTCCGCGCCGTGCCAGATGCTCTTCCGAGGCCAGCACATTGGCCCGGTCGGCATTCCGCCCCAGCGTCAGCACCGGAGGATGCTCCAGCAACAACAGCACATTCTCAACACGCCTCTCGAAGCGCAACTGCGCGATCTCTGCTTGTAGGCGCAGTCCCTCGCCGTAATCCACACGTCCGAGATAGAGGTACTGAATCATCGCTTGTTCGATTGTAGCGATGGAAAGGGAGGGGAGATTCACTCTCAGGTTCGCAGCAATCCGGCTCGCTTGCTTTCCCAGGTCCCCGAATGCAAGGGACCTGGGGCATCCAAGGCTTTGGGGAGACTCCGAGGTTCGATTACGCCTGCCGCGCCTTCCACAGCAGATAGAGCGCCCAGGCGGCCAGCGTGCAGACATCGCGAATCTCGCCCTTCAGCATCATCTCCTCGAAGTCCGCAACGGCAACCGAGCGCACCACAAGGTCATGCTCCTCGGCATCGGGATCCTTCTCCGTAGCGGTCAGCCCCGTGGCCAGATAGACGTGAATCCGCTGCCGGGTGAAGCCGTAGGCGACCCACGGGGTTCCCAGGTAGGTCATCTGCGCGGCGGCCAGGCCTGTCTCCTCCTTGAGTTCGCCGCGCGCCAGCTCCTCCGGGTGATCCACCTCCATCTCCCAGCCGCCCTGGGGCAGCTCCAGCGCCCGCTCCTGGATGGTGTAGCGGAACTGTTCCACCAGCCACACACGCCCCTGGTCGATGGGCAGGACGATGGCGCAGTCGTGCTTGTCCACCACGCCGTAAATGCCCTTTTCCCCGTTGGAGCGCAGAATCTCGTCCTCGCGCACCCGCATCCAGCGGTTGCGATAGACCTCGCGGCTGGAAAGCGTGGCGATGGTGCGGCCTGGACCGCCTTCTGCGGGATTCATGAGGTCTCCTTCAAGCTCGATACGCCTCTCGCCTGCTCATCCTAATAGAAACCCCATCCCATCCGTAAGGAAGTGGGCCAGCATATTGGACGGAAGATCGCGGCGCCACACATAAAGGAGGGCGAAGACCGTGGCCGCACCGAAGACGGGAATGAGATGGACGAGACCCCAGCCCGCAAAATGGGCGCCTGTGAACGCCGCTACCGACACAGCGATTGCCAGCACGGTGCTTCCGGTCAATTGGCGGACCTTCTCAACGATGTACCCGCGGAACAGGATCTCTTCCACTATCGACGCCCTCAGCACCATCAGTACGCGGAACCAGTAGGGGAAATTGAGGATGATACGCCGTTGTTCCAGGGCAGCGGCCGTGTCCAGATGGAATGCCCGCACGATTACGCCGAAGTGCAGCATGAAGACAAGCAAAGCCGCCGCTGCGCCCAATACCGCGAAGAGCAGAGTCTTCCACGTAGGACGGCGAAGGCCGATCGAACTCATGGGCAGCCGTTCGACAAGGCCCAGCCAGATCAAGGCGGCAGCCGCATAGAACCACCAGAGTGCTTCCCGGCTGAGCAAGGCTGCAATGGAATTGCCTGGCGCGATCCATCTTCCGATGGGCAGCATGGGAAGGATCGCGGCGGCGGCGAGACCGCACGAGGCGAGTACAGTCGATCGTCTGGACATCGATTTCTCGGGCTCCATCGTCATCGAACGGAATTCCTCTCAGGTTTTGGCTTTTCCAGTAGAGAAGATACGGCGACGCTGAATCCAATGTTCCATTTGCCGGAGCGGTTTCACCGGCTTAGTTTTAAGGCTTTGCTTCCGGCTCGTCCCGCAGCCGGTACTTGCGCAGACGGCCGACGAGCGAGGCCGGTCCGCTGACAGTGAGCCGCACCAGGTTGCCCTCATACTCCCGCGTGTGAATCACCATCCCCGCCTCAATGGC
>CAWCWQ010000149.1:0-26146 GCA_963799145.1 uncultured Acidobacteriaceae bacterium | reverse complement strand
AATTCCCGCATCCAGGCCGATCGCTATTCGGGGCTCGTCAAGTCCAATGCCGTCTCTCGGCAGGACACCGATACGTTTGTGAATCAGGCCACGGCCACAGCGGCAGCCGTGCGCTCCGCCGCAGGCCAACGTGCAGCGTTTGCGCGAGCTGCAATCCTTCGAGAAGGTCTACGCGCCCTTCGACGGGGTGGTCACCGCCCGCAACATCGACACCGGCCAGTTAATCGATCCCGGCGCGGGCAAGGCGCTCTTCCAACTGCAGGCCATTCAAACACTGCGCGTATATGCCAATCTGCCACAGATTTACACGAATAACATAAAGCGCGGCTCGAAGATCGACCTCACCTTTGCCGAGCACGCCGGAAAGACCTACCAGGGAACCCTAGTGCGCACCTCCAACGCCATCGATCCGGCCAGCCGCACCCTGCTGGTCGAGATCGACGTGGATAACCGCGCCGGCGAGTTGCTGCCCGGTTCGCTGGCCCAGGTCCATTTCAAGACGCCCGCCGCCGGACCGGTCTTCATTATTCCCGCGGCGGCTCTCATCTTCCGCAAAGAGGGCCTGCGAGCGGGCGTTGTTGTCAACGGGAACGTCGCGCATCTGGTCCCGGTGGTAATAGGCGAGGATGACGGGGCCAGCGTGCAGATCGTCTCCGGACTCAGCGCTGGAGACAAGGTAATTCAGGATCCGCCCGACTCGCTCATCGAGGGCGAAAAGGTCTTTGTGGGGAGCACCGGTACACCCACTGCTGCGGGAGGCAAGTGAAGATGCGGGTTCCCCAGGCTGCGGAAAGGCTCAGGTCGGCGAAGGGCACGGCCCACACAGGCCGCAGAAAGACCTGGCTTTGTGTCAGGGCACGACTTCAGTCGTGCCGTCTGTTCACTGAAATGATCGGGGCTTTAGCCCCTGCGGTAACCCTCTCTCCCGCCGTGCTCGTCAGGCTGTGCTCTCTGGCCCTCTCTCTGGCCGGTCTTTGCCTGCTCACTGCCTGCAAGCCCGTCGGCCCCAACTACAACCGCCCCGGATACGAAGCGCCGCCCGCATACAAGGAGGCCGGCGCAACCGCTGTGCTGGTTCCGCCGCCCAATCCAGCCAGCGGCGGCTGGCAGCCGGCCGCGCCGTCCGATGGAATGCTGCGCGGCAAATGGTGGGAGATCTACCAGGATCCGCAACTGAACCAACTCGAAGAACACATCGCCACGGACAATCAGAGCCTGCGCCAGGCGCTTGAGACCTACTTGGCGGCGCGCGACCAGGTTGCCGCGGCCCGGTCCGCTCTCTATCCCACGCTCTCCGCCGGGCCTTCCGTCACGCGCGACCACACCTCGTCGAATGGACCCTCCTACGCAGCCGGCAAATCCACCACCTACAACGACTTCACACTCGCCGGCCAGGCAAGCTGGGAACCGGATTTCTGGGGCCGCATCCGCCGCACCGTCGAGGCCGCCCGCGAGAACTCCCAGGCAAGCGCCGCGGACCTTGCCGGCGTGGACCTAAGCCTGCACGCCGAGATGGCCGCCGACTACTTCCAGCTTCGCGGCCTCGACTCCGAGACCAAGCTGCTCGACGCCACGGTCGCTGATCTGGAGCGGCAGCTCGACCTTACCCAGCGCCGCTTGGAAGGCGGAGTGGCCACCGGCGTTGACGTTGCCCAGGCCAAGACACAGCTTGAAACCGTGCGCGCGCAACTCATCGACGTGGGCGTGGCTCGCGCACAGTACGAGCACGCCATCGGAACCATCGCCAACCTGAAGCTCTCCGAATTCAGCATTCCGCCGTCGCCGCTGGATCTCGCCTTGCCCAAGGTTCCCGTCGGCGTGCCTTCGCAACTGCTTGAGCGCCGCCCGGACATCGCCGCCGCCGAGCGCCGCGCCGCCGCCGCCAACGCTCAGATCGGCATTGCCGTCAGCGCCTTCTATCCCACCATCAACCTCACCGGAGAGGGCGGCTTCGAGAGCCTGCACTTCGGTACCTGGATTCAGGGCCCCAGCGCGCTCTGGACCCTGGGCGCGCAGGCTGCGCAGTTGCTCTTTGACGCCGGCCAGCGCCACGCGCTCACCGATCAGGCGCGCCACGCCTACGAGGCCCAGGTTGCCGCCTACCGGAACACGATCTTCCAGGCCTTCAACGACGTTGAAGACCAGCTCTCCGGCCTGAGGATTCTGGAGCAGGAGTCCGGCGTGGAACAGCGGGCGGTCGAGTCGGCGCAGCACTCCTTCGATCTCTCCAACCAGCGCTACAAGGGCGGCGTCACCAGCTATCTTGAGGTCCTTACCGCCGAGGCCGCGCTGATCCAGAACCAGCGCACGGCGATCGACCTCCAGACCCGCCAATTCGTAGCCAGCGTCGGCCTGGTTCGGGCGCTCGGCGGAGGATGGGACGCCAGCCAGTTGCCGAAGTGACAAAGACAGTGGACCGGGGCAGGGGACTGATTCCCCACCACAAACAATGGAGTCTATTACCGCACGAGGAGCCTCTTGCAAAATTGCCTTCATGTCAAGATTTGCGTCAGGGCACGACTTCAGTCGTGCCGAAAATGGCCAATCTGGATTCCGGCTTTAGCCGCTGCTAAGTTGCAAATTACCGGAAATAAAATCGCAGGGGCTAAAGCCCGACTTGATTTTATTGGTCTTCCGGCGCGTCTGAAGTCGTGCCCTGACACTTTTTGCAGATTCATTGGAGTCTTGCAAGAGGCTCTGAGAATCGGAGTTTTTGGGCTCGCTCACATCGGGCTCGCGGCATCTCTGGCAACGGCCGCGTTCGCCGGGGCGCAGCAGTTGCCTCCCATCGAGCCTCCCCAGCCGCTGCCCAGCGCCCACCCCAGCGCCCCCACCCTGCGCGTCACAGCCAACGAGGTGCTGGTGCCCACACTGGTTGAAAAGCGTGGCGGCGGCATCGTCTACGGTCTCAAGCCGGATGACTTTGTGCTCGAAGACAATGGCGTGCCGCAGAAGATTCGGGTGCAGGAGGAGATGGATACGGCCCCGGTTTCGCTGGTCGTAGCCGTCGAGCAGGGCGGCGTCAGCGTGCTGGAATTCGACAAGCTGGCCAAGCTCGGCCCGCTCCTCGATCTCTTCTTATCCGACGGCAAGGGCCAGGCGGCGCTGGTGGGCTTCGACTCGCGGCCGCATCTGATTCGCGACTACACGCACTCCAGCGACGAGATCAACCAGGCCCTCAAGCACCTCGAACCGGGCAACGGCGGCGACGCCATCCTCGACACCGTCAGCTACGCCGTCGATCTGCTCGAGTCCCAGCCCAAGGAGTACCGCCGCGTGCTCCTGCTCATCAGCGAGGAGCGCGACCACGGCAGCAAGCACACCAGGCCGGAAAAGCTGGTCGAGAAGATCGGCCGCTCCGACGTGCTGGTGCTGAGCGTCTCGTTCTCTCCCGCCCGCGCCGAGCTCCTCCACGACATAAAGGACTCGGGCGATGACCGAACCATGAATATCGTCTCCACCCTGGCCATGATCGTGCAGGCCTTCAAGAAGAACGTCTCCAAGGAGGTTGCCCGCATGAGCGGCGGCGAGTACGCCACCTTCACCTTCGACAAGGGCTTCGAGCAGCGAGTCGTGGATGGGGCCAAGCACGCCCGCAACCGCTATCTCATCACCTTCAGCCCCTCCGATCCAACGCCTGGGCTGCATACGATTCGAGTTCGCACCGCGCAAGACTACGGCGCTCGCATCGTGGCGCGGGCCAATTATTGGCTGGTGCCGGAGCAGTGAGGGCAGCTTCTAGCCTCTAGCTGCAAGCTTCAAGCATTTCGGGCGATCATCGTCTGAAACCGAATCACGTTGCCGAAGGATCGATTAATTGCCGGATTGGCGACGATACGGCAGGGACGCGTAACGCCAGCGGATTCTTGCCGCTGTAGATCGCGTCCGTCGAACCATAACGAGATCCGGCTTCTACTGGCTCAACCCTGCCCACTGTGTCAGGTATCCGCTCAATGACCCGGGATGCTGTTTTTGCTGGTCCACGTCTGTCCATTTACTATTCCACGCCACATACCCGCCTGGGAGTGTCAGCGTCTTTTCTTTGTTGCTGATTGCGCTCATTACTGTCGCGCCCCATGCCCGGCCCTCTAGCTGGAACAGATTTCGGCCCATCGGCGATTCGCGTAGGTCAGCGATATGCGTCCCTGTATGGGCCATCGCTTCGCCCATTGCACTTCCCTTTAGCCGGTCGCCGTCCATCGTCACGATCAACAAAAGGCCATCAGGCGAGTTCGCGCTACCCTTGACACCGTCGTCCGGTCTCAACGAGTTCCCTCCAGTGAACCCTACGTTGACCCCGTTATCTTCGCCGGGCGATCCATAAGCCGCTGCCGCCCGCTTGAGATCATCGGCCGTCAGTCCCAAGCCGACATTCCCATCGCCCAGATCAGCGGCCTTGGAATAATCGATTTCATTCTCGCTGACGTTGGCTACAGATTGGATCACCAGCCGTGCAGGATACCGCGCTAGATTTCCGAATCCCTTCACTACCGAGAACATCGACCCCGTCTTCTCAAGCGAAACCGCGTCCACAGCGTCTAGCCGCCCGGTCAACGTCGCCGTCGCTGCCGAACGCACACACCCGAGGCATCGCCCCGGTGTTTTCACCGATGCCGACAGGATCGAGTCAAACTTCTTGAAATCCCCGCCCGCGTCGAGCGTCACCGGCATCGTTGAAACCGACGTAGCCTGCCCCGGGCTGTTCTTTGCCAGCTGAAGCGTGATCACGGCAACCGGCCCTGCCTTTGCCTTCGTTCCAGTTGGATAGTCGAGCCAGATATCGTTCACGCTCTGTTTGCAACCCGTATCCCTGATCACGAACTCGTCAAATCCGGCTGCCACGATTCCAGTGACCCGAACCATCTTGCCGTTAAAGTCCTTAGGGTGAGCCAAAATGTCACACACCTTGGCATCGACAGTCTGCGCGCCTGCCGCCCCCGCACCCATCAAGAGACACACGATTGCGATGAGAATTCGCTTCATTGATTCTCTCCTATGAGATTGTGAACGATTGTAACGCAACGCACCGATTCGGTGAGGTGACTCCAGTCTTCGTTGTTAATTGGAGTATCACCGCCCATCCGGAAGTGATCCTCATTCTCTACATTTTCAGGAAAAGGGACAAAATGCCGCAAAAAGTGTGGCATAATGTCCCTATGAGCCAAGCCGCCGCCGTTTCTGTGCCTTCGCCCCCGCCCTTCACCTTCGATTGGCGGGAGATCGAGCGCGGCCTGCCCCTCTCCACACTTGAAGAGTTCTCCGCCTACTCCGGCATCGCCGTTAAGGATCTGCTCGAGGTGGTGATTCCCGCCCGCACGCTCAAGCATCGCCGCCAGCGCCAGGAGCCGCTCAACCTGGACGAGTCGGACCGGTTGGCGCGTGTGGCGCGGATGTACGAACTCGCCGTAAAGGTTTACGGGGATCGCGAGGACGGCCGGAAGTGGCTGTGCGGAAAGAAGAGCCGGTTCAATGATAAGACTGCGTTGGCCATGCTGAGGACGGAGGCAGGCGAGCAGGCGGTTGAGGAGTTCCTTTATCAGATAGATGAGGGAGTTTTCGCATAAAGACGGTCTGGCACCGGGCGTGCAAGAAGAACGATGACGACTTTGTGGCGCATTAGCAATCACTTGGATCTGGGCGGCTGGGGTGGAAGGAAATACTCCTCCCGATGGAGCAGCTTGGGAAAGCGTGTGATCTATCTGGCGGAATCTCCAGCCGGGGCGATGCTTGAGGTACTTGTTCACCTCAAGGACCGCGGCCAGGGTCTCCCTTACACCTTTGCCCTTTTGGAGATTGAAGCTCCCGAGCATCTTGCCACTCGGGAGATTCTGCCGCTGGCCGACGTCGATTGGAAAGAGCAGCCCGAATCGACCCAGAGGATTGGCGACGCATGGCTGGCCTCACGGGAAACGCCTCTTGCGCGAGTTCCTTCCGCGATCATGCCGCGCACATGGAATATCCTGCTGAATCCTGAACATCCTGACGCGCCGCAGATTACCATAGGCTCCGTGATTCACGAGCAATTCGACAACCGGCTGTTCCGTTTCGGCGCGCGCTGACCCGCTCGGGTTTGCACCCTGGTTCCCTCCGCAGCCCGGAATTCCCCCCTGCCGCCCATTCATGGTAATCTCACACTAGACACTTAAGAGTGGACCTGAGAAGACAAGAGGAGTAACACACGCCGTGCTGGCGACTGCAAAGAAAACAACCCTGATTGAAAGCTTCCGCACCCACGATACGGACACCGGTTCGCCGGAGGTCCAGATCGCGATTCTGAGTGCGCGCATTGGCGAACTGACCGAGCACTTCAAGACGCACAAGAAGGATCACGCTTCCCGGCGCGGCCTTTTGCAGCTGGTCAGCAAGCGCCGCCGCCTGCTGGATTACCTGAAGACGCACGATACCGATCGCTACCGCGACGTCATCGGCAAACTCGGTATCCGCAAGTAGCCAGAAAGCCAACCTTGAACAATTGACCCGGAAGCGCCCAGACCGGATATTGGTCACGGCCCCCGTTCCACCCAGGACCTGGGGCCATGGTGTACCTGGCGAATTGAACCCGCTGCCAGGGACGGCGCACAGCTATCGGCTGACGCGGCCCGGCAGTCCGGACTGGCTTGCAGGCCGGGAGAATCCGCTCCCCGCGCACCTCCCGCTCTCTTGCGCGCGCCCTGCATCTGTCCGGCCCTCGCCGCGCCCCCACACCCTGCGGCGCTCTCCCCCCACAAGTTTCCCAAGCGAACAAAACGAAACGAGGACTCTATGTCTAAGCATGAAGTAGCCGTCGAGCTTGCCGGCGGCAAGCGGCTGGTCTTTGAGACCGGCCGCATGGCCAAGCAGGCCTCTGGCGCCGCACTGGTCACCACGGGCGAAACCGTTGTTCTGGCCACCGCCGTGGCCTCTCCCGAACCCAGGGAAGGCATCGACTTCTTCCCCCTCACCGTCGATTACCGCGAGTACACCTACGCCGGCGGACGCATTCCCGGCGGCTTCATCAAGCGCGAAGGCCGGCCCAGCGAAAAGGAAGTTCTGACCTGCCGCCAGATCGACCGCCCCATCCGCCCGCTCTTCCCCGATGGCTTCCGCAACGAGACCCAGGTGATTGCGCTGGTCTTCTCCGCCGACAAGGAGAACGATCCCGACGTGGTCGGCATCAACGCCGCCGCCGCGCCCTGGCTCTCTCCGACATTCCCTTCAGCGCCACGGTGGGCGCGGTGCGCGTGGGCCGCGTGGATGGCGAGTTCGTCATCAACCCCACCTACGCCGAGCGCGCCGCCACCACGGTCAACATCATGGTCGTCGGCCACAAGGACGGCATCGTGATGATCGAGTCGGGCGCCAAGGAAGAGACCGAAGAGGTCATCCTGGCCGCCATCGAGTTTGGCCACGCCGAGATCAAGAAGATCGTCGCCGCCATCGACGAGCTGGTCGCCGTGGCCGGCAAGCCCAAGCGGGCCTTTACCGCGCCGGAGTTCGATGAGGCCTACTACGACGAGTTGCAAGGCCAAGATCGGCGACCGGCTCAAGGACGCGCTCGACACCAAGACCCACGCCAAGCTGGAGAGCCAGACCCTGATCAAGGAGATCAAGGACGAGCTGGCCGCCGAGCTTCCCGCCGACGATCCGGCCGCCAAGAAGAAGCTGGCCCACTACTACGAGCAGCTGCGCGAGCGCATCTTCCGCGAGCAGGTGACCAAGGACCGCATCCGTCCCGATCGCCGCGCCTTCGACGAGATTCGCCAGATCACCATCGAGACCAGCGTTCTGCCCCGCACGCACGGCTCGGCGCTGTTTACCCGCGGCGAAACGCAGGCTCTGGTTACGGCCACGCTGGGCACCGCCGACGACGGCCAGCGCCTGGAAAGCTATGAGGGCGAAAAGAAGAAGCCCTTCATGCTCCACTACAACTTCCCGCCCTTCTGCGTGGGCGAAACGGGCCGCATGGGCGGCACGGGCCGTCGCGAGATCGGCCACGGAGCACTGGCCGAGCGCGCCATCACCGCGGTTCTGCCCAGCGCCGAAGAGTCGCCCTACACCATCCGCATCGTCTCCGACATTCTCGAGTCCAACGGCTCTTCGTCGATGGCCACGGTCTGCGGCGCGAGCCTGGCGCTCTTTGACTCCGGCATCGCGCTCAAGGGCGCGGTGGCCGGCGTGGCCATGGGCCTGGTCAAGGAGGGCGACGACTACGCCATCCTTACCGACATTGCCGGCGCGGAAGATCACTACGGCGACATGGACTTCAAGGTGGCCGGCACCCGCAAGGGCATTACCGCTCTGCAGATGGACATCAAGATCGGCGGCCTGACCCGCGAGATTCTTGAGCAGGCCATGGAGCAGGCGCGCCGCGGCCGGCTCTTCCTGCTCGACAAGATGGACGCGGTGCTCGACGGACCGCGCACCGAGCGCTCGGCTTATGCGCCGCGCATCGAAACCGTGATGATTCCCACCGACAAGATTCGCGATCTGATCGGCAAGGGCGGCGCGACCATTCGCGGCATCATCGAGCAGACCGGCGCCAAGATCGACGTGGACGACACCGGCCGCGTCAGCGTTGCCTCCTGCGACGCCGAGGGCCTGAAGAAGGCGCTGGAGATGATCGGCAACATCACCGCCGTGCCGGAGATCGGCAAGGTCTATCTGGGCAAGGTGGTTCGCCTGGCCGAGTTCGGCGCATTTGTCGAGCTCTTCCCCGGCACCGACGGCCTGCTGCACATCTCCGAGATCGCCGAGCATCGCGTCAAGGAAGTGAAGGACGAGCTGCGCGAGGGCGATCAGGTGATGGTCAAGGTTCTGGCCATCGAAGGCAATCGCATCAAGCTCAGCCGCAAGGCGCTCATCAAGGAGCAGAAGGCCAAGCTGGCTCCGCAGGCGCCGGTCGAGAGGGAAGAAGCGGCTATTGCGCCGTTTGAAGCTCCAGCCGCGCCGGCCGCGCCCGGCAAGGCCCCGCCACGAGTTCGACGAGCGTCAGCCGAAATCCAACCAGAGCACCATCCTCATCGAAGGCGGAGACGACTTCGACGAGGAAGGCGGCGAGGAGTTCGACGAGGAGAACGAGCCGAACTTCAACCGCGTCGAGGGCGCGCCGGTCCCGGTCGGGCAGCCTGGACAGCCCGCGGCAGGAGGCCGTCCTCAGGCCAACAACAACAATCGCCGCCGCCGCCGCCGCCGGCCAGGCGGTGGTGGCGGCCGCGGACCGGGCGGCGGCCAGGGCTGATCGTCAGCACAACTGAACCTCCCATGAGGCCCGGACTCCAACTCCGGGCCTCAGCCTTTTGCCGAGGGGCCAGGGGCTTTCGGCAGGGCAAACGCATCTGAGTTCGCTCCTGTACGGAAAGAGAAAGCACCGCGCAAGATTTTGAATTCATCCTAAAAGGAGAGGAGATCCCCCGCCTCTCTCCCCCCTCGGCGGGGAGGCAGTAGAAGTTTGACATTTACGGGAGTCGGTTTTTAAGCCTGGCTTCGGCAAATGTTGTTGCAGTCGATGAGGCATCAAGCCTTTGCTTTTGTTCTTGCTTTTGCTTCGGACGGTTGCGGTCAGGCCCCTTTGAGGGGCCAGCAACCGTAAAGCCACCGGCTCTGCCGGTGGATACTTACAAACGGCGGTTGAACGCCTTCGACCGTGTCATGCATCGAGTTTGGGAACCTCTGAACCCTGCTGTTTTGTAATAAGGGCACGACTTCAGTCGGGCCGCAAATGCGCGAAGGAAGCGCGGTGGGCTTCAGCCCTTGCACGCGGCGGGGCTCTCGCTGGACCGGACCCGCTCGATATAATTGCATGGTTCGCACTCTTCTTTGCCGCAACAAAAAGCTTCACAACAATGAACCTCTAAGGCAGGCCCGCTCATGAACTTGTTCCAGATCCGAGTTTCTTTCACCCTCTCTTTCGCATTGGCAGCCTCGCTGCACGTCGCGGCGCAGCAGCAGCCCGTACCTTATATGGACCCGTCCGTTCCGGTCGATCGGCGCGTCAACGATCTGATTGGACGGATGACGCTCGAAGAGAAGGTGCAGCAGATGCGCGACCATGCGCCGGCCATCCCGCGCCTCGGCGTCCCCAAGTACGATTGGTGGAACGAAGGGCTGCATGGTGTCGCCTTTGCCGGCTCTGCGACGGAGTTTCCGCAGGTGATCGGCATGGCGGCCACCTGGGATGCGCCCCTCGTGCATCGCATGGGTGAGGTGATCTCCACCGAAGCTCGCGCTAAGTATAACGAGGCGATGCGCCAGAACCAGCACGAAATGTTCTTCGGTCTCACCTTCTGGGCGCCGAATATCAATATCTTTCGCGACCCGCGCTGGGGACGCGGACAGGAGACCTACGGGGAAGATCCATTTCTGACGGGCCGGATGGCCGTCGCCTTCGTCTCGGGAATGCAGGGCGGCGACCCCGGCCACCCACGTGTGGTGTCCACGCCAAAGCACTTTGCCGTTCATAGCGGCCCGGAAACGACGCGGCATGTCGCCGACGTCGATGTCTCCGCGCACGACCTTGAAGACACCTATCTGCCCGCGTTTCGGGCGGCCATAACCGAGGCGCACGCGCAATCGGTGATGTGCGCGTACAACGCCATCGACGGCGCGCCCGCCTGTGCCAATACCATGCTGCTGCGCGACCACCTGCGCAACGCTTGGCGCTTCGACGGCTACGTGGTAAGCGACTGCGCCGCGGTGGCCGATGTCAGTACCGGTCACCACTATGCGCCAGACATGGCGCATGCTGCGGCTGCCGCGCTCAAGGCCGGTACCGACCTGGAGTGCGGCTATGGCGTGGGGCAAGCCTTTCCCGCGCTCGTCGAAGCGGTACACCAACAACTGGTAACCGAGGCCGACCTCGATAAAGCCCTGCGGCGCCTCTACCGCGTTCGCTTCGATCTTGGCATCTTCGATCCACCGGCGACCTATGCCTTTGGCCGGATTCCCTTGGCCGAAAACAACTCGCCGGAACACCGCGCCCTGGCATTGCGGGCGGCTCGCGAGTCCATCGTGCTGCTCAAGAACAAGGACGGCGCACTGCCGCTAGGGGCCGGCGTAAAGCGCATCGCGGTTGTCGGCCCCACGGCCGAACTGGTGCAGTCGCTGCAAGGTAACTACAACGCGCCACCGCCGGAGCCGGTCTACCCGATCACCGGAATCGAGAAGCGCTTTGCCGCGGCCACTGTGAGCTATGCGCAGGGTTCGACGCTGGTCGCGGGCCTGGCCATGCCCATCGAGCACTCCGCTCTCACCCCGGCCACGGGCGCTGGCCATGGGCTTTCGGCCGAGTACTTCAACTCGGCCGACCTCACCGGACAGCCCGTGTTTACGCGGACCGATGCCAACATCAACTTCAATTGGGACAAGGTTGCGCCGGTTGCCGGCCTCGGCCGCAACAACTTCTCGGTCCGCTGGAGCGGCAGCTTTACTCCGCCTGCGCCGGGCGACTACAAGCTCGGCGTCCGGATGAACTACTGCTACGCCTGCGAAAACGCGGAAGGATTCCGGCTGTATCTCGACGGCAAGCTTTTCGTCTCCAGTGAACAAAGGCCCACCGGGGAGCGCGGCGAAACGATCGAGGCGCCCGTGCGCTTCGCCGATGCCAAACCCCATGCCATCCGGCTCGAATACCTTCACGGAACCGGGAGCGCAGGCATCGATCTTATCTGGCAGGCTCCCGCCGCGGTGTTGCGCGGCGAGGCGGTCAATGCGGCGAAGAATGCCGACGTCGCCATTGCATTTGTCGGCCTTTCGCCCTCGCTTGAAGGCGAAGAGATGCCGGTCAAGCTGGAGGGTTTCAGCGGGGGCGACCGCACCGCGATCGATCTGCCGGCCGATCAGGAAGAGTTGCTGAAGGCGCTGGCGGCCACCGGCAAGCCGTTGATCGTCGTGCTGCAAAATGGCAGCGCCCTGGCGGTAAACTGGGCAAACGAGCACGCCGCCGCGATCCTCGATGCATGGTATCCCGGCGAGGAGGGCGGAACGGCGATCGCCGAGACGCTTGCCGGCGACAACAATCCGGCCGGCCGTCTGCCCCTTACCTTCTATCGCTCGCTCGATCAGCTTCCGCCATTTGCCGACTATGCCATGCACGGCCGCACCTATCGCTACTTCTCTGGCAAGCCGCTCTATGGTTTCGGTTACGGCCTCAGCTATACCACCTTCGCCTACCGCAACCTGAAGCTCGGCTCTCAAACCCTTGCCGCCGGAGATCCCCTCAAGGTTGAAGCCGACCTCGAAAACACGGGAGCGCTGGCTGGGGATGAAGTCGTCGAGCTCTACCTGACGCAGCCCAAGGCCTTCGAAACTCCCCGCCGCGTCCTTGCCGGGTTCACCCGCGTGCGCCTAGCGCCGCATGAGATAACCCACGTAACCCTCACGGTCGATCCGCGCTCGATAGCTCAGGTCGATGCCCAGGGAAACCGGACGATCGTTCCCGGCGAGTACGTCGTCAGCATCGGCAGCGCGCAGCCGGAGGACTCCGTGCAGGTGCTGACCGCCACCTTCAAAGTAGCCGGCACGAAGCAACTCGACAAGTAGAGCCGCAGCTCGGAGAGATTCCCAGGCGGGCGCCCCAGTTGCCCAGGGTTCTTTCCCGTTCCCCCCACAACACTTGGGCACCTGGGAGAGGGCGGGTGCCCCAGGTGCCGGGGGAAGTAAGTACAACCACTGAAGATGGGTGCCCCAGGTGCCTCGCATTTGGGCACCTGGGAGAGCACAGAGGCGGGTAACCCAAATCTCAATCAACCATCAAGGATAGTGCGCCCCATATCTCGACTTTGAGACTTGGTATCTCCGAACCCATCCCTGCCGCAGATTATTCCCGAAAAGCGCCCTTGTGACCCGAAATCGAACCAGCTCCGGGGCGACTGGTCGCTCTTTGCGCAGAATTACCTCCTACCTGCGCACACTGGAAGATAGGTGAAGAGAATGCCAAGCCCCGCTCCAATCTGTCAGTAAGGTGCCCCGACTGTACCACCAACTGCCCTTCTACCCCCTTACCCCTCCAGGAGCCATTTCTCCGGTCCATCCACCAAGATAACTTACACAGAACGAGTAGCTTATGGAATACGCCTATGTACTGATCGGTAATCATGACCTGCCGATTTTCGCCGATTTTAGCACGAAAACCGCGTTCTAAGAGCCGGAAACGCTCGGTTTGGCGGCTGGCAGACCCGTTAACCGATTGGATAACCGCACTCAAGTTTTCCGGATTCTGGCAATCGCCATTCGCTAGGATTGAGAAAATGGCAGCCAGCTTATATATCGTCGTCGAAGGGGATGATCCCGGCTACGACATCTTTGTCAACGGCCAGGCTCTGGCCCGCAACGAAGATGCCTTGGAGCGCTTGGCCGAGCGCCTCAACGTAAAGCCGCTGCTGGAGTTCTTTTCAGCCGATGAGAACTCCATGGCGCTGTTGCTGGAGCAGGGCGCCGCTAGTCCCGATTGGGCTCGCCGTCTGCCGCAGCCGCAATGGTTCGAGGCCCCCGACGGCCTGCGCACGGTCCGCACCCTGATCGGTTTTCTATCCGGGTCTCCCGCCGCCCTCGGCTCTGAGACCCAGCCGGTTCTGGCCGAGCTGCGCGAATATGAGCGCGTCCTGCACAAGACGGCCAAGCGCGGATTGCGCTGGCATGTGGCCGTGAGCTGGCGATAGCGCCGGACGGGCGCTCAGTCCGCGGCCCCCTCGCCATCCCTGGGGCTGAAGACATTGCCCATCCGCCGAATCTGCGCGCCCACGCCCCGCAGCTTCTCCTCTATGTGCTCATAGCCGCGATCCATGTGATACACGCGGTCCACGATGGACTCCCCGTCCGCAACCAGCGCGGCCAGCACCAGCGACGCCGAGGCGCGCAGATCCGAGCACATGACGGCCGCGGCCGACAGGCGGGCCGGCCCGCGCACCGTGGCGCACCGTCCATCCACCTTGATATTGGCCCCCATCCGCACCAGCTCCTGCACGTGCATAAACCGATTCTCGAAGATATTCTCCTTGACCGCGCTCACGCCCTCTGACTGCGTGGCCAGCGCCATGTACTGCGCCTGCATGTCGGTAGGGAAGCCGGGATACTCCTCGGTGGAGATGTCTGCGGCCCGCAGCGGCCCGTCGGCGCGCACCCGCACCGTCTCCGAGTTGAGAGTATCCACGCGCGCGCCGGCTTCCTCCAGCTTGGCGATCGCCGCGCTCAGGTGCGCCGGGTTGCAATTGGTCACGATCAGATCGCCGCGTGTGATGGCGCCTGCAACCAGGAACGTCCCAGCCTCGATGCGATCTGGATTGATGCGGTGCCGCGCGCCATGGAGCCTGTTGACCCCCTGCACGCGAATGGTGGAGGTGCCGGCCCCCTTGATCTTGGCGCCCATGGCCGTCAGCAGCGCGGCCAGGTCGGTGACTTCGGGCTCCCGCGCGCAGTTCTCCATCAGGGTTTCGCCGTCGGCCAGCACGGCAGCCATCAGCAGATCCTCCGTGCCGGTCACGGTGATCTTGTCGAAGACCAGGTGGGCGCCTCTCAATCGATCCGCGCGCGCCTCCAGGTAGCCGTGCTCCTGGGTGATCGTTGCGCCCATCTTTTCCAGGCCCTTGATGTGCAGATCGATCGGCCTGCCGCCGATAGCGCAGCCGCCGGGCATGGCCACCCGCGCCATTCCGGCGCGCGCCACCAGCGGCCCCAGCACCAGCGTGCTGGCCCGCATGGTCTTCACAATCTCGTACTGAGCGACAGGGTCTGAGAGGTTGCGGCAACAGATGGTGGTGCGGTGCTGTGCGCGCCCATAGCCAAGCTCGACCTCGGCGCCCATCGAAGCCAGCAGCCGCCGTTCGGTCTCGATGTCGCGCACCTGGGGAATATTCTCGAGCGTTACCTCGTCTTCGGTCAGAATTGCCGCGGCCATGCAGGAGAGCGCAGAGTTCTTTGCGCCCGAGATGCGCACCGTGCCCACCAGCGGATTGCCGCCGCGAATGACAAACTTGTCCATGAAATTGAGCAACTCCCAACCTTACAAGTGTAAATGGGCGCTGCGTTACCTTCCGGGACGAGGCCTTATACTTGCACCAACGATTTGAGGACGCCCTGGCGGCGATTGGAGAAG
Organism: uncultured Acidobacteriaceae bacterium; assembly: GCA_963799145.1. Taxonomy (GTDB): domain Bacteria; phylum Acidobacteriota; class Terriglobia; order Terriglobales; family Acidobacteriaceae; genus Telmatobacter. Next base: position 11,079 of record CAWCWQ010000149.1, on the reverse strand, counting down.
AAGCACGATGAAGAATTCGTGGAAGCGGCGGAGTCTGGCTGGTCTGGCGGGGTTGATGTTCGGGTTGATTGAGGCACTTGCAGCCGCGACTGGGGCGGCACAAGCTCCGGCGGCAGTTGCGGCCCCGGCCAAGCCGCTGCCATCCATAGTCGAGAGGGATGGCCGCTACGCTCTGCTTGTTGACGGGGAGCCCTACCTCATGCTGGGCGTCCAGGCCAACAACTCCAGCGCCTGGCCGGCGTATCTGGACAAGGTCTGGCCGGCGGCGGAGTCGCTCCATGCCAACACGGTCGAACTGCCCATCTATTGGGAGCAGATGGAGGCCACCCAGGGCAAGTTCGACTTCAGCGTTGTGGACCTGATCTTGAAGCAGGCCCGCGAGCACCATCTGCGGCTGGTTCTGCTCTGGTTTGGCACCTGGAAGAACGGCAGCTCCCACTACACGCCGGAGTGGATCAAGCTGGACCAGTCGAAGTACCCATTTGTGCGCGACAAGGACGGCCGACTGTGGACTCGCCTTCGCCCTTCTCTCCGGCGCGGCTTGAAGCGGATAAGTCAGCATTCAGCGCCCTGATGCGCCACCTGAAGCAGGCCGATGCCCAGCGCACCGTGCTAATGGTGCAGGTGGAGAACGAAGCCGGCGTGTGGGGTGGGGTGCGCGATTACGGGCCAGAGGCCGAAAAGGCCTTTGCCGGCCCGGTGCCGGAGAAGCTGGTTAAGGGCCTGGGCAAGCAGCCCGGAACCTGGCGGCAGGTCTTCGGCGACGACGCCGATGAGACCTTCCAGGCCTGGTACATCGCCGACTACATTGAGCAGGTGGCCGCGGCGGGCAAAGCGGAGTACCCGCTGCCGCTGTATGTGAATGCGGCGCTGCGCGATCCCTTCAAACCCGGCAAGGCGCCCAGCTACGAGTCTGGCGCGCCCACCGATAACAATATCGACCTGTGGAAGATCGCCGCTCCGTCAATCGGCGTGGTCGCACCGGACATATACCTGCCGGAGTACGCCAAGTATATGAAGACGATCGAGCTGTACAAGCGCAAAAACAATCCGCTGCTGATCCCGGAGACCGGCAATACGGCCCCGTATGCGCGTTTCGTCTTCGCCGCCATCGGCCAGGGCGCCATCGGGTGGGCGCCGTTTGGGCTCGACCTGAGCCGATACAGCAACCAGACCGAAGGCCCGGAGGCGATGGAGACGAGCGCCCTGAAGCCTGTCGCGCGCCAATACGCATTGCTTGCGCCGATCGCCCGCCGGCTGGCGAAGGGGAACCTGGAGGGCAAACTGCGCGGCGCGAGCGAAGACCCCGACAACCACGTCCAGACGCTCGCCTTCGACCGCTGGAACGCAGTGATCCAATACGGATTGCCGTCTTTCGGCAACTGGATGCAGCCCAAGGGCAATACTCCACCCGATGGAGGCGTGGTGATCCTGCAACTGGGACCGGATGAGTTTCTGGTCGCCGGCCATCATGTGCGCGTGGATTTTAGTCCCACATTTGCGCCGGGCAAGAAGCGCTTCTGGCTCAAGGTCGAAGAGGGCAGCTACGACGGGGCAGGGAACTGGAAGACCGTTCGCCTATGGAACGGCGACCAGACCGACTACGGGCTGAACTTGAAGTCCGATGAGAATGTGCTGCTTAGGGTGCGGATGACGACGTTTTAGCATTCTAATGACACTGCTGGACTTGGAAGGTAGCGGTGAAACTGTGAGCATTTCGCAGCGGTTCTTGAAGCGGTATTGGAGCCTCTTCGTTGCGTCTCTGATCGTTGTTCTGGAGGTCTACGCGCGCGGAATTCCGTTTGAGCCGGTTGAATTCCAAAACCCCGCGAGGGTTGTCTGGATTATGTGCTTGATCTGCGCAACTGTCGCAGCTCTCTGCTTGGGCCTGATTGTCCATTCCTGGCAGATGCAGCGCCGCTTGGCAAGAAACAAGTGGCGGCTTGTCTTTTGGGCTCACGTTCTTCTGTTCCCTGCGCTGGCCGCCATTGTGCTCGGGCTCGGCGAGATTCAACGCTCCACCCATGATCTGTCGCTAGAGCGCGAGCAGTTTCAGAGTCTTCACTGGTATACAGGGGATGTGAAGGATTTCTTGATTTGGCTCGTGCCGCTCGACGCCTTCTTGATCGTTCTCTGGGCGATTGTGGCTCTCTTCAAAAACGAATCAAGCCGGCCCGATTCCGGGCCTGCCTGATTTGTTTCCAGAAACTATAGCTCCTGCGCATTATCCTCGATGGCCAGGCGCACGTTGCCGTCGGACTTGGCCAGGCGGCGGACGGCCTCGGGCTTGTCGACCCTGGCCTTGAGCATCACCAGGGCCACCGGGACGCTGCGGCCGGCGCTCTTGATGGTCTGCACCGCGGTTTCGCGGTCGATCTTGCAGGCGCACATGAGGATGCGGATGCCGCGCTCGACCAGCTTCGAGTTCTGCATGTGCACGTTGACCATCAGGTTCTCGTAGACATAGCCCAGGCGGGTCATGGCGCCTGTGGAGATCATATTCAGGATCATCTTCTGAGCGCTGCCGGCCTTCATGCGCGTGGAACCGGAGATGACCTCGGGGCCCACGTCGGCAACGATGGCGATATCGGCTACAGCCGAGAGAGGCGTGTCGTGGTTGCAGGTGACTGCGGCGGTGTGTGCTCCGCGGGCGCGCGCGTAGGCCACGGCGGCTACCACGTACGGCGTGCGGCCTGAGGCGGAGACACCCACCACAACGTCTTTGCGGGTGGGGCGGCGGCGGGCAATGTCGCGCTGGCCCAGTTCCTCGGAGTCCTCGTTGACCTCGACCGCCGAGGCCAGAGCCTTTGGTCCGCCTGCCATGATGTACTGCACCTGCCCCGGAGCCGACGAGTAGGAAGGGGGGCATTCGGAGGAATCCAGCGCGGCGATGCGTCCGCTGGAGCCCGCGCCGACGTAGATCAGACGGCCGCCCTCACGCAGGCTGCGGGCCACCAGATCGATGACCAGCGCAATCTCGGCAATCGCCTTCTTGACCGCCGGAGCCACCTTCGCATCCTCATGGTTGATGATGCGCGCGATCTCGTGAGCGGATTTTGTGTCGAAGCCTTGAGAGGCCTCGTTCTGGCTCTCGGTGGTCAGTTGCTGAAGCAGGGAGGCCGGGTCTCTACTGAAGTCATTGGTTTGGGCGCCGGCCGTTTCCTGCAAAGTGGAACTGCTTAACATCGCGTGTGTCCCCAATTTTTTATTGTATCTGGAAAGCGGTCAACTGCCGACAGAATTCGTAATCGCCGCGATTGGAGCGGTTGCCGCAACTCATTAAAACGATTCAGTAAGGTGGTCACAGCGACTCACGCACGGCGTTGTGAAAAGCGGGCCGGACTTCGCGGATCAACTGGGCTGCCGCAACCGGGCGATCTGGCCAGGTGCGGTTGGTGAGCAGCGCGACGGCAACCCGGGCATCCAGGTCGATCCAAAGCGAGCAGCCGCTGAAACCCAGGTGCCCGATCGACTGCGGTGAGAAATGACGCCCTGACGAGGAGTTCTCAGAGGGCGTATCCCAGCCAAGCGCACGCGAACTGCCCTCGGGGCCTTGGCGCTGGGCAAAGAGCTGGACCGTCCGCGGATCGAAGAGACGGGATCTGGCAGTCGCCGATTCGGGTACGGTTCCGGCACACAGTATCTCACTCGCAAAGCGGAGCAAATCCGGCACATTGGAGAAGAGTCCGGCATGGCCGGCGGCGCCCCCAAGCACCCAGGCATTTTCATCCTGTGCTTCGCCCTGGATTCTCCGGTGGCGCAGCGTTGTGTCCTCTTCCGCGGGCGGAATCGACAGCCGGGCGGCAAATGGGGGACAGAAGCAAGTGTTCGCTAGCCGAAGCGGCTGAACGATCTCGCGGCGGACCCATGCGGCAAGGCGCTCGCGCATGACGACCTCGAGCGCCTTGCCGAGCAGAATGAAACCTGGATCGGAGTACTCAGAGTGAGCGCCCGGCTCGGCTTCAAGGCGCAGTTCCAGGCACGCGCGAAACAGGGCGGAAGGCGTAGCGGCGGTGCGAAAGAACTCCACGTAGCCCGGCAGCCCCGAGTTGTGCGCCAGCAGGTGGCGCAATGTCACATGGCGTGCAAGATCTCCGTGAGCGCGGCCCACCACGAAGCCGGGCAACAGCTCACCTAGGGGTGTATTGAGGTCGAGCAGGCCGCGCTGGTCAAGCAGCATGGCCGCAGCCGTGGTAGCCACGACCTTGGTGAGGCTGGCTACGTCGTAGACGGTGCCGGCAGAGACGGAGGGAGCGTCTTTTCCGTAAGTGAAGCGGCCCAATGCATCCTGGAGCACGATCTCTCCGCCTGCCAAGACACCAAACGCACAGCCGGGAAAGGCGCGGGCGGCGATCGCATTGGTCAGAACGCGATAGGCAGCGGCAAATCGGCCAGCGGGCCCGGCAGCAAGAGAAGTGCGTGAAGTGGTTTCTGTCTCCATTGCTGTCTTGGATCGTAACGCGAATCGGGCGCCGCAGAGCCTGCCGCTGTACTTTTAATGATTTAGCTGGTGAAACGGGCTATCCTTGGATGCGTATATCGAGTCTATCGCAATGAAAGCTGCCACGGAGGGTTTCATGCTTGTGCCGCGGGGACGGTTTACGGCTGCAATCGCGCTTGGTTTCTTGTCTCTGGCTTCCTGGTCTTCATACGCTCAGGGAGCTGCCGATTCCGCCACAGCTGTGAGCGCGCCTGCGCAAGCGCCCGCCGCCCAGCCCTCCGCAACAAGTGAAGTAACCGCTGCACCGGCTGGCGTAACCGCCCCGTCCTTGACGCCGAGAACAGGCGGGCCACTCTCCATACCTTGCCGCCCCGCCAATCGGCAGGAGCAAGTGTGGGACGAGAAGTTGCCTTGTCCGTCAACGGCCGCCGACACTCGTGCGGATGCTCCGGCGAAGAAGACCTACACCGTTCCCGCCGGCACCAAGGTTCTGCTGCAACTGCGCAGCGGCATCAACACCAGGAGCGCCAAACCCGGCGACGGCGTCTACCTGGCTTCAACCTTCCCGGTCGTCGTTGGAAACAAGGTGATGATTCCGGCAGGGGTCTACGTGCAGGGCGTGGTAGACCGCGTGGCCCGCGCCGGGCGAGTGAAGGGCAGATCCCAGCTGGATATGCACTTCACCTCGATCATCTTTCCCAACGGCTCGGTGGTCGAAATCCCGGGCCTCGTGAACAGCCTTCCCGGCGCGAAGAAGCAGTCGGTCAAGGACGATGGCGAGGGAACCATTGAACAGGATGGCGACAAGGGACGAAATGCCGGCAGAGCAGCCGAAATCGCCATTCCCACCGGGGGCACGGTTGGGTCGATAGGCGGACTGGAATCGGGGCATCCCCTCGCCGGAGGCGTCGCCGGCATTGCAGCCGGAGTGGCGGACCGCCGGCCTGGTGACGCTCTTCACCCGCGGCGCCGACGTGAATATCGAGAGCGGAACGCAAGTGGAGATGATCCTGCAACGGCCGCTTCTATTGGAGGAAGCGAACCTGAGCGCCGAGCCGCCGGGCTACGCGCTCCCGCTCATTCCCTCAGCCAACCAGCCCAGACCGCTCGATAAGCCTAACCGCGCCCGCATTCTTTGCCCGCCCGGAGGCCTCGGCTGCGAGTAATCTAGGAGAAGATGCAAACCGCACCCAACGCCACCGGCAACGCCGCCCGAGTTCCCAACCAAACTGTCGCTTCCGATGCGGATGCTGGCAGGCCGCAACCCGACCCGGAACCCGCGCCGCTGCGCAAATATGGGAGCCTCGGCCTTTTGCTGCGCGATCTGCTCGTCGCCGCGGTTGCCTCGGTGTTGATCATTACCTTTCTCTACCAGCCTGTGCGAGTGGAAGGCACCAGCATGTTGCCGCGGCTCGTCGATTCAGACCGCCTGTTCGTCAACAAGTTTGTTTACCACATCTCATCCATCGAACGCGGCGACGTTGTAGTCTTCCACTATCCGCGGAATCCGGAGCAAAGCTACATAAAACGGGTCATCGCACTGCCCGGCGACCGGCTGCGCATCGATCACGGCGTGGTCTGGCTCAACGGCAAGCCGCAGATCGAGGGGTATGTTCCCGAAGAGTACCAGGACAACGACTCCATGGCGGAGATCGTGGTCCCCGAAGGCAACTACTTCATGATGGGCGACCACCGCTGTATTTCTTGGGATAGCCGCAAGTTTGGCCCCGTGGAACGCTCTCTTATATATGGCAAGGCCGTCTTCGTCTACTGGCCGACAAGGGATGCGGGCGTGGTGCGGTAGGCGCGTGGGAAACCGCCCCGGAATTCCACCGGCACAACCTCAGCCAACCTGCTAAAATCGGTTGAATCCACTCCTCGGAGAGGCAATGCAGGCAATCTTGGCGCTCGAAGACGGGCGCATCTTCCGTGGCCACGGCTATGGGCACCCCGGTGAGTGCCGGGGCGAAGTCGTTTTCAATACTTCCCTTACCGGCTACCAGGAAATCGCAACCGATCCCTCCTATGCCGGGCAGATCGTCGTTCTCACCAACCCCCAGATCGGCAACTACGGCACCAACCGGGCGGACAACGAGTCAGCCAGGCCCTACATAGAGGGGCTGATCGTCCGCGAGTTCTCGCCGATCAGCTCTAATTGGCGCTCCGAACAGGTCACCGACGAGTACATGGAGCGGTATTCCGTTCCGGTGCTGGCCGAGATCGATACCCGTGCATTGGTTCGCCACCTGCGCACCCACGGCGTGATGCGGGGCGTGATTTCGACTGGCGAGAGCAATGCCGATGTTCTAGTGGCCAGGGCCAATAGCATTCGCAAGATGGACGGGACCGACCTTGCGCGCGTGGTCTCCACCAAGACTATCTACCCGTTCGATGCCACTGACAGCCGCAACCAGTCGGGCGAGCCCTTGCTGGCCGATGGGTTTATCCACCAACCTGGGCGCCCCGTCCTTGACGCAGCTTCATCGCGGCAAGGACGGGAACGCAAGAGCCTTCATGTAGTTGCTTATGATTTCGGTATCAAGCTAAACATTCTAAGGATGTTGGCTCGTGAAGGATGCCGTGTGACGGTGGTTCCGGCCGAGACCGCTGCCGAAGACGTGCTGGAGCTGAAGCCCGATGGCGTCTTTCTCTCCAACGGCCCCGGCGATCCCGAGCCAGTGGACTATGCCGTGCGCGCCATTCGCAAGTTTCTGGGCCGCGTGCCGGTCTTTGGCATCTGCCTGGGCCACCAACTTACCGGCCTGGCTCTGGGCGGACGCACCTACAAGCTCAAGTTCGGCCATCACGGCGGCAACCACCCGGTGAGGAACAACCTGACCGGCAAGGTGGAGATCACGGCCCACAACCACAACTTCGCTGTCGATCCCGACTCGATCGACGCCAATGAGGTGGAACTGACCCACTTCGACCTGAACGACCAGACGCTCGAGGGCCTGCGCCACCGGACGCTGCCGCTCTTCAGCGTCCAATACCATCCCGAAGCCGCCCCCGGCCCCCACGACTCCCACTACCTTTTCCACGACTTCCGGCGCATGATGGAGGAGTGGAAATCATGAGCGGACTCGCAGCGAGAAGGGAAAGGCCGGAACCAAAGGCGCTGGGTGCGTTCTATACCGAAGAATCCGCCGCAAACCGTCTTGTGGAATGGGCGATTCGAGATCGCAATGACACGGTATTTGATCCAAGCTGCGGTGACGGCGCCTTCTTAGCAGCTTCCTCCGCCAAATTAGTCAAGTTCGGTTCCTCCTCATTCCGATTGCATGGGGTTGACGTCTCCCCTGATGCGTTACGCGAATCTCGGCAAAGGGTGCCAAACGCCAGACTAATCCAGAGCGATTTCTTCGACCTTACTCCGCAATCTCTGCCCGCTTTCGACTGCATTGTCGGAAACCCTCCGTATATCCGCTACCAAACATTCAATGGCGACTCGACTTCTAAAGCGCATGTACGAGCTATGGAAGCGGGGGTTCAGATGCCTCGTCTAGCCTCCTCATGGGCGCCGTTCGTTGTGCATTCCGCCTGTTTCTTGCGCGCCGGCGGACGGCTTGCGATGGTGATGCCTTCGGAACTGGGCCACGCCATGTATGCCCGCGACGTATTGAAATTCCTGATTCAGCATTTCAGAAATGTCACGATTGAGATGTTCCGCGACAAGATATTTGGTGAACTCGGGCAGAGCACAGTGTTGCTGTATTGCGACAGCTACGGAGAGGCCTGCCGCGAGTTCACTGTTATCTCAGCGGACAACTTGCAAACTGAGGTGAGGGAGACAAGAGCCGTCGATCTCGGGGCAATTGAGAATGGAAGGTTCCGGCTGAGCCACTACCTTCTGCCGGGCGCAGTTCTATCACTTTACAATGCGCTCGCCGTGCATCCACGGGTAAGACGGCTCGGAGACGTTGCCGACGTTGGCATTGGGTATGTAACGGGCGCAAACGATTTCTTTCATTTGTCGGCTGACGAGCAGCGGCAATGGAAGATCGGCGACAAGTTCCTTCGACCTGCGGTAATGAACCTGCGCGATGTAGAAGGCATCGCATTCCGCCAAGATCAGTGGGCCGCCAGGCGAGAGGCCGGCGACAAGGTTCATCTCCTCGCACTTCCATCCATTGAAAAGGAGCTTCTGCCTGCTCCAATCCAGCGCTATCTGCATCAGGGCGAGATGGATGGCGTGGCGGATCGCTACAAGTGCAGAACGAGGAGATTCTGGTACGTTGTGCCCCATGTGCGGGTGGCAGATGCATTCTTGTCCTACATGTCGGGCGAAATGCCCCGGCTCGTCACGAATGCAGCGGGCCTGGTTGCTCCGAATACGGTTCATCTTGTGCGCTTCCTGATGGGCTGCGACGCGATTTCCTATGCGGCGTCATGGCGCAATTCGTTGACCAAGCTGAGTTGTGAAATGGAGGGTCATGCGCTAGGCGGCGGGCTCTTCAAGATCGAGCCCTCGGAAGCTGAGCGCGTTCTCGTGGTTGGCCCTAGCGCATCTCACGCCCAGATGCTTCTCAATCACTGTGATCGCGGCCTCAGGAACTCAAAGGAGCGAAATCTCGACTTGTTTGATCGTCATCTCTTGAGAAAAGAGATCGGGCTGACAGAAGCTGAGTGTCTCTCTCTGCGCGATGCTGCATCGAGGATGGAACAATGGCGAAAACACCGGTAACCCAGATCTCTGTAGCCACCTTGGAGCACGCATTGGGCGCTCTGTGCGGCGACGCAAAGACCCAGTCGGGCCAGCACATCAAGCATGTGCATGCTCATTGCTCGAGCCGGTTGGTTGTCGAGGGAGGTTTCCCGCCAGAATGGTTACATCCACGCCCGGCGCTGACATGCAGGTTTGGTCCCGGCAATAGGTATGGCCTGGCCTTCTCGGCTGAGTCGGAAGACCGCGCCGAACAAAGTGTACTTGGAGGAATGAAGTATAAGAACCTCGATGTTACAGTGTTTCCTCCCGGAATCGGACCGGCGCTCGGAATCTCGGTCAAAAGTACTGGAAACGCATTTCGTAATCTCACGAATCGAATGGAAGAGGCGCCGGGCGATTGCGTAAATATCCACATGATGTATCCAGGCTTTGTCTTCGGATTCCTTCACCTGATCAAGTTCGGAAGAGCTGGCGATGGACTCAATGCCAATGATGCTTCATTCGATGCGCAGAACCGGCCACTCGACAGCATTGTCCGTTACCACAACGCGTTGTGTGCGCTGAATGGGCGCAGCACCATCACCGACCCGCCAATGCGATATGAATCCATCGCCCTTTTGGTTTATCGATGCCTGGATGGGAAGGTCGAAATATGGCCAAATTATCCCGCCTCAGATAGTCCGATTCACTATTCGAGGTTTTTCCAGCGACTTTACGACGCTTACGACCTGCGCTATGCGTACCCCGATGCGAAGGGCCAGAATCACCGCAAGTCATGGGCCGTCGGCGCAGGAATACTAGCGGACACTTTTGATGCCCGGACAGGGCATTCCTGGCACAGCCGTGTTACCCCAGAGGAAGATCAGCCTAGCCAATAATATGCCACGAAGAAATGACATACAGAAGATCTTGGTGATTGGCTCGGGGCCGATCGTGATCGGGCAGTCGGCGGAGTTCGACTACTCCGGCACGCAGGCCTGCAAGGCCCTCAAGCAGGAGGGTTACGAGGTGGTGCTGGTGAACTCGAATCCGGCCACCATCATGACCGATCCCGACCTGGCCGACCGCACCTACATCGAGCCCCTTACGCGCGAGTACGTCGAGGAGATCATCCGCCTAGAATCGCGGATGCTCACCTCGACTCCGGGTTCAGGCGTCTTTGCGCTGTTGCCCACCGTGGGCGGGCAGACGGCGCTCAACCTGGCCGTCGATCTGGCCGACGCGGGCATTCTCGACCGGTACAACGTGGAGCTAATCGGCGCCAAGCTCGAAGCCATCAAGAAGGCCGAGGACCGGCTGCTTTTCAAGGATGCCATGCTGCGCGTCGGGCTGGACGTTTGCAAGTCGGCGCTGGTCAACAACTTGCGCGACGGGCTGGATTATGCCGGCAAGCTGGGCTTTCCGGTGCTCATTCGGCCGAGCTTTACGCTGGGCGGCACGGGCGGAGGCGTTGCCTACAACCGCGAAGAGCTGATGGAGATTCTGGCTCGGGGGCTGGACCTCTCGCCGGTCCACGAGTGCCTGATCGAGGAAAGCGTGCTCGGCTGGAAGGAGTTCGAGCTGGAGGTGATGCGGGATCTGGCGGACAACGTCATCATCATCTGCTCGATCGAAAACTTCGACCCCATGGGCGTGCACACCGGCGACTCCATTACTGTCGCCCCGGCGCAGACGCTCACCGACCGCGAGTACCAGAAGATGCGTGACGCGGCCATCGCCGTGATGCGCGAGATCGGGGTGGAGACCGGGGGCTCGAACGTGCAGTTCGCCATCAATCCCGTCAACGGCCGCATGATAGTAATCGAGATGAATCCTCGCGTCTCGCGTTCCTCGGCGCTGGCGTCCAAGGCCACCGGCTTTCCCATTGCCAAGATCGCCGCCAAGCTGGCCGTGGGCTACACGCTCGACGAGATTCCCAACGACATTACCCGCAAGACGCCGGCCTGTTTCGAGCCGACGATCGACTATGTTA
>CAWCWQ010000148.1:0-39537 GCA_963799145.1 uncultured Acidobacteriaceae bacterium | reverse complement strand
CGCGTGGCCAACACAACGAATATCTGGTTCGACCACCTTGAGGGCGAGGCGCTGGTGATCGCGCTGGACCTGAAGGGCGTGGCCGTCTCCGGCGGGTCGGCCTGCCACTCCGGGGCCACCGAGCCCAGCCACGTGCTGATGGCCATGGGCCTGGACAAGACGCGCGCCCGCGCCAGCCTGCGCTTCAGTCTGCTCAAGACGGCGACCGAAGCCGATGTGGACTACGTTTTGCAGGTCGTTCCCGAGGCCGTCGAGCACTTGCGCGCGATCTCGCCGGTGGCGGCGGGAACGCTGGGATGAGAATCCTATGACCGAGCCCACAACCATCGCCGTAGCCATGTCCGGAGGGGTCGACTCCTCGACGGTTGCGGCCATGCTCGCCCACGGAGGCGATGAGCGTCGTCGGCCTCACGCTCCAGCTCTGGGATCAGACGCGGCTGGCCGGCAAGCACGGCATTCCCGATGCGCCCAAGGCCGGCCGCTGCTGCTCGCTCGACGACGTGTACGACGCCCGCCGCGTCGCCGAGCACCTGGGCATTCCCTACTACGTCGTCAACCAGCAGGAGCGCTTCGAGCGCGATGTCGTCCGGCCCTTTGTCGACGAGTACCTGGCCGGGCGCACGCCCATTCCCTGCTCGCTCTGCAACAACCACCTCAAGTTCGACCAGCTGCTCCAGACCGCGCGGTCGATCGGCGCGGGCCGCATCGCCACCGGCCACTACGCAGTCAACGAATTCGACCCCGCGCGCGGCCGCTGGATTCTCGAAGCGCCCCGCCGACCTGGCCAAGGACCAGACCTACTTCCTCTTCGGCCTCACCCAGGAGCAGCTGTCGCGCACGCTCTTTCCGCTGGGCCGGCTGACCAAGCCCGAAGTGCGCGAGGTTGCCCGCGCAGCACGGCCTGGCGCTGGCCGAAAAGCCCGACTCGCAGGAGATCTGCTTCATCCCCGGCGGCGACTACAAGCAGTTCCTGACGGCTTATCTTGAGGAGCAGGGCGAGCGGGTTCCTGAGACCGCCGGCGAGCTCGTCGCCTCCAGCGGCGAGGTTCTGGGCCGGCACGAGGGCATCTTCAACTTCACCGTCGGCCAGCGCAAGGGGCTCGGCGTCAGCTCGCCCACGCCGCTCTACGTGCTCAGCATCGATCCGGCCAGCCATCGCGTCACCGTGGGCGCCGACGCCGAACTGGCCACTCGCACACTCCGCGCCCGCGGGCTCAACTGGATTTCCATTTCCACGCTCGACCGCCCCCATGCGCGTGCGAGTCAAGATTCGCCATCGCCACGAACCTGCCTGGGCCACCCTCGAACCAGCCGGACCGGACGAGATCCTGGCCACCTTCGACGAACCGCAGCGCGCCGTCACTCCCGGCCAGTCCGCCGTCTTCTATGACGGCGACGAAGTAGTCGGCGGCGGCTGGATTGTCTGACGAACTCCCGAAAGAGGCCAGATCCTGAACGTCCGAGGCTCGCTCCGTGACCTTCCGATCCCTGAATGTGCGCGCGATCACAGGTGACCGTGATGAATCCTTGTTTTAACCTAGTTCCCGTTGCTCTCGCCCTGTGGCGCATCTCAGCCTTAAAACAGTCCCACCTCTCAACTTCAGCTTCTGCAGTTCTTTACCGCGGCTCGGATTGCGCCCTCGGGAGAGGACTGGCGGTTCATGGCCAGGAACGAAGCGGGACCGGGGCGGCTGGAATGCCGGTTGCAAAGACAGGATTCAAGAAAGGAAATGGAGCGGGCATGAGAATGCGTTGGACTCTTTTGTTTATCGTTTTGGGTATCGCGGCCTTCGGAGCCGCCTCCGCCATTGCGGAAAATGTGGCGCTGGGCGCGCCCGTGACGATTGTCTCTGGCACCCAGAGCAACTCCGCCACGGCGCCTCTTGGTGTGGTGACTGACGGCATCTTTGAGGCCAACGAGGAGAACTACTTCGATGCAACCTCCTTGGCCGAAGCAGTGGAGTGGAACGGGGCCGACAGCGTCAACTTGGGTTCTACCGGGCTGGTGCTCCACATCGACCTGGGCGCGAACTATACCATCACAGGCGCGCTCGTTCAGGCGGACGACAACGACGAATACCTTTTACAGTACTGGGATGAGTCAACAAGCACCTGGAGGAACCTCTACGACGTGCTAGTCGTACCAGATGGGTTCGGGCTCATGGACCGCCCGACGCCGGGCGATGATACCGATTTTGCGTCGGTCGGGCCGGTGGTCACCAACGCTGTGCAGTTCAGCGCCGTCCAGGGTGACGGGGACTACGGCGTCTCCGAGATTCAGTTGGAGGGAACGCCGGTTTCCGCCGCTCCCGAGCCGTCAAGTCTGCTGCTTCTCGGCAGTGGCCTAGTTGGCTTGGCGGGTATGGTTCGCCGCAAGATCGGCCTCCGCGGCTAGTGTTTCTGTAGATCGTCAAAACGCTATTTCAAAAAGGCCCATGGCGCAAGCTGTGGGCCTTTTTGCGCATACCGGAAGATAAACCGGCACGCACCAATCCGATTGGCTTTCCTGTTCTTTGATCCGCCGATTCGATTGTCTCCAATCGCCTGACACATTCCGCGCCCATTTTACGCAGTCTTAGGTAGCGGGCCTCCTGGCGGACGCCGGGGTATCTTTCCCCTTTTCGTCTGCAATGGGGGTAACCGGTCTATTGTCAATACGTTGCAGTGGGAGAAAGTTCGCCATTGCGAGAAGCGGTTCAACCGTCAAGCGCCTTCATGCCTCGGACGCATCGGTCGCGGGCGTCCTCAACCAAGCGGAAACCCACCACAGCCGGGGGCCGAGGCCGTCCACCGCTTCGCGCCGCCCCATCGATGCTGGCGCTCGCCGTTGTTTCTGCAGAGCAGCGGCAAGGCTTCCATGGAAACGAACCATGAGCAAGGAGATTGGAACGATGAAGAGAAAGATGAAGTTACTTCGGTGGTGCGCGCCGGTTGCACTGGTCATCGGCCTGGGCAGTTTGGCCGCGCGCGCCAGTGACATTGTCGTCGTGCCCGCAACTACGGACATCTGGCTAGCCGGGCAGCCGAACGGCGCCAGCGTGAGCGGGTACTTTTCACCCCCGTCCGACACGGCGCCGGCCAATTCACCCGTTGCCATCAGTGTCATTGGAGGCGACACGCTGACATTTTCTGCAACCGACAGCCCCGGCGGGGTCAGCGTGGACGGTTCCAACTTCGACACCACGCCGGACGCAGGGGCGACGTACGCAGACGAGTTCGGCTTCTCCTCCGGGCCTGTCAACGGCATCAGCCTTGCGCACCTGCCGGCTGACGCGCTGGTGGGCGTGTTCGTCGCCGCTGGTGGGCCTTCGGGGACGACGCCGTCTGCCTTGGACTTCACCAGCAATGGCATAGGCACCGATTTCATTACCCTCTCGCCGGATCTGGATCAACTCTTTTTCATCGGCGACGGTTTGACCGGAACGGGAACGGGCAGCATTCAGCAGTTCAACGCCCCGGTCGGCGCGGCAACGCTGTATCTGGCGGTAGCCGACTCCGTCGGTTCCAGCGATGGCAACGTTGGCTACATCACCGCAGACGTCAGCGGCGCCAGCACTGTCACCCCGGAGCCGGGAACGCTGCTTCTTCTCGGCAGCGGACTGGTTGGCCTAGCGGGCATGGTGCGCCGCAAGATCGGCATCCGCGGCTGATCTTTCAACAGAGCACCGAAAGGTTGTACTTCCACAAAGGCCCAGGGCGCAAGCCCTGGGCCTTTTTCCGTTGCCCGCCGCCTACCGGGCCACGCGTTTGGCGTTCTTGATCGCGTACATAGCGGCGTCGGCGGCGCCCAAAAGGCTGTCCGCGGTGGTGGCGTCCTCGGGGTAAAGCGCAATTCCGACGCTGGCCGAGCCACGCAGCATGTGGCCCTCAATGGCAAACGGTTCGTCGAAGCAGCGCTCAAGGCGAAGAGCGATCTCCTCCACCCGTGCGCGGTTGCGAACCTGAGGCAGAAGCACGGCGAATTCGTCGCCGCCGAGCCGCGCCAGCATATCTCCGCCGCGCAACTGGCGCTTCATCCTCACCGCCACTTCCTGCAGGTACAGATCTCCCGCCTGGTGGCCGTAAGTGTCGTTCACGTGTTTGAACTTGTCCAGGTCGATGTAGACCAGCCCGAAGATGCCCGCATTCTGCCGCGCCTCCTCGATCTGCTGGTCCAGATACTTTTCCAGCGAGAAGCGGTTGTGGATGTCGGTAAGCAGGTCGAACTCCGAGCGGTGGCGCAGATCGGAGTAGAGGCGCCGGGTCTCGATGGCCAAGGCGGTCAGCGCAACCGCCATGGCGAGCGCCTCCGGCTCGTCGGCGCTGGGTTTCGAGAGCGGATCGAACCCGGCAAAGAGGGTGCCGAGCGCGGGCCCGGTGTGGGCGGGAATCTTGCTTTGGACGACGCGCAAGCCAGCGCGATTTTGCGGGCAGCTTCCCAGTTTTGCCCCATCGGCGATCTGGCACCAGCAGGAAGCGCCGCGCAGCTTGAAGGAGACCAGTTCCGTGATCTCCTCGACGATCTCGGCCAGTGGCCGCGTGCCGTTGATGTCTTCCAGGATGCGGCTGCGCCGCTGTTCGATACAGGTCAGCGTTGCGCTTTGCCAGCGCACCCTGCGCTCGATGGCCCAGCCTCTGGCCACCACGAGGAAGACCACCGCGAGCAGCAAGCCTACCAGAACCATCAGGTTGCGGGTGTTGAGCAGGGAAGGCTGGGCCACCACCGAAATGTCGTCGAAGGAACGCATCAGAATATCGAAGGCTACCTGGGCAGCGAACGGGTTGGAGTCTTCCGTGATGCATATTCCGGTAACCCGGACCCTGGAGCCTACAGGAATCTGCTTCATGGGAGGCAGCGCGGCGTCTCCGGGCGGATGGCGGTAAACCGCGTTGAAGAGCTGGCCATCGGCCATCAAGTCGTAGTTGTCCTGCGAGGCGCCCCGGGCCGCCGACAATACCTGCCCTTCGACAGAAACCAGATCGATGACATGGTGGCTGGCGGTAAGTTCCTCCCTGGTCGTCGGCAGCGGCGCGATGGGAGCATTTACATGGCTATCCTGGATCTCGCCGCGGGTCAGCGCCAAAAAGCCGTTGTGCGACTCGGGGAAGCCGGTCGCGTCCACCACATCGCCCACCCGTAAGGGGTCGATTGTCAGGGTCGAGATCCAAAGGCTTCTTGGTCCGTCCTGCAACACAACCGACAAGCCGGGCTGGTAGTAGGTGATGGTTCCGTGCACGCGGACTCTCTGTGTGCGATCTGTCACGTGAGAACGGGCGATCACCTGATCCATGGGAATGAGCGGCATGGACCACGGACTGGCGGTTGCCTGTTTCAGGATCTTTATGCCCGCGTGAGCGGGAACGTTGATCTGAACTCCATGCATCTGCATCTTGCCGTCGAATTGTCCGCCGGCAACTCCGGTGACTTCCACTTCGGCATCCAGCAGCTTTTCCCGTTCCGCCGCCGAATTGACGTCCGCTAATACCGACACATAGCCGCCGTCTGTGAGCATCTGCACAAAGGTAGCGCGGCTACTCTCATCCGCATTCGATTTGTCGGCGGAGCGAACGATGCCCCGAACGGTAACCAGCATGCAGTCGTCTTGGCCGTGGATCAACTCGTCGTAGGTGGCCGGAACGGGCTCGGGCAGGTCGCCGTGATGGAGCAGGGTGACGCTACTCGCGCCCACCGTGGGGTGGAAGCTGGCATGGGTCTTGCCCCGAATCAGCACGCGATCGCCCGAAATCAGGGGTACGCTGGTGTCGGCGGAGACGAAGATCGCTGCGCCGCCGTCCTCCACAAAAAGAACGTGCTGCGGCTGGACGAAAAAGGTCACTGTCGCTTCGAAGGCGACAGACAATCCCTTGCCGGCCTCGGCATTATTGAGTGCGTGAATCGCGCGCAGTGTAGTGAGCGTAACGGGCTGCTCTGCCAAGGCAGCCGTGGCGCACGCCAGAACGATCGCGAATAAGTGGACCAACCTCTTCATTGAGCAGCACTCGGTGGCGCAAGTCTCTTGCTTTCCAAATTCCTCAGTATCCATCGGCAGAATCCGCCAAGGCATTCTCCCTGCGCCGAAGAAAGTCCGGGAGATAGCGCGGAAGCGGTGATAGCCGGAGGCTGTGCGTTCCTATCCTACTCCGGCGCAAGTACGTCTGGTTGTGACTTTTGTGGTACGGGCCTCGATCTCGCGCCGGCGAATACACCCCCGGGCCGCTCGTCGTTCTCTTGGGGTCTTCGCCGGCGCGCGTCAGGAGTTCCCGCGCTCGGGTTGCCCGGCCCAGGCCTCTCGCTTGGCATTCTTGGCCTCGTACATTGCGGAGTCCGCGGCGATGAGCAGGTCGTCCTTGGTGACGCCGTCCTTTGGGTAGAGAGCTATTCCGATGCTGGCCGAGCCTCGCAGCAGGTGTTCCTCGATGGCAAACGGTTCGTCGAAGCAGCGCTCAAGCCGCAGAGCGATCTCCTCGACCCGGGCGCGGCTGCGAACCTGAGGCAGAAGCACGGCGAATTCGTCGCCGCCTAGCCGCGCCAGCATGTCCACGCCGCGCAGTTGCCGCTTCATGCGCAAAGCCACCTCCTGCAGGTACTGGTCTCCAATCTGGTGGCCATATATGTCATTGATCTGTTTGAACTTGTCCAGGTCGATGTAAATCAGCCCGAAGATGCCCGCCTTCTCCCGCGCCTCCGCGATCTGAAGATCCAGATACTTGTCCAGCGAGAACCGGTTGTGGATGTCGGTAAGCAGGTCGAACTCCGAGCGGTGGCGCAGGTCGGAGTAAACGCGCCGGGTCTCAATGGCCAGCGCGGTCAGCGCCACCGCAATGGACAGGGCCTCCTGCTCGCCGGTGCTGGGCTTGGCCAGCGGATCGAACGCGACAAAGAGGGTGCCGAGCGCGGGCCCGGTATGGGCGGGAATCTCGGTGCTGACGACGCGAAGGCCTTTCAGCTTGGGCGGGCAGTTTCCCAGTTGCGCGCCGTCGGCCACTTGGCACCAGCAGGGAGCGCCGCGCAACTTGAAGGAGACCAGTTCTGTGATTTGCGCGACGATCTCAGCCAGCGGCTTGGAGCCGTTTATGTCCTCGAGGATGCGGCTGCGCCGCTGTTCGAGTAGCGCCAGCGCGGCGGTTTGCCTGCGCACCTTGCGTTCGATGGCCCAGCCTCTGGCACCCAAGGCAAGGAATGCGACAAGCAGCACGCCAACCAGAATCATTAGGTTGCGAACACTGAGCAGAGAAGGCCTGGCGACAAGCGAAATATCGTCCGGAGCGCGCATGAGAATATCGAACGGCACATCGCCCTTGAATGGGTTGGAGTTATCGACGATGCAGATTCCAGTGACGCGGACCCTGGAGCCTATCGGAATCTGCTTCATGGGAGGAGGCGCGGCCCCCACGTACGGATGACGGTGAACCGCGGCGAAGACCTGGCCATCGGAAACCAGGACGTACTCATCCTGAGAGTTCTCCCGAACCTCCATCACCACCTGCCCTTCGATGGTGACCAGATCGAAGATATGCTTGCTCGAAGCGAGTTCGCTCACGCTAGCCGGCAAAGGAGCGATCGGAGTGTATACCGGGCTCTCCTGAATTTCGCCGCCGATGAGGGTCAGAAAGCCCTCGTGCGCGTAAGGAAAGCCGGTGACGTCGGCCTGGTCGCCGATGCGCATGGGCTTCTCGACCGTCGTCGCAATCCAGAGGCTCTTTCTGCCGTTTTGAAGAACCAGGGCCGAGGCGGGCTGGTAATAGGTGATGGTTCCCTGGACGTGGACTCTCCGGCTGAGATCCTGCACGCGATAGCTGCTGATAATCCCGTCCATCTGCGTGACGGGGAGGGACCAGGGGCTTGCCGCGGCGCGCTTGAGAATCCTCACGTACGCGAGTGAGGGTACGGAGAGTGCAACTCCGGTTTGTTGCATTTTGCCATCGAAATGGGCCCCGGCGACTCCGGTGACCTCGACTTCGGCGTCCAGCAGTCCGTCGAGAACGCTCGCATCGGCGCTATCCACGAATGTATCGATCGTCCCTCCGTCGGCAAGCAGCACCAGGTGTGAGTCATTCCCGCCGCCGCTCAGGCCAATGTCGGCGCTTTGGACAAAGGCGCGGACGGTGACGAGCATGCAATCGCGCCGCGCGTGGATCAATTCATCGAAGGTGGCCGGCACGGGCTTGGGCAAGTCGCCGTGGTGTAGCAAGGTGACGCTGTCGGCGGTCACGTTGGGGCGGTAGCTGTCGCCTGCTTTTCCCCGCACCAGAACGCGATCGCCGGGAGCCAGCTTGATATTCCTCATTTGCCCATACATAAATGCCCTCGCCTGCGTCTTGGACAAACAAGGTCGTTTCCCCCGCGCGCCTGTAGATCACCGTCGCCTCAAAGGCGGCAGGCAGCCCCTTGGCCGCCTCGGCATGGCTGAGGGCGTGAACGGCGTGCAGGGTGGTGAGCACGGCGGGCGCCTCTGCCCCGGCAGCCGTGGCGCATCCCAATACGATCGCGAATAAGTGGATCAACCTCTTCATTGGGCAGCACTCGGTGGCGCAGCTCTCTTGCTTTCCAAATCCCTCAATGCCTATCGGCAGAATCCGCCAGGGCATCCTCCCGGCGCCGGCAAGAACCCGCGAAACTGCTCTCATGCTGAAACAGCCGCGGGGTATGCGCCCCCTATCCTACTCCGGCGCAAGTTCGTCTGGCTGTCGCTTTTGCAGGATCCCGATCCCGCGAGCCGGCGCAGTCACCCTTGTCCCGCTCCTTGTTCTCTGGGGGGCTTCACCAACGCGCTTCAGGAGTTCCCGCGCTCGAGTTGCCCCGTCTCGGCCTCTCGCTTGCTGTTCTTGGTCTTGTACATCGCTGAGTCCGCGGCGCCCAGAAGGTCGTCCTTGGTGGCGCCGTCATTAGGGTAGAGAGCAATTCCGATGCTGGCCGAGCCTCGCAGCATGTGCTCCTCAATGGCAAACGGTTCGTCGAAGCAGCGCTCAAGCCGCAGAGCGATCTCCTCGGCCCGGGCGCGGTTGCGAACCTGGGGCAGAAGCACGGCGAATTCGTCGCCGCCGAGCCGCGCCAGCATATCCACGCCCCGCAACTGGCGTTTCATGCGCAGCGCCACCTCCTGTAGGTACAGGTCTCCTATCTGGTGGCCGTAGAGGTCGTTCACCTCCTTGAACTTGTCGAGGTCGATGTAAATCAATCCGAAGATGCCGGCCTTCTGCCGCGCCTCGTCAATCTGCCGATCGAGATACTTGTCCAGCGAGAAGCGGTTGTGGATGTCGGTGAGCAGGTCGAACTCCGAGCGGTGGCGCAGGTCGGAGTAAACACGCCGGGTCTCAATGGCCAAAGCGGTCAGCGCAACGGCCATGGCAAGCGCCTCCTGCTCGCCGGTGCCGGGCTTGGCCAGCGGATCGAACGCGACAAAGAGGGTGCCGAGCGCGGGCCCGGTATGGGCGGGAATCTCGGTGCTGACGACGCGAAGGCCTTCCGGCATCGGCGGGCAGTTTCCCAGTTGCGCGCCATCGGACACCTGGCACCAGCAGGGGGCGCCATGCAGTTTGAAGGAGACCAGCTCCGTAATCTCTTCTACGATCTCAGCCAGCGGACGGGTGCCGTTGATATCCTCCAGGATGCGGCTGCGCCGTTGTTCGATCATGGCCAGCGCGGCAGTTTGCCGGCGCACCCTGCGCTCGATGGCCCAGCCCCGGGCGCCTATGACGAATACGACCAGGAGCAGTACGCCAACCAGAATCATGAGATTGCGAACATTGAGGAGAGAGGGCCTGGCGACCACCAAGATATCGTCCGGAGTGCGCATGAGGATATCGAACGGCACATCGCTCCTGTACGGATTGGAGTGGCCGAGAATGCATATGCCGGCGACGCGTACCCTGGAGCCCCACTGCACTTGATTCATAGGCGGCAGATTGAAGCCATCAACATTAGGGTGCCGGTAAATGGCTGAGAAGACTTGGCCGTTGGCCATCAAGACATACTCATCCTGTGAACTCTCGCGGACCTCCATCACCACCTGCCCTTCAATAGAGACCAGATCGAAGATGTGCTTGCTCGCAGCCAAGTCGCTCACGGCCACCGGCGCGGGAACGATTGGCGCGTAAACCGGGCTTTCCTGGATTTCGCCACCCGAAAGTGCCAGGAAACCGTCACGCAAGTCGGGGAAGCCGGTCACGTCCGCCTCGTCGCCGATCCGAAGGGGACTCTCGATCCGGGTCATGATCCAGAGGCTTTGTGCGCCGCTTTGAAGAACGATGGCCGAAGAGGGCTGGTAATAGGTAATGGTCCCGTGGACCCGCACTCTCTGACTGAAGTTCCTGACTCGATAGCCGGAAAAAATGTCGCCCATCCGTGTGACGGGGAGAGACCAGGGACCAGCGCCGGCGCGCCTTAGGATCTTTATGTACGCCGGCGAAGGAACGGCGAGCGCCACTCCGGTTTGTTGCATTTTGCCGTCGAATTGAGCCGAAGCAACGCCAGTGGCCTCGACTTCCGCATCCAGCAGCCCGCCCAGAGCACCAGGATCCCGGCTATCGATGTACGCATCGATCAGACCACCATCGGCAAGTAACTCCAAAGCGTCCCCGCCCCCCACCATATCGGCGCTGAGCACGGACGCACGGACGGTGACCAGCATAGAATCGCGCTGTCCATGCATCAATTCATCGAAGGTGGCGAGATCGGGCGTGGGCAAAGCGCCGTGATGGAGCAAGGTAACCCCGGCCGCGATCACAATGGGACGGAGGCTGTCCTGCGCTTTGCCTCGAACCAGAACGCGATCGCCGAGAGCCAGCTTGATATCCGCGTTTGCCCACACATAGATTCCCTCACCGGCGTCCTGGACAAACAGCGTGCTTTCCCCCCCGCGCCGGTAGGTCACGGTCGCCTCAAAGGCGGCGGGCAGCCCCTTGGCGGCTTCGGCGTGGCTTAAGGCGTGAACGGCGTGCAGGGTGGTGAGCACGGCGGGCGCCTCTGCCCCGGCAGCCGTGGCGCATCCCAATACGATCGCGAATAAGTGGATCAACCTCTTCATTGGGCAGCACTCGGTGGCGCAGCTCTCTTGCTTTCCAAATCCCTCAATGCCTATCGGCAGAATCCGCCAGGGCATCCTCCCGGCGCCGGCAAGAACCCGCGAAACTGCTCTCATGCTGAAACAGCCGCGGGGTATGCGCCCCCTATCCTACTCCGGCGCAAGTTCGTCTGGCTGTCGCTTTTGCAGGATCCCGATCCCGCGAGCCGGCGCAGTCACCCTTGTCCCGCTCCTTGTTCTCTGGGGGGCTTCACCAACGCGCTTCAGGAGTTCCCGCGCTCGGGTTGCCCCGTCTCGGCCTCTCGCTTGCTGTTCTTGGTCTTGTACATCGCTGAGTCCGCGGCGCCCAGAAGGTCGTCCTTGGTGGCGCCGTCATTAGGGTAGAGAGCAATTCCGATGCTGGCCGAGCCTCGCAGCATGTGCTCCTCAATGGCAAACGGTTCGTCGAAGCAGCGCTCAAGCCGCAGAGCGATCTCCTCGGCCCGGGCGCGGTTGCGAACCTGGGGCAGAAGCACGGCGAATTCGTCGCCGCCGAGCCGCGCCAGCATATCCACGCCCCGCAACTGGCGTTTCATGCGCAGCGCCACCTCCTGTAGGTACAGGTCTCCTATCTGGTGGCCGTAGAGGTCGTTCACCTCCTTGAACTTGTCGAGGTCGATGTAAATCAATCCGAAGATGCCGGCCTTCTGCCGCGCCTCGTCAATCTGCCGATCGAGATACTTGCCCAGCGAAAACCGGTTGTGGATGTCGGTGAGCAGGTCGAACTCCGAGCGGTGCAGCAGGTCGGAGTAAACACGCCGGGTCTCAATGGCCAGCGCGGTCAGCGCAACCGCCAAGGACAGGGCCTCCTGCTCGCCGGTGCCGGGCTTGGCCAGCGGATCGAACGCGACAAAGAGGGTGCCGAGCGCGGGCCCGGTATGGGCGGGAATCTCGGTGCTGACGACGCGAAGGCCTTCCGGCATCGGCGGGCAGTTTCCCAGTTGCGCGCCATCGGACACCTGGCACCAGCAGGGGGCGCCATGCAGTTTGAAGGAGACCAGCTCCGTAATCTCTTCTACGATCTCAGCCAGCGGACGGGTGCCGTTGATATCCTCCAGGATGCGGCTGCGCCGTTGTTCGATCATGGCCAGCGCGGCGGTTTGCCGGCGCACCCTGTGCTCGATGGCCCAGCCCCGGGCGCCTATGACGAATACGACCAGGAGCAGTACGCCAACCAGGATGATCAGGTTTCGAATGTTCACCAATGAAGGCTGGGCGACGACCGAAATATCGTCGAAAGAGCGCAGCAGGATATTGAACGGCGCTTCCTCGCCGGGGTTGATTGTATTGGCATCCAAGATCATGCAGATGCCGGTGACCCGTATACGGGAGCCCGGCGGAATCTCCTTCATCGGCGGAAGCATAAATGTTGCGCGCGGGTGCCGGTAGACGGCAGTGAATAGCCGGCCATCGGAGACCAGAACATACTCGTCTTGCGAGGCCTCCCGGACCCCCGTCACCACTTGCCCTTCGATGGAAACCAGATCGTACAGGTGCCCATCCGGCTTGTTGTTGCTCCAGAATGCCAGTTGCTGCCAGTTCGCCAGTTGGGGCGCGATGGGCGCCAGAACGTGGCTATCCTGGATCTCACCGTCGGTCAGGGTCAACATGCGGTCGCGTGCGTCCGGAAAGCCGGTCGCTTCCGCCCGATCGCCGATCTGTAGAGGTTCACGGGTATGGGTTGCAATCCATAGGCTCTTGGCGCCGTCCTGAAGCACAACGGCCGCGCCCGGCTGGTAGTAGGTAATGGTTCCCCGCACCCGGACCCTCGGCGTGAGATCGTTCATGTGATAGCCGGCAAGAACCTGGTCCATGGGCGTGACCGGAAGGGACCACGGACTGGCGGTGGCGCGATGGAGTATCCTCAAGTCCGACAAGGATGAAACGTAGAGCACAACCCCGGTCTGCTGCATCTTGTCGTCGAACTTTCCCGCAGCGACTCCGGTCACTTCGACCTCGGCGTCCAGCAGGTCCTTGGTCGCGCTTGCATCGTCGCTGTCCAGGTTTACCTGGATGTGGCCGCCCTCGGCAAGCATCTGGAGGCTGGCGCTGCGGACAGGCGCCATCGTGCTCACTATCAAGTCCGCGGCATGGACAACGGCATGCACGGTAACCAGCATGGAATCGTGCTGGGCGCGGATCAACTCGTCGAAGGTGGCTGGAACGGGTTTGGGCGGGACGCCGGGGTGGAGCAGGGTGACGCTGTCGGCTATCACAATCGGGCGGAAGCTCGCCTGCGTCGTTCCCCGCACCTGAACACGATCCCCGGGAACCAGTTTGGCGGCCGTCGGGGGCCGCACAAAGATTGCGACGTCGCCGTCCTGCACAAAGAGCAGATTCTCGTAACCACGCGAGTAGACAGCCGTAGCTTCGAAGTCTACCGGGAGCTTCTGGCTGGCCTCGGCATTGGTGAGAGCATGAATGGCGCGCAGGGTCGTAAGAGGGGCGGGCGCGGCGGCAAAGGCGGCACAAGCCGCTCCGAGAAAGATCGCAACCGTAGTAATCAACCTCATCGATGGGCAGAACCCAGTGCCCCAACTCCTCTGTTATCTGGCCCCCAAGGGTAGATGCCTGCAAGACTCGCCGAGGCATCGTCCTGGCGCCGGCAAGAACCAGTGAAACGGCTCGTACGCTGAGACAGCCGCAGGGTATGCGTTCTCTATCCTACTCCGGTCCAAGTATGTCTGGCTGCGACTTTTCTGCGGTAGGCGCAGGGCCGCCGCAAGTACTTCTCTTGTTGCCGATTCGGCTTCCGTCCACCTTTCTTCTGTAGGTGTTCGCCGTCCAACCCAAAGGCCGTCGGCCCCGCCACCGGGATTTGCCTATCCGCCGTCGGCGCGCGCCAGAAGATGAGAGGAGAGCGCGCGAAGCTCCGGTTCGATCTGTCAGCCACGAGACCCGCCCGTACCGCCGCATGCCTGGGACGAGCCCCCGCCTGCGCCTCTCGGCTCTGGTTCTACACTGATCCGTAGCGTGCCTGGCCTCTGTCCATCGCCGGAATCGGGTTATCGCGGCCGGCTTGCGCCGTCGCCCACCGGCTATCTGCACGCGGGCCATGCGCGCACCTTCTGGACGGCCTTTGAGCGGGCTCGCGATGCGGGCGGCACGCTGGCGATGCGTATGGAGGATCTGGACCCCGACCGCAGCCGCTCGTCCTACGCGCAGGCGGCAATCGAAGACCTGCGCTGGTTGGGCATCCGCTGGCAGGAAGGGCCGGATTGCGGAGGGCCGTCCGCGCCGTACGAGCAGAGCCGGCGGCGAGAGGTCTACCTGGACGCATGGCGTGAGCTGCGGCGGCGCGGCTTCGTCTATCCCTGCCGCTGCTCGCGCAAGGATCTTGAGGCAGCGCTCGCCGCACCGCACGAGGGCTGCCCGGGCGGCCTGCAAGGCGCCGTAGACGTTGAACCGCTGGACGACGAGCCGGTTTATCCGGGAACCTGCCGGCCCGGCGGAGTGCGTGGTTCGGCGGGCGAGAATGCTGAACCTAGCTGCTCCGCCGCGAGCGAGATTGACGAGCCCGGCGGCATCAACTGGCGGTTCCGGGTTCCCGACGGCGAGGCGATCAAATTCGTGGATCTCAACTTGGGTCCGCAGCGCTTTGTGGCCGGCCGCGATTTTGGCGACTTTATCGTCTGGCGGCGCGACGGCGCGCCCAGCTACCAGCTTGCCTGCGTGGCCGACGACGCGGCCATGCGCATCACGGAGGTGGTGCGCGGCGCCGATCTACTCAAGTCCACGGCGCGGCAGATTCTGCTCAACCGCGCGCTGGGGTACAACAATCCCGCCTGGTTCCACTGCCGCCTGATGGTGGACGCAAGCGGCCGCCGCCTGGCCAAGCGCCACGACGCGCTGAGCCTGCGGGCTTTGCGCCAGCGCGGGCTTTCGCCAACGGATGTTCTGTTTGGGGAATTGCCGGCGGAGGTGCAGTAACTTCCGGCCTCCGGCGGCCAGTTTCCTTGCTGCTTGCTTTGACCGTCGGCCTGCCTCACCCGTGCCGGATAAACGTCCCGCTTTGCAACTCGCTCATTGCTTGGCGCAGCTCAGCTTGCGTGTTCATCACGATCGGCCCGTACCATGCCACCGGCTCCTCCAGCGGCTTGCCTGAAACCAGCAGGAAGCGGATGCCCTCGGGACCAGCCTGGACGACAATTTCATCGCCGCGGTCGAAGAGTACCAGCGAGTGGTTCTTTGCGTCGTAGACGGCCGGTGCGTTGGGGTCTTCGGCCGACTCGGTCAGCACGGCCTGCGGGTCGGAGGCGTCGCGGAATGTGCCCGAACCGGCAAAGACATAGGCGAAGGCGTTGCGTGTGGTCTCCACCTGGATGCGCTTGCGCTTGCCCGGGGGAACCGAAATGTCCACGTAGCGCGGATCGGCGGCCACGCCCTCGACCGGCCCCTTCTTGCCCCAGAACTCGCCGACGATGATACGCGCCTTGGTCCCGTCGTCTTCGGTCACTTCAGGGATGGCGCTCGCGGGAATGTCCTGGTAGCGCGGGTCGGTCATCTTGAGCGCCGCGGGCAGGTTGGCCCACAACTGGAAGCCGTGCATGCGCCCTCGCGTGTCGCCCTTGGGCATCTCCTGGTGCAGAATGCCGCTGCCCGCGGTCATCCATTGCACGTCGCCGGCGGTCATGCGGCCCTTGTTGCCCAGGCTGTCTCCGTGCGCTACCTCGCCGGCCAGCACATAGGTGATGGTTTCGATTCCGCGGTGGGGATGCCACGGAAATCCTGCCAGATAATCCTCTGGATTGTCGCTGCGAAAGTCGTCGAGCAACAGGAATGGATCGAACTCCGCAGTCTTGCCAAAGCCAAAGGCGCGCTGTAGCTTAACGCCGGCGCCCTCGATGGTGGGCTTGGTTTCAAAGATCTGTCGAACGGGACGAAGCGACATGGTTGACCTCCTCTGCCTTACAGAAGATTGGATGCGCGAGGAAGATATTCGTTGCAACAAGTATCTTGTGGGCTTTCAACCGACGCGATGGGCGCGGATGGCGGTGAGGCTCAGCTTTCCTTGCCGTAGAGCAGATCGCGAATCGCTTTCCTGCGCGCAGCGTCCGCTTCTATGGCGGCCTTGCGCTCGACGGCGTCCTTGGGACGCTTGGCGGCGGCAGGCTCCGCCGATTCCGGCTCGCTGCACGCCGGGCAGCGGTTGGCAAAGCCGGGCTTGCCGGGCCTCAGCTCGAACTCCTCCGCGCAGACGACACAGACTTTGATGGGAAACGCCATTTACATCTATTTTAATGGAGACTCTTCCTTTGGAATTGCGGCAGGGACGGAAAAAGGCTCCTGCGGACCGCATGGAGAGACGGTTGGTCTGTGACCCAATGATTTCGTATCTTGAGTTTAAGCTATCCCAGGCCCCAAAATTGAAACCTGGGACACCCAGCCTGTTAAGCGATCCACAGGGATCAGAAGCGGAACAAATATGAGGCCTTGATGAAGATCTGGCGTCCGTCGTTGAGTAGGTTCGGCGAGCGTGGCGGCACGGTGTTGTCAGGGTCGCAGGCCCCGCCCGGCAGGCGATTGCAGAGCGAGCGATCCAGATTCTGAAGGTCGTTGTTGTAGCCGATGTAGACGGCGGTGCCGGGATGCGGAAGCCAAGTAAAGAGCGCCTCGCTTTGTACCTGCTTGGTCCGCGACAGCGACGTTTCAGCGGGATTGGCCAGCGTGGAGTCGTACTCGACAATCACTCGGGCTGAGATCGCCCGCGTGAATTGATAGTTGACCTTGGTGCGGAATACCTGGCTCTCATAGACCAGCGCGCCGCTGGCCACCGAACGATCGCGATCCAGCAGATAGGTGTTGTCCGCGGTCAATTGGCGAACTGGCTGCAAGGTAACGAGAACCTGCGCGTTTTCCTGGTTCATCAGAGACGGCGCCCGGCCGGCCACCGGATTGTAATTCACATTTCCGCTGCGGAAGCCCCTGATGCTGAAGTTCAGTTGCGCCCACGGCGCGCCGCGAAAGACAACCCCGCCGTTATTCTCCGTGAAGTTCTTGTATTTGGTGAGCACTGAGTAGCTTGGCGGTCCCACCGTGTCGGAGTTCTCGCCCACAACCGGCGCGAAGACGAAGTTGCGCGGCAGAACAACAAAAGCGTCGAAGGAGGAGTAATGGTAGACACGGTCGCCTTGATGGTCAAAAGCTACGTTCTGATTGGTTTCCAGTCCAAATATCTGGATCTTTTTGTGCTTCGGATACCACTGATAGTTTGAGTAAGTTTGCCCGCTGCGAATATTCGAGGTCTGAATGAACCCCAACTGGGTTTGAAAGCCGGTGCTGAAATCCACGAAGTTCGTGTTCAAGTTGAAAGAGTGGCCGGAGCGGCTCACACTCATATTCCAAGTCGGTCCGGCGGAATGGGCGGGAGGGTTGCCGCTGTCGAGGTTGCCCATGGTCGAGCTTTCCACCCATTGCCCCACGGCCGTCCACTTGTCGTTGAAGCGCACGATGGAGTCGACCCCGCCGATGCGGTTCCATCCCTGGCCGAACTCGTAGTCGGTATAGAGCGCGGAGATGCTCGTCCCCTTGCCGAAATCCTGGGAAACGCGTCCCACGCCGATGAAGGCGCGTTTCTTGTAGAGCGGGTCACCGGAGCTGACGGTCTCGCCGGGTTCGCGGTCGTCGATTGCCAGCAGGCCGATGTTGGTATGGTCCAGCTTGCCGGTCAGGCGCGCCCCGTACTCCGGATGCACTATATTGCGGGTGTAGAGCAGGGTTAGCGGCGAAGGTGTAGTGAAGTAGTTGGCATTTTCCAGAAAGAACGGGCGCAGCTCCGGAAAGTACACCGGATAGCGCTGATTGACAGTGAACTGCGGCTGGTCGGACTCGATGTCGCTGAAGTCCGGGTTGACGGTGGCATCGAAGACGATCTTGTCCTTGAGAACGGCCTTGAATTCGCCGCCCGCGGTGGCTTCCAGGTGGCGCGAACTGAAATAGGGATTGGCCGGATCGAGCGTCTCCAGCGTGCGCTCGTTTTGCCCCAGCACGTATGGATTCACCTGGATGTTATGCGAGCCCGTTACGCCCTCAATGCCTTTCAGCGTAGCTTCCTGGGTGAGCACGCCGGAGATATTGGCGGCGACGCGCGGCCAGAAATCGGTCTCGCTGTTGCGCGGAAAATTGCGGCCGAAGACCACGCCCCAGTCCGAGCCATTAGGTCGAAATCGCAAGCTGCGAAAGGGGATAGCCATCAGCGCCATCCATCCGCCGGAAGTCACTTGCCCTTCGGAATCCCAGACCTGGTCGTAGCTATAATCCTGGCCCTGGCCGTCGGTCCAAGCCGCGTCGGCTTGCACCCCTGCCGGATTCACCGTGAAGAGAGTACCTCTGCGGTGGTCTTGAAACGGATCCAGCAGCACCGACACGTTGTCGTCGTTCCCAACATTTTCGCGCCGAGCCAGATGTCCGCGAATCTCGCCTGGGTGACGGTCGTGGCAAATGAATACAAAATAGAGGTCGCTCTTTGTATATCCCAGCCATACCTCGGTAGCTTCGGTCGCCGGCTGCCCGTCGCGCGGCGTGTTCTGGATAAAGCCGGCGATCTTGAGCAGCTTGCCTTTCAACTCCGCTCGCGGCTCCATGCCTGCGAAGTCGGAGAGCCGCAGCCTTTCGGCAATCTGAGGCACTCTGTAGTCGCCGGGCGGCTGCGCCTTGGGAGCCTGCGCCGGCGCTGCCGCCGGCTTGCTGGTCTGCGCGCCCGCAACCCCGCAAGCAACCGTCGCCAGACACACTGCCACGCCCAAGGCCCTATTCCTCATGCTCCTCTGGTACGCAAGGCTCTTCGCTCCGGTTCCTTGGAGCACCGGTCCGCTTGTCCAACGCCGCTTCCGCCGGCCCTTTTGCCCAGTGCGTTGCCGGTGGTATATTCCGGGAAAGATCCGCGTGGCGGACGAGCGCGCCCGGCAAAGCCCAGGATTGAATCGAACCTCTCCCCGCAACTTCGAAAATGCACACCGAGACAAAAGGAGCCTCAATGCTTCGTCTTCTGACCATCGCGACTTTGATCGGTTTTGCGGCTGGCACGGCCCTGACCGCAGCCCAGGCGCCGTCCGCCGCGGCAGCGGCGACACGCCCGGCGCGCCCCACGCCGCCCACCCGCGATCCCAACACGCCTGGATTTGTCGCGGCCAGGGAGTTGCCGGACGGCGTCAATGCTCCGGCAAGCGCCGACGGGAACTTCATTCTCGGTCCCACGCACAACCCCGCGCCGGAGATGGCCGCGCAGGATGGCGTGCCGCAGGGAGCGGTCTATGAGTTCACCATGAGTTCGGCCGACAGCAAGATCTATCCCGGCATCGCCCGCGAGCCCGGCACGTTTGGCGCGCCCGATCCCGCCGATCCCGCGAAACTCATAGTTACCACCAGCCATTCCGCTCCCTACACGCGCCACGTTGCCGTTTACGTCCCCAAACAATATGTGCCGGGCACCGTCGCGCCGTTCATTGTTGGCGCCGACGGTCCCGACCGGGCGCTGTTTACGGCCCTGGATAACCTGATCGCCCAGCGCCGCGTGCCGGTGATGATCGCCATCTCCATCGGCAATGGCGGTGGCGACGCGCAGGGCAGCGAACGAGGCCTGGAATATGACACCATGTCGGGCCTGTATGCGGAGTTCGTCGAGAAGGAAGTGCTGCCGCTCGTCGAGTCGCAATATCATGTGAAGCTGACTCGCGATCCCGAGAGCCGCGCAGCCATGGGCGGCAGCTCCGGCGGCTCATGCGCGTTGATCATGGCCTGGTATCGCCCTGACTTATACCATCGCGTTCTTACCTACTCCGGCACTTACGTGAATCAGCAGTGGCCCCATAATTCCCAGACCCCGCACGGCGCGTGGGAGTTTCATGAGCACCTTATCCCAAACAGCCCGGCCAAGCCGCTGCGCATCTGGATGGAGGTGGGCGACAGAGACAATTTCAATCCCAATATCATGGGCGACCACATGCACGATTGGGTTGTGGCCAACGAAAACATGGCCAAAGTGCTGGCAGCCAAGGGCTATCGTTACCAATTAGTCTTTGCCCGCAACGCCGGCCACACCGACCGCGCCGTGAAACAGCAAACCCTGCCCGAGGCTTTGGAGTATCTCTGGCAGGGCTATCCCATCGCAGGCGCGAAGAATTGATCTGAGATCGGATGCATTGGGAAGGGGGACCTCGAACAGCAGGCTTCTTTCAGTCTCGGCAGCAAATCGAAGACCAAAAAAGCCGGCCGAGGGCTTGGATGCAGAGACAATCGCACGCAGACGCCAGTCAACAGGCCCCACTGAGCCTAGAAGCGGAATAAATAGGAGGCCTTGACAAAGATCTGCCTCCCATCGTTCAAGAACTGCGGGGATCGCGGCGCAACCGTATCTTCAGGATCGCAGGCCCCGCCCGGCAAACGATTGCAGAGCGCGCGATCCAGATTCTGCAAGTCGTTGTTATAACCGATGTAGATCGCCGTGCCAGGGTGCGGCAGCCACGCGAGGAGCGCCTCGGTGCCAACCTGCTTGGTCCGCAACAGCGACGTTTCCGCTGGATTGGCCAGAGTCGAGTCGTACTCCACAATGGCGCGCGCTGAAAGCGCCCGCGTAAATTGATAGTTGGCCTTGGCGCGGAAGGTCTGGCTCTCAAATACCAGCGCCCCGTCCGCGACCGAGTGGTCGCGATCCAGCAGGTAGGTGCTGTCCGTAGTCAGTTGGCGGAAAGGCTGGAATGTAATCAGCACCTGGCCGTCTTCCTGGTTCATCAATGACGGCAGGCAATTCGGAAGCAAGGGTGAGGCAGCTGGGCAA
Organism: uncultured Acidobacteriaceae bacterium; assembly: GCA_963799145.1. Taxonomy (GTDB): domain Bacteria; phylum Acidobacteriota; class Terriglobia; order Terriglobales; family Acidobacteriaceae; genus Telmatobacter. Next base: position 18,720 of record CAWCWQ010000148.1, on the reverse strand, counting down.
TTCACGGGGTTGTAATTTACATTCCCGCCGCGAAAGAAAGAGGCACTGAAGTTGAGCTGCGGAATCGGAGCGCTTCGCGCGATCAGCCCGCCGAAATTCTCGGTAAAGTTTCTATTCTGCGCGAACAGCGCGTTGTTTTGCGGTCCCAGCGTGTCTGAGTTCTGGCCGCCTGTTGGCGCGATCGTCGTGTTTCGCGGCAGAGAAACAAAAAAATCAAATGACGAATAATGGAAGACGCGGTCGCCTCGATGATCGAAGGCGATGTTCTGGCTCGTTTCCAGCCCATAGTTCAGAATAGTATTGTGCTCAGGGAACCACTTATAAGTCGCGTGCGCCATGCCGTTGCGGATGTTCGCGGTGGGGATGAAACCAACCTGGGTTTGAAACCCGGCGCTGTAATCCATGAGGACCGCGTCGAGGCCGAACGAGCGGCCGGCGCGGTGCAACTTGAGGTTGCTCGCCGGGCCGGCGGCATAGGTCGGCTGCGCGCCGCTATCGATGCTGCCTTTGGTTGAGCTTTCCGCCCATTGTCCCTGCGCACTCCATCTGTTTGTCATCCGCGCCGTGAAATCGACGCCTCCGATGCGGTTCCATCCCTGGCCGAACTCCTCGTCGGTATAAATCGCGCCAATGCTAAATCCTTCGCCAATGTCCCGGGAGACGCGCCCTACGGCGAATGTGGCGCGCTTGTTGCAAAGCGGGTCGCCGGGCGCCACCATCTCTCCCGGCGCTCTGTCGTCGATAGCGAACAGGCCGATGTTCGTGTGACCGATCTTTCCGGTGGCGCGCGCGCCAAACTCCGGATGAGCGATGTTGCGCGTGTAGACCAACTGGATTGGCGTAGTGAAGTAACTCGCATTCTCCAAAAAGAACGGCCGGAGCTCGGGAAAGTAAGGGGCATAGCGCTGATTGACGGTGAACTGCGGCTGGTCCGACTCCACGTCGCTGAAATCCGGATTGATGGTCGCATCGACCACCAGGCTGTCCTTGAGAACAGCCTTGACCTCACCGCCTGCCGTGCCTTCAAAGCGCCGTGAGCTGAAGAATGGATTCAGCGGGTCCAAAGTATTGAGCGACCGCTCGTTCTGGCCCAGCGAATAGGGAACGATCTGAATGTCATGAGAGCCGGTCACGCCCTCGATCCCTTGCAGCGTTCCCTCCTGACTGAGATAACCAAAGGTATCGATTGCGACGCGCGGCCAAAAATCCGTCTCGCTGTTTCGAGGCAAGCTGCGCTGGAAGACCACGCCCCAATCGAAACCGTCGGGGCGGAAGCGGAGGCTGCTAAAGGGAATGGCCATCAGCGCCATCCAGCCGTCCCGAGTCACAAGCCCGTCAGAGTCCCAAACCTGGTCATAACTGAAATCCGAACCGACCAGGTCGTTCCACGCGGCGTCGGCCTGCACACCCGCCGGATTTACCTTGAATAGAACGCCCTTTCTGTGGTCTTGAAAGGGATCGAGAATCATGGTGACGTTATCGTCGTTCAAGATGTTCTCGCGCCGCGCCAGATGGCCGCGAATCTTGTCCGTATGACGATCGTGGCAAATGAAGACGACATACAATGCCGTCTTTGTGCGCCCCAGCCAGACCTCGGTGTCTTCGGTCGCCGGCTGGCCGTCGCGGGGTGTGTTCTGAACAAAGCCGGTGATTTTGAGCAGCTTGTCTTTCAGCCCCGGCCGCGGTACCATGCCCTCGAAGTCGGAAAGCCGCAATCCTTCGGCGAGCAGCGGCACTCTCTTGCCGCTGAAGGGCTGCGCCATCGCAGCCTCCGCGGGAGCAGCCGCCGGCTTGATGCTCTGCGCGATTGAAGCCTCCCAGGCAACCGCCGCCAGGCACACTGCTACTCCCAAAGCCTTAGGGATCATGGTTCTATGATACCCGAGGCTCTTGGATGCTTGTGGAAGGCAGGTTCGCCGCGGGAGTTTCGCGGAGCGCTCGACGGACATGAGCACTCCGCGAGAGCCAGGGGGCTACTTGGCAGTCATGATGGCCGTCGTTGCCGGGTTGTTGTCCAGAGTAAGCCAGCCACTCAGGGGCGGACCGGTGTAGATCCAGATGGTACCGTCGCCGTGCAGCTGATACAGTCCTTCGCCAGCCGCAATCTCGCGGGCTCTGGGGTTGTTATCCAGCATCTGCCATCCACTCATGGGCGGGCCGGTGTAGATCCAGATGGTGCCGTCGCCATGCGTCTGGTAGAGCGCCGACGTTGAAGCTACAATGCCGGTCGCTGCCGGATTGTTATCGACCAACTGCCATCCACTCATTGGCGGGCTGGTGTAGATCCAGATGGTGCCGTCGCCATGCATCTGATAGAGCGCCCCGCCCGCGGATGCAATGGCGACCGTCGCCGGATTGTTATCCAGCATCTGCCATCCGGTCAGTGGCGTCCCGGTGTAGACCCAGATGGTGCCGTCGTTGTGGAGCTGATACAGGCTATCGCCAGCCACGATCGCGATGGTTCTGGGGTTATTGTCCAGCATCTGCCAGCCAGTCAGCGGTGGACCGGTGTAGACCCAGATGGTGCCGTCATCGTGGAGTTGATAGAGCTTGCGGCCCGACGCCGCAATGGCGCGCGCCCTTGGATTGTTGTCCAGCATCTGCCATCCCGACAAGGGCGGGCCGGTGTACAGCCAGATTGTGCCGTCGCCATGCATCTGATACAGCAGGCCGCCATCGCCCGCAATGGCGCGGGCGCGCGGATTGTTGTCCAGCATCTGCCAGCCCGTCAGGGGCGGCCCGGTATAGATCCATATGGTGCCGTCGCCATGCATCTGGTAGAGGTGCGCCGCGAATGGGTTATCGGTGGTGATCTTCAGCCCCTTCACCGCCGCAAGCAGATCCGCGTAGGCCGTCGTCTTTCCGGTGAGCGTTTTATAATTCGCCGCCAGCGTGGCACCACCGGCCTGCACAATCTCCGAAGTAGTGAAACCGAGCGACCGCATCCAGTAGATGTATACAATCGCGCAACCGGTCGATGTGTAATCCCGATCTGTGGTCTCAGTCTTGCTTACCCAGTCTGGGAATCCGGCCGATGCCCATGACGGCCCCGTGATGCCCCAGCTGGGCATCGTGCCCGGCGAAGCATTCGATGCCAGGTAGCGCGACAGCCCCTCGCCATTGCTGTAACCGCAACCCCATCCCTTGCCTTGCGCCCCCATGAACGCTTCGGAGAGTTCGGCAATATACAGCGAAACTTCCACATCCAGCGGGTTGCCCGAAGTGACCGCAAACGTTGCATCCACGTAGAGGACGCCGCCGGAGCTGAAGTCGCAGCCGTAGTGGTATGCTCCGCCGGAACCATCGTTCTTTCCACTCAAGGGCGCCACGATAACGGTGACTGCGCCGCCGGCGATTCCAAAATTCACCTCCATTTGCTGGTATGGACCGGCTACGACGCCAACCATCTCCTTGGCAAGCGCCAACCCCGGCGCTCCAAGACTGGAATCGTACATTACTGTGATATTGCCGGCAACGCCAACGGTGGTAGCCGGATAGTCGAACCCGGCGGGCCCACCGGCGGCGATCTGTTCGGCAGTTCTTGCTTTGCGAGCTACTCCCGGGGGAAGAAACTCTCTGTTATTGGGCACGTGTTTTTCTCCTTCAAGCCGGGTTTTCCGGCTGGATAGTTTTGATAAGCGGCCACGTACATTGAGCTTGCGCCCTCGTTGGAAAGGCACGGCCTTTCGCCGGAAGGCGAGTGGAGTTAGCGATGGTTCAAGGCGAATCCCCGCGTCCAAAGACGCAGCGATCCCAAAGAACCATCTCTTGAGCAAGTTCGTCCGGTGCTTGAAACAACCGCTATCCATCGCGAAGTCCCCGGGGCGAACACGAAGGGGGAAGCAACAGCTTTGGAGCCTCGCGAGTCATTCGCCGCAGAGGGAAAAACTGGCATTCGTCCATCGACGGAAAGCGTGCGTTGACACGCTCCCCGTCGCTCTGCGCGACAGACTCCGCCATTGAACCATGCGTCTCAATTGCATGTCAAGAAAAAAGACAGCTTGAGACGACGGGCTGTTTGCAGTTGGAGATGTGGACTTGCTCGTTGTTCACCAGGTACGTTGTTTGTTCCGGCTGTAATAGTTCGCGGCGCAGAGTAACCAGCTGTGCCGGAGTTTCGTTACGGGTTCCCGGCGAGCCCCGGCCAATTCGGAACCCGCCCCGCTTTCCACATCGCCGATCTTCCGCGGGCCTTATCCTCAATACAGACCAGCCCATGCTCGACTTCGCCCAAACCGTCAAGCAGCAGGCCGACATCGTCAAGGTGATCGAGGGCTACATCCGCCTGCGCAAGGCGGGGGCGCAGAACTACTCCGGCCTCTGCCCCTTCCACAAGGAAAAGTCGCCGTCGTTCTCCGTTCATGCGGTGCGCCAGTTCTACCACTGCTTCGGCTGCCAGGCTTCGGGCGACGTGTTCAGCTTTGTGGCCAAGATCGAGAACGTCAGCTTCCCCGAGGCGGTGCGGATTGTGGCGCAGAAGTGCGGCATTCCGCTGCCCAAGCGCGAGTTCTCCTCGCCGGAAGAGGCTGCCGAGGCGCGGATGCGAGCAAAGCTCCTGGAGCTGCACGAGACCGCGACCGCATGGTTTGAGGAGCAGTTGCGCTCGCCCGAGGGGGCCGTGGCGCGCGAATACCTCGCCGGTCGCGGCCTCACGCCCGAAGGGATCAAGAGCCTTCCGCATCGGCTACGCGCCCGACAGCTTCAACGCCCTGCGCGACCGGCTGAGCGGCATGGCGGACAACGAGACCCTGCGCGCCAGCGGCCTGTTCAGCTCGAAGGAACAGGGCGACGGCAGCCTGGGGCCGATCTACGACCGCTTCCGCAAGCGGGTGATGTTTCCCATCTGCAACGAGAGCGGCCGGGTGATTGCCTTCACCGCGCGGACGCTCGAAACCGGCGACAAGGCCGGCGCCAAGTACATCAACTCGCCGGAGACGCCGCTTTACTCCAAGAGCCTGGTGCTCTTCAATCTGGACAAGGCGCGCGCCTCCATCCGCCAGCATGAGTTTGCCCTGCTCGTCGAAGGCCAGATGGACTGCATCTCGGTCTTTCTGCGCGGCATTCAAAACGTGATCGCCACCAGCGGAACGGCCTTCACCGAGCAGCAGGTAGCCCTGTTGCGCCGCCACACCTCGCAGGTCGTGGTCAACTTCGATCCCGACGCCGCCGGCTCGAATGCCGCCGAGAAGTCCATCGCCCTGCTTACCGAGGAAGGCTTCACCATCAAGATCGTCACCCTGGACGGCGGGCTGGACCCCGACCGCTTTATCCGCGAGCGCGGCGTGGAGGCCTATATGGCGGCCCTGCGCGGCGCGCGCCGCCAGGCCGACTACCTGATCGAGCGCGCGCGGCTGCTGTTTCCCGGCGCCAGCTCTGAGCAGAAGGTGAAGGCAATGAATTTCCTGCTGCCGCACATTCGCCGCATGCCGGAGAAGCTGGCGCGCGACCAGTTTGCCGCCGACGCCGCGCAAAAGCTGGGCATCGACTCGGCGGTACTGCGCGAAGAGCTGCGCCAGGCCGCGCTCAAGCGGCGCGACCGCGTCGAGGCGCGGGCCGCCACGCTCACCGAGGTGGAGCGGGTGCTGCTGAGGGCGCTGGCCATTGACGATCCCGAGTACGAACGGGCGCGGCGGCTGGCGGCCGAAGCGCTAGCACAGCAACCAGCGTGGTTTGAGCACCTGGGCACGTTCGCGGCCATGCAGGCCCTGGCCGGCCGCCAGGCCAACGATCCGATCGAAGTGGTGGAGGATCCGGCGCAGCGGGCGCTGCTGGCCGAGGTGCTACTGGCGGAAACGAAGCCGCCTTCGGAGAGTGAGGTGCGGAGCGCCATCCAGGAGATTCAGGAGCGGGCTATCGAGGCCCGCCAGCGGGAGCTTCGCGCACAGATTGCCGAGGCCGAGCGCCGCGGCGACTTTGCAGAGCTGGCCCTGCTGACCCAACAGAAGCTCGATCTGGACCGCGCGCTGCGGCAGTTGCATCTGCATCGGGGCCCGGCATGATCACGGAATACTCAAGTGCTCATGTCTCGCCGGAATGTACAAGCGCGGCTCGCGAGCGATAAGATTGCAAGTCCAAACCAAGCGGCCGCGGCCCGGCGAAAAGATGCGGCGCGGCGCCCGCTGGAAACCGAAATACCGAGGCTCCGAAATGAAGAATCAGGTTGTCCGCCTGTTTTCACGCCCATTCGCACTTAAGCCCGCAAGGCTCGTTCTAATTGCCGCGGCCGTAACGCTTTTCACGGCTCAGTCGGCCTTTGCACAGGCTGCCCCCGTACCTGCGCCCATCGTGCTAACGGGCGCCGACCGGCGGCCTGCTATCTCTCTTGACGGCGACTGGGCCTCGATCGTCGATCCGTACTTCTCCGGGCTCTTCAGTTTTCATCATCGGGAAAAGACCAACGGCTGGTTTCTTAACCGGAAGGCCCAGGCCAGCGATAACTTCCCCACGGAGTACGACTTTGCCAACGCGCCCAAGCTCAAGGTGCCCGGCGACTGGAATACGCAGCGCGAGTCGCTGATCTACTACGAGGGGCCGGTCTGGTACGAACACGACTTCACTTATCAGCCCAAGGAGCACACGCGCCTCTTTCTGCATGTGGGCGCGGCCAACTACCGCTCCTGGTTCTGGGTCAACGGGGAGAAGGTCTGCGAGCACGAGGGCGGATACACCAGCTTCAACTGCGACGTGACGGCGGCGGTTCATGCGGGCGCAAACTTCGTGGTGGCCGCCGTCGATAATACCCGCCACGAAGACAACGTCCCCACGCTCCAAACCGATTGGTGGAACTATGGCGGCCTTACGCGCTCAGTATCGCTGATCGAGGTTCCCGAGACCTTCATCGACCAGTACGATCTGCATCTGAGTTACGCGGATGGCCTCGGAGATAGAGGGCTGGGTGCATGTGGCGGGCGGCAAATCCGGCTCAATGGTCGAAGTGGAGATTCCCGAGTTGAATGCAACGACAGCCGCGCCATTGGGCGTCAGCGGGCGCGCCGTGGTTCATCTCAACGTTCAGAATCTCCAGCGCTGGTCGCCGGAGATGCCGAAGCTATACAAGGTTCAGGTGCGCGCGGGCCAGGACTCGATCGACGACCTGATCGGTTTTCGCACGGTGGAGACGCGGGGCACCGAGATACTGCTGAATGGAAAGCCGATCTTTCTGCGCGGCATTTGCATCCATGCCGAGGCGCCTTACCGCACCGGCCGGGCTAACACGGACAAGGATGCAGAGACGCTGCTGGGCTGGGCCAAAGAACTGGGCGCCAACTTTGTCCGCCTCGCGCATTATCCCCACGACGAGACGATGCTGCGCGCGGCCGACCGGATGGGTATGCTGGTATGGTCGGAGAATCCCGTGTATTGGGCGCTGGAGTTCGATAATCCCAAGGTGCTGGCCAAGGCGGAGCAGCAGTTGGACGAAGAGATCGGCACCTCGCGCAATCATGCGGCAATTATTCTCTGGTCTATGGCCAACGAGACGCCGAACACAGAGGCGCGGACGCAGTTCATCGAGACTCTCGCCAGCCGCGCCCGCACGCTCGATCCGACGCGCCTGATTACTGCCGCTTTGCTGGTGCGCGCCGAAGGGCGCACCAAGATTGTGGACGACCCGCTGGGCAAGGCTCTTGACGTGATCGGCGCCAACGAATACATCGGCTGGTATGAGCAGAAGCCGGAGACCGCGGACATAACAGAGTGGCGCATCGACTATCGGAAACCCCTGATCATGAGCGAGTTTGGCGGCGAGCGCGAAGGCCGGACTGCACGGCGGAGAGAACGAGCGCTGGACCGAGGAATTCCAAGCGAGTATCTATCGCCATCAACTGGGAATGCTCAACCGCATTCCGCAACTTAGAGGGATGAGCCCGTGGATTCTAATGGATTTCCGTTCGCCCAACAGGCCCTTGGCGGGCATCCAGGATGAGTTCAATCGCAAGGGACTTGTCTCCGATCAGGGGCAGAAGAAGGCAGCGTTCTTCGTTCTGCAGAAGGCGTACAAGGAAGGCGGCGTGGGCAAGCCGGATTGAAATACTGCGCTTCGGGCTCGCGCAACCGGTGCAATTTGCGTGAGAAACTGCGCAAGGGGCGATTTATGAGTTATCCTTGACCAATGGCATCCGACTCTGTTCTTACCCTGATCGACGCTGAAATCGCAAAGCTCAAGCAGGCCCGCTCCCTGCTGGCCCACACCGGCAAAATCGCCGCCAAGATTATCGCGATCAAGTCCAAAATCAAAGAGCGCAAGACCCGGCAATCGACGGCCAAGAAAGCCCCCAAATCGCCGGCCAGGAAAGCCGCCAAAGCAGCAGCCAAAGCGCATGTCAAGGGAGTGGCCAAAGTCGCGGCTGAAGAGCCTGTCAAGGCGAGAAAGCCCCGCGCGTTGAGCCCCGAGGCGCGGCAGCGGATCTCCGAAGCGCAGCGCAAGCGCTGGGCGGCACAGAAGACCACAGCCTAGGTCTCTTGCCTTGTGATTTCGTACCTGGCGATTGTGTGCCGAGGATACCACCCTGGGCGCGAAAACAGAGACGCCCTGCCTGGAGGGCGCCCAGGTTGGGTACCCAGTTCTGGCACAACAACAAGCAGTCGGAGACTTAGCTGAGCCCGGTCATGACCAGCATCCTCGGCTCGGTCATCTCTTCGATGGCGTAGCGAATGCCTTCGCGGCCCAGACCGGAGTCTTTGATGCCGCCGAAGGGCATGGGATCGAGACGCCAACTGGGCGTGTCGCCCACGATGAGAGCGCCGACCTCGAGTTCGCGATAGGCGGTGAGGATGCGTCCGGCGTCGCGGGTGAACAGGCCGGCCTGCAGGCCGTACCTGGAGTGGTTGACGTCGGCCAGTGCCTGCTCGAAGTCGTCGTAAGGCTCGATAACCACGACCGGGCCGAAGACTTCTTCGTCGCGCACCTTCATCCCCGGCTTGGTTCCGGTAAGGATGACCGGAGCAACAACGGAGCCCTGGCGCTCGCCGCCGGCAACCAGCTTCGCGCCGCCCTCGACGGCCTCTTTGACCCAAGCCTCGACGCGTTCGGCCTCGCTGAGGCGGATGAGCGGGCCGACTTCGGTGGCCTCGTCGGCAGGGTCGCCGGCGACCAGGCGGGCGGTGTGCTCGACGACCTTCCAGAGGAACGTCTGGAAGATGGCGCGCTCGACAAAAACGCGCTGCACGCTGATGCAGGACTGGCCGGCGAATCCGAAGGCGGCGTGGGCCGTCCGCAGCGCTGCCGCGTCCAGGTCGCGCCAGTCGCTGTGGACTATGAGCGCGCCGTTGCCGCCTAGTTCGAGCAGGACGCGCTTGCGGCCGGAGTGGGCCTTGAGCTCCCAGCCGGCCTTGGCCGAGCCTGTAAAGGTGACCAGCTTGATGCGGTCTTCCTTTTCGGCCAGATGCGCCGTCTCGGCGTTGCTGAGGGTGAGAACGGCCAGAGCCTCCTCGGGCCAGCCGGCCTTGAGAACCACCTCGCCGAGCGCCAGCGCGGTGAAGGGAGTTTGCGGGGCGGGCTTGAGGATGATGGGGCAGCCGGCGGCCATGGCGGGCGCAACTTTGTGGGCCACCAGGTTCAACGGGAAGTTGAAGGGAGTGATAGCCAGGATGGGACCTACAGGGAAGCGATGAACAAGTCCCCAGCGGCCTTCGTTGCCCTCGGTCAGGTCGAGGGGCAGGCTCTCGCCGCCCAGGCGGGCAGCCTCCTCGGCGGAGGTCTTGAAGGTGAGAACGGCGCGGTCTACCTCGGTGCGGGCCAGGCGAAGGGGCTTGCCAGCCTCGGCGACGATGAGCTGGGCGAAGCGCTCCTTCTGCTCGATAAGAGCGGAGGCCACGTCTTCGAGGATCTCGCGGCGCTTCCAGCGGGGCAGGGCGCGCGTGCGGCGCAGGCTGGCCACGGCGTGGTTGACGGCCTGACGGGCATCGGCGCGGGTAGCCTCGGAGACCCGGCCCACCATACCCTGGTCCCAGGGTGAATGCACTTCGAGGGCTTCCCCGTCGATCCACTCCTTGCCGCACATCAGGAATCCCGTTTGCGTACCTGGCCGCATCTTCATGGCGTTGGCGCTCCTCGTCCGTCTCTGACCTGTATGGTACAAGGACGGGGCGCGGGAGGGCACAAGGACAACAACTTGCTGCCCGAGGGTTCAGAATGCTACGGAGTGGGAGTGGCCTGAACGGCCGCTAAGTTGCTCGATCCAGCGCTGCGCGCGATCGGGCTGACACATGCGTTCCCGGTTCAATGCTCGGTGCTGCCCGTAAATCCAATGAGCGTCGCTTTCGGCTTGATGGACGATTACTGGTACGGTCGTAACGTGACTCGACCCGCGCTCTCCCGTCTTATTACGAAATAGCATAAAATGGTTACTAGTGGCGCGCCTGTCCGAGGCAGCGCAGCATCGGACCCGGAAGGAGGGCTTCCCTTGTCGGGCATTGCCCACATTCCTGAGTCGATTGCCGCGGGCAGTTTGTCCGTTGCGCTGATTGGTCCGGACCTCCGGCGCCGCCAGGCGATCGCCGTCGAGATTGCCGCCTGGGGCAGTGGCAGGATTCAGGAGTTTTCTTTCTATCCTTCTGTTTTCGAAGAGCTTCCGAGGATGCTGGCGGAGAACTACGATGTTGCGATCGTAGATCTGGAGAGCGACCCGCAACGCGCCCTCGAAGTTGTGGAGAGCATTTGTCTAGCCGGACAGACCACTGTGATGGTCTATTCTTCCTTGATCGATCCGGTAATGGTCATCCGCTGCATGCAAGCCGGAGCCCGCGAGTTTCTTGAGATGCCGCTGGCGCCCGGTGTATTGGTGGATGCCCTGGTTCGCGCCTCAGGCCGCCACCGGGAAACGCGCCCAACCGAAAAGACAGTCGGCAGATCGCTCGTGTTCCTGGGGGCGAAGGGCGGGTCAGGGACAACAACCCTGGCCACCAATTTCGCCGTCTCTGTGGCCCAGGAGACGAAGCAGCCCACGCTTCTGATCGACCTCAATCTCCCCTTTGGCGACTCGGCGCTGGAGCTTGGGCTTTCCTCTGAATACTCGACCGTGAACGCTCTCCAGGACTGGGAGCGGCTGGATTCGCGATTGCTCGCCTCGTTCCTGATCAAACATAGTTCGGGACTCACGGTGCTGGCGGCTCCGGGCAAGTTTATTGCGTTCAAGCCCTCCAATGAAGCCATCGACAAGCTGATCTCCGTCGCACGCAGGAGCTTCGACAATGTGGTGGTCGATGCGGGCTCCGATCTGGACCTGACCGATTCGGCCCTCTTCAAGGAGGCATCGACTGTCTACCTGGTAATGCAGTTCGGGATTCCGGATTTGCGCAACGCAAATCGCTTGATCTCCCAGCTTTTCCCGATCAATGACTCCAAGCTGGAGATTGTGATTAACCGGTATTCGCAAGGGTCCATGGGAAACGATGAGGAGCAGATTGCGAAGGCTCTCGGTAGAGCGGCCGACTGGAAGGTGCCCAGCGACTATGCCGCGGTGATTCAGATGCAGAACAGCGCCACCGCGCTCATGACAAAAGACTCACAGATTTCGCGCGTAATCCAGAGAATGGCAAGAACTTCGTGCGGCCTGATCGATGTTGTCGAAAAGAAGAAGGGGTTCAGCCTCTTCCGATAGGAATTCCGCCTGCTTGAGTTGGGGCGGGGCTGGAGACACGCGCATTTCTTAGCCGGGAATGCTCTACACTATTCCCCTATGATTCATGACGGCAAGGTTCCGGAACTTCCCTTCGACGCAGCCGAGGCGGTAGAGCATGTGCGCGCCCGCGACCCCAAGCTGGGGGCGCTGATCGACCGGGCTGGGGCGTTCAAGCTGCGGCTCGATGGAGAACAATCGCCCTTCGAGTCGCTTCTCGAGTCGATCCTCTACCAGCAACTGCATGGCAAGGCGGCGGCCACCATCCATCGGCGGGTGCGGGAGTACTTTGGCGGCGATCCCGCGCCGCAACTGCTGCTGGATGCGCCGGACGAGGTACTGCGGGCGGCCGGTGTCTCAGGCAACAAGATCAAGGCGCTGAAGGACCTGGCTGCCCGCACGCTGGACGGGACGGTGCCCACTCACGCTGCGATCGGGCGGATGACGGACGCGGAGATCGTCGAGCGGCTGACTACGGTGCGCGGCATCGGGCCGTGGACCGTAGAGATGCTGCTGATCTTCCGCTTGGGGCGGCCCGATGTGTTGCCGGCGACCGACTACGGCGTGCGCAAGGGGTTTGCTTTGACGTTTCAGAGAATTCCGAAGACACGCGCGCTCGTTGCCGAAGATCTGCCCAAGCCGGAGGTAGTACTCAAGAGGGGAAAGCGCTGGGCGCCGTTCCGCTCGGTGGCCAGTTGGTACCTGTGGCGGGCGTGCGATCTGGCCCGGAACACAGCGCCTACTGGGCGGTCGAGCCTACAATAGTCAATTACATGAGCCTCTTGCAATATCGTCCTCAGGTCATGGATTGTGTCAGGGCACGACCGGGTACCCTCTGGGTGACGTGCCGCAATCGGCCAATCGAGATTCCGGCTTTAGCCGCTGCGTAGTTGTAAATTACTGAGAACATAATCTCAGGGGCTAAAGCCCAACATGATCTTGTTGATCCTTCGGCACGACTGAAGTCGTGCCCTGACACATTCTGCAGTTTCAGCGGAATTTTGCAAGTGGCTCACAGCAAAACAATCGTTTGAGATCTCAATGCGGGTCCCGCAAGACGCCGCGCGAGAACGGAAGTCTGATGGCCGCCAGTAATCGGTTTGTTTGCATTCACGGTCACTTTTACCAGCCGCCGCGGGAGAATCCGTGGCTGGAGACGGTGGAGACCCAGGAGACCGCCGCGCCCTACCACGACTGGAACGAGCGCATCTGCGCGGAGTGTTACGCCACCAACGGCGCGGCGCGCATCCTGAACAGCAAGAAGCTGATTGCGCGCATTGTGAACAACTACGCGCGCATAAGTTTCAATTTCGGCCCGACGCTGCTGAGCTGGCTGAAGGAGAATGCGCCGCGTACCTACCGGATGATCCTGGACGGCGAGCGGCGGAGCCGGAAGAGCTTTGGCGGCCACAGCTCGGCGATGGCGCAGGTATACAACCACGTGATGATGCCGCTGGCCAGCCGGCGTGACCGGATCACGCAAATCCGCTGGGGCATTGCCGACTATGAGCAGCACTACGGCGTGCCGCCGGAGGGGATGTGGCTGGCGGAGACCGCGGCAGACAGCGAATCGCTGGAGCTGCTGGCGCAGCACGGGATCAAGTTCACGGTGCTGGCGCCGCACCAGTGCCGGCGCGTCCGGCTTCTGGCTGACGGCGCGGGACAGGACGGGGCGAGCTGGACGGACACCCCCGGCGCCTCGGTGGATACGACGCGGCCGTACCTGGCGCGATTTGAATCCGGAGTTTCGATCGCGGTCTTCTTCTATAACGGCCCCATCTCGCGCGCGATCGCGTTCGAGGGGCTGCTGAACTCCGGCGAGAACTTTGCCGGGCGGCTCAAAGCCGGCTTCAAAGACGCCACGGAGCCGCAGTTGGTCTCGGTGGCCACCGACGGCGAGTCGTACGGCCACCATCACAAGTATGGGGAGATGGCGCTGGCCTATGCGCTTGCGCATGCTGGAAGGGGACAAGACGGTGAAGCTGACCAACTATGGCAGCTTTCTGGAGCAGTTTCCGCCCCAGTACGAGTGCGAGATCGTCGAAAATACCTCTTGGAGCTGCACACACGGGGTGGAGCGGTGGCGATCGAACTGCGGCTGCAATGGGGGCATCGGTTTCAATCAGCTATGGCGTGCGCCGCTGCGCAAGGCCATGGATGAGCTGCGCGACGCCCTGATTCCGCTCTCGGAGCGGGAGGGCGCCAAGCTCTACAAGGACGTGTGGGAGGCCCGCGACGGCTACATCGAGGCCGTGCTCGACCAAAGCCCGCAGACGGTGGAGCGATTCTTCCGCAAGCACCAGAGCCACACGCTCTCAGTGGACGAGCGGGTTTGCGCCCTGGAGCTGATGGAGATGCAGCGCCACACGCAACTCATGTACACCAGTTGCGGATGGTTCTTCGACGACATTTCGGGCATCGAGACGGTTCAGATCATCGCCTATGCGGCGCGAGTGCTGCAGCTGGCAAGGCAGTTGTTCGGCGAAGAAGCAGCGCAGTTGGAGCCGGCGTTCCTGGTCCGCCTGGCCGAGGCACGCTCCAATGTGGCCAGCGCCGGCGATGGCGCGCAGCTTTACAGTGAACAGGTCAGGCAGAGGCAGCTGGGCCTGGAACAGGTGGCGGCCCACTACGCCATCAGCTCGATGTTCTCCTCGTTTGCCGACGAGACCGACCTGTTCTGCTACCGTGTATGGCGCGACTCCTGGGAGATATTCTCCTCAGGCCGGGGGCGGCTGGCGCTGGGCCGGGCCAGGATTGTCAGCTCGGTCACCACCGAGCAGCAGTCTTTCTCCTTCGCGGTTCTGCATTTCGGCGACCAGAACATTACCGCCGCCGTAAAGGCCTACCGCGAAGAGGATGCAGCCGAGTTCGAGGCCTTTTGCAAGCAGGCCGCCGCGCTCGTGCAGCGCGCTTACTTTCCCGAAGTGATCCGCCTGCTCGACCGGCACTACGGCCACGTGGACTATTCGCTGACCTCGCTGTTTACCGACGAGCAGCGGCGCATCGTCCAGATCATCCTCAACTCGACACTGTGGGATATCGAGAACTCGCTGACCACCATCTATGAGGACCACGCCAGCCTGCTGCACTATCTTTCGCAGGCCGGGCTGCCCAAGCCGCCGGCTCTAACGCTGGCCGCGGGCTTCGCCATCAATGCGGGGCTGCGCAGGGCGCTGGAGGCCGATCCTATCGATCAGGCTCAACTGCGGTCTTTCCTGTCGCTGGCCAAGGCCGACCAGATTCCGCTGGAGACAGCCGCGCTCTCGTACCTTGCCGATCAGCGAATGAAGCGCTCGATGACAGAGCTGCAAATGTCCTCAGGCTCGCTGGAGATATTGGAGCGCGCGCTGGCGCTGGCCCGCACCGTGATCGAGCTGCCCTTCGAACTGAACCTGTGGCAGGCGCAGAACATCTGGTATGAGATTCTGCGCACCTCGAACTACGGGCTGGTCGCGCTTGGCAAAGACGATCGCCCGCGCTGGGAGAAGAGCTTCAACGAGCTGGGCCGTTCCCTGTCGATTGACTGCGCGGCGATTGGGGCTCCCGATTCGGCGGCGGCGAATACAGGGGGGTAAGGCGAGTTGGGGAGCAGTCCAATTCCTGCTGGGAGCTTGTCATTCGAAACGAGGAATGTCTTCTCTTGGCGGGCGCTGCGGATGAGCATGTGCAAAAGTCAAGCCGCAAATGCCGATGCAATCCCTGCTAGAATCGACTGTCGGCCAGCCGCGCCGGTCAAGGAATCCATCCGCAGAAAGCCGTACCCGTGCCTGACGAACCCAACCCCCAGCCGAAATCCGTGACCTACGCCGACGCCGGTGTTGACATCGCCAGCGGCGATCGCGCCAAGGAGCGCATCAAGTACCTGGCGCAGAAAACCTTCAACCGCAACGTTCTGGGAGGCATCGGAGGCTTCGGCGCGCTCTACCGGCTCGACTTGCAGCGCTGGAAGAGCCCCATCCTGGTGAGCTCGGCCGACGGGGTGGGAACGAAGCTGAAGGTGGCCTTCGAGCTGGGAATGCACCACACGGTGGGCGCGGACCTGGTGAACCACTGCGTGAACGATATTGCCGTGCAAGGGGCCACGCCGCTCTTCTTTCTGGACTACCTGGCCAGCGGCAAGCTGGACCCGGTGGTGACCGAGAGCGTGGTGACCGGGCTGGCCGATGCCTGCAAGGCCAACGGCTGCGCCCTGATCGGCGGAGAAACCGCGCAGATGCCGGGCTTTTATGCCGACGGGGAGTACGACCTTGCGGGGTTTATTGTGGGCGCCGTGGACCGCGAGAAGATGGTGACCGGCGCGGGCATCAAGGCCGGCGACGTGCTGATCGGGCTGCCCTCGACTGGGCTGCACACGAACGGCTACTCGCTGGCTCGGAAGCTCTTCTTCGAGGTGGCCGGATATAAGCCCGCGCAGTATGTGACTGCGATCAAGGACAAGGCCGGCGCGGCGCTGATGAGGACGCATCGCAGTTATCTTCACGTGATTCAGAAGCTGGTCGGGGCCGGGCTGACCAACGGCATGGCGCACATTACCGGCGGCGGAATCACGGAGAACCTGCCCCGCATCCTGCCCAAGACGACGGCGGCGCAGATCGAGCTGGGATCGTGGCCGGTGCTGCCCATCTTTGAGCATCTGCGGACGCTCGGACAGGTTTCGCAGGAAGAGATGATGCGCACCTTCAATATGGGCGTCGGACTGATTGCGGCGATTCCGGCGGCCAAGTTTACCCGCGCCAAGACTCTGCTGGACCGCGCCGAGGAGAAGTTCTACGTCATTGGCCGAGTGGTGAAGGGAGAGCGCCGGGTGCAGTATACATGACCGCCCGTAGCAAGAGTCTGGGTTTGAAAGGGCACGGCTTCAGCCGTGCCGTAAATGATTGATAAGAAACGATTGGCTTTAGCCTCTGAGGGAAGTTTTCCGGCAGTTTTGACCTTAACCGCGGGCTGATAAAGTTGTGCAAGCCCAGAAGTGTCGGGGCACGAACTCAGTCGTGCCATAAGTGCTGCAAAATAAAGGGGCTTTGGCCCCTGAGGGGCAGGTTTGGAACTCCTTTCGGAACATCCTCTGGTGCGCCTCGGCATCCTTCTCTCCGGCCGCGGATCGAACTTCATGGCCATCGCCGAGTCCATCCGGGCAGGGCGGCTCAAGGGCGTTGAGATCGCGGTGGTGATCTCGAACGTGGCCGAAGCCGCCGGCCTGCAAGCTGCTTGCGATTTAGGCCTGCCCACGGCGGTCTTTGTCTCGAAGGGCCGCAAGCGCGCCGAGCACGATGCCGACCTGATCGCCTGCCTGCGCGCACACGGCGTGGACCTGGTTTGCCTGGCCGGTTACATGCGCCTGCTCTCGCCGGAGTTTGTAGCCGCGTTTCCCAACTGCATCCTCAATATCCATCCCTCGCTGCTGCCGGCCTTCCCCGGCCTCGAGGCCCAGGCGCAGGCCTTCGAGTATGGGGTAAAGGTCGCCGGCTGCACAGTCCACTTCGTGGATGAGCATCTGGACCATGGCGTCATCGTCGTGCAGCGGGCAATTCCCGTGCTGGAGACCGACGACGCGCACTCGCTCGCCAGCCGGATTCTGGCCGAGGAACACATCGCCTACAGCGAGGCCATCGCCCTCGTAGCCGGCGGGGAGTACGAGATTCGCGGACGGCGGTTGGTCAGACGGAGCGCGGAGAAAGAACCCGGGCCGACAACGGGGTGATTCCCAATCCGGGTCCTTTCGACGCACACTCTTGTTGGGTCAGCAGATTGTCGCTGCACCCATGTCTACTCAGTCGCAGGGTGGGCGTTGGCCGCAACTTCCGCAATTCCGTCAAGGACGACCCTGATTTCATCGGGAATCATGTCGTCCGGCACATGAGGGACCAAGCGATAGTAGTCGGCCTTCCTCATTTCCATGTACTGTCCAATGCGCCTGTAAAAGTCAGGAAAGACCAGATCGAGGAACTCATCGCTCGCTTTCGCGGTTCTCCACCAGGGGTCGTTCAGATCGCCCAACGCCGCGGGGCTTAGTCGGTAATGCACCGCATCATTCATGGCAGAAACACAAGACTCTATTGAGGCCTGTTCCAGCAATGGACCGCCTGCCACTTGAGCACCAACCTCTCTTGCAAAGGACTCCAGGGTCGCCGGTGGCATATGCAGTTCTCGATCTCACGTCGCGTCCATTTCATCTCTGCGAGAGCTGGGGCGCCTTCAAGCTCGGGCGCATCGCTATCGACCAGCAGAAACCCGACCAAATCGGGTTTGGCCTCGGCTAGCGCATGAAAATGCTTGCGGCCGCCGTTAGGTTGGTTCCCAATGGAACATAAGAACGGCGCTTGTAATCGATCTTTCGCCGGATGATTCATTTCTTCCGCAAATGCCCGGAGAATACGCAAGTCTGTGTAATCCTCCAAGTAGAGGACCCATCCAACCTGTTCGGCGAGATAATACTGGTCGTAACGGACAGTACTCAACGCGCTTTTCACCGCTGCAGTTCTGTTGCCAGGGATGCGATGCGGCTTTCCCAAAAACGCAACTACGCTGCCATCGTCCGTCGTAGCGGCTTGGTTCAGCACCTCCTCGGAGTGGCTTGCAACAATGAGTTGGCTACCGCTTTCGCGCGCGGACTCTCTAAGTTTAAGATAAATTTCCCGCTGCCTCAAAATCTCAAGATGAGCATCAGGCTCATCAAGCAACAGAACCGCTCCTGGATGAAGGGCAAGGTAGGCTAAAAGAAGAAGCGTCTGTTGAAGCCCAAGTCCGGAGCAAGTTAGGTCGAGCTTGACGTCATATTCGTCCATATATGTCATTTGAATCTCACCGCGCTCTGGAATATATTCCGGGACATCCAGTTTCACCTTAAACAGCTCTTGCATATGGGAAACAAGCTTTGCCCAATCCGAGGCATTTCCCTTTTCGTCCATCTTGTTGGAAAGTGCATAACACAAATTCCGCAATACTTCGGCGGTCCGGCCGTCTCCCAGTCTTACATTGATCGCGCCACTGTCAAGGCGTGTCTCCGTGGAACTAACGCCGGACATAGGAGGTAAAAAAGCAATTTCAACGCGGCTTGCTTCAGCAAGACGACTGAATGAATAAGATGTAACATAACACTACA
>CAWCWQ010000147.1:0-4700 GCA_963799145.1 uncultured Acidobacteriaceae bacterium | reverse complement strand
AAACCAATGAGAAAAAACCAATTGCGCATAACCCTGCCCAGGAGCGGTATCCCTAAATCGGGTGACTCATTCCGCCCAAATCGTCTATGACGCGCCTTGGGAAAAGCCAATGAATCAAGCATAGGCCGGGAGCGCCTTGCTAAGGCAAGAAGAATCGCATATTCCCGAGGTTACCAGATGACAAATTATTCATTCCGAAGGTAATACATAGGCATCGAGAGTCAGAAACTGCTGAATATGAGGGTCGGTGGAGGCCAGAAACCCCTGGAGCGGCCCGAAGTAGCGCGCCCGGCCCTGATCGAGAAAAAGCACCCGGTCGGCGAGCCGCTCGGCAAACCGCATGTCGTGCGTCACCACGATGGCGGTAAACCCAAGCTGCCGCTTGAGGCGCTGGATCAGATCGCCCAGCCGGCGGGCGATGATCGGGTCCACCATGGTGGTTGGCTCGTCGTAAAGCACTACCTCGGGCTGGGACGCCAGCGCGCGGGCGATAGCTACTGCGCGTTTGCGCCCGGTTGACAGGCTGGCGGGAAAGGCCTCCGCCACGTCTTCCGCGCCCACAAGGCCGATCAGGCTATCCACGATCTCCTGCATCTGGTCCTCGGCGAGTCCTCCACGTTCACGCAGTGGAAAGGCGACGTTCTCCCGCACGCTCAGGGAATCGAAGAGAGCGCCGTTCTGGAAGACCATGGTCACGCGTTTGCGGATGGCCTGCATTTCGCTTTCGCTCAGGCCGGTAATCTCCTGGCCTTCGACGCGGATGGAGCCGGAATCGGGCTTCAGAA
Organism: uncultured Acidobacteriaceae bacterium; assembly: GCA_963799145.1. GTDB lineage: Bacteria > Acidobacteriota > Terriglobia > Terriglobales > Acidobacteriaceae > Telmatobacter. The sequence goes on along the minus strand of CAWCWQ010000147.1, from coordinate 3,915 downwards.
AGCCCATCAGCATGCGCAGAGCCACGGACTTGCCCACGCCGCTGCGCCCCAGAATGCAGAGCGTTTGCCCGCGATCGACGGAGAAGCTCACGTCCTCCAAGACCGCTCGGCCATCGAACGAGATGCCGACGTGGCTAAAGCCTATGATCGGTTCGGAGGCCTCCGCCGCATCCGGTTCGGGCAGCCGCAGCTCTTCGGCGAGCACGGCGCCCAGCGCCTCGGACAACTCCGGATTGGAGGCGGAATCGAAGGTCTCCATGAAACCAGCTTACGCGATGAGGGATGCGGCTATTGTGGTTTGCGTCTATCTTCTCTCAAATCGAGTGGTGATCCCGCCTATAGAACGATCGCAGAGGCCAGTTCATCTCCCGGATCTGGCGCGCGGTCGGGGGCGTTGCGCAGAATCTCCAAAAGATCCACTTGTTCCGCGCGCTGCGACCTCCGTTTGAGGAAAGCCTCGGCGGTCCCCACCGAACTTGTCTTCTGCGCGACCGCAAGGGAGACCCACTGGTTCAGCGACACACCGTCTTCTTCGGCCAGCTTTCGAGCCGCATTTCCCAACGAGGGAGGCAGCTTGACCGGAATCGTTGCTCTGTTCATCGCAGCACCTCCTCTACGAAACTCGCCGGACTTGCAACACGCAAGCTAAGCCGTGAAGCGGCAGGAAGAGAATCCCTGAGATTGTGCGTGACCATCACGTCCGCACGACCGTTGATCGCCGCATCGAGAACCATCTCGTCGTCCACGTCCTGCATCTGCGGTTTCCAGCGATAGTAGACCTTACTGGCGATAGGATAGCAGCAGTACGAATCAGGAAAGCAGCTGTGCGCACCGAAACCGGCAGTTCAAGCGCCTGTGCGGACCTGGATAAAAGCCCGCGCCGAGGCTCGTTGACCGGCAGACGCGCATGCTCCGGCATGACCACGTAACCGGCGACCGCAAAGAGATGGCGCAAACGAACGCGCTCCAGCGCATCTTCAAAAAGCTCCATGGCCGCGACTGTCGCCAGTTATGGACGACGACGATAACAACCGAAGGTGAGGAAGTGCAACTCCCCGGTCCGCCGATACCGGGTGCGCTCGCCTTTCATGCAGCGCAAGGGCACTCCAATTGTTAGTCCGCCGCCAGTGGAATTCCTGTCTTCCATCCCCGGTCCCCAAAAGTGAGGGACAGGGGGCACCCTCGGCGGGGGTTGACATCGTCATCGGGACCGGGGCCACCCACTAATTGCAGCGGGCAGAATTCGGCTAGGTCTCTGGCCGTTTATTCTTGTACCAGTGTGGGTGCCCCTCCTGGGCGCCCTATGGGCACGGCGTCTCTGTTCTTGCCGCTAGGGTGGGGGGACAAGATCATCCGGCCAGAGACCTAGCCGCGCGAAGTAGAGCCCGCCCAAGCTCGATCCGGGCCGAGTGACGAAGGGTTCGGTGATCCGCATTCCAGAGTTGGCTTCGGCATCGAGCAGGCGCCAGAGCGCGCCCTTCGATCCTTCATCCATGCGTCCTTACACCACAAAATATTTGGCCTGCGGATGATGCACGACGACGCAGTTGGTACTCTGCTCCGGCTCCAGGAGGAAGCCCTCGGTGAGGCGCACTCCGATGTTCTCCTCGGGCTTGAGCAGGCGGAAGATCTTGGCCTGGTCTTCAAGATTGGGGCAGGCGGGATAGCCGAACGAGTAGCGCGAGCCGCGGTACTTCTGGTGGAAGAGATCGGCGACCAGCGGCGAGTCTTCGCCGGCGATGCCGAGAAACTCGCGCGCCTGCTTGTGCGCCAGCTCGGCCAGCGCCTCCGCTGTCTCCACCGAGAGCCCGTGCAGATAAAGATATTTGGTAAAGTCGCCGGCCTCGAAGAGCCGCGCCGTCTGGCGGCTCGCCTCGCTGCCGATGGTGACGATGGAGAAGCCGACCACATCGCGCTGGCCTGAACTCAGCGGCTCGAAGAAGTCGGCGATCGAGAGCCTGCGGCCCTGCTCCTGACGTGGAAAAGCGATGCGTTCCAGCTCGCGCTCGGGGTCCTCGGGATCGAAGACGACCAGATCGTCGCGGTCGCCGGCGCAGGGATAGAAGCCGACGATCGACTTGGGCTCGAACCAGCCCGCTGCTATTACTTCTTCTTCCAGCTCGCGCAAGATTGGGCGGTACTTCTCTTCAACCAGGCGCAGTAATCGCCCTGCGCGGCGGTTTTAAGTTGCCATTGATTTTTGAAGAGAGCGGTTTCATTCAGGTAGGGAAAGACATCGTCGAGATGGTAATTCCTGAAGACGCGCGCGCCCCAGAAGGCAGGCGTGGGAATCTCCGCAACCCGCTCCACCACCGGCGAACGGCCCTCCGCGGTCAACTCGACAAGGGTCAACTCTGGTCCGCCGAGATCTCCCGCTTGGCAAAGACCTTCACCGTCTTGCCTTCGGTCTCCCGCGCTTCGCGGACCGCCGCGTCGTCCGAGGTCAGATCGGCCATGGCGTGCAGTCCGGCAAAGGCGTCTTCGGCATAGAACACCGGCCCCGAGTATTCTCTGCGCAGATCGTCTTCGACATATTTGCGCGTGAGCGCCGCGCCGCCGCAGATTACGGGCAGGGTCATGCCCAGCCGCTGCAAATCCTGCAAGCACATACTTCATCTCGAGCGTGGATTTGACCAGCAGTCCGCTCAGCCCGATGGCGTCTGCGCCGTGTTCGCGCGCGGCGTCGATAATGGCGTCCGGAGGGCTGCTTGATGCCCAGATTCACGACGCGATAACCGTTGTTCGAGAGGATGATGTCCACCAGGTTCTTGCCGATGTCGTGCACGTCGCCCTTCACCGTGGCCAGCACCATGGTCCCCTTGCCGCCGCCATCTGACTTCTCCATCTTCGGTTCGAGATAAGCCACCGCGGCCTTCATCACCGCGGCCGAATCGAGCACCGAAGGCAATTGCATTTTGCGCGCGCCGAAGAGGTCGCCGACGGTCTTCATGCCGTCCAGTAAAACAGTGTTGATAAGGTCGAGCGGCGTATAAGTCGCCAGCGCGGCCTCCAGCGCCTCTTCAAGCGATTGCTTGTGCTCGCCCAGGCCGATGGTCCGCTCGCCGCGAATGATAAGCTGCTTGAGCTTTTCCTCCGTGGTCAGGTTCTCGGCGGCGATCTCGTCTTCTTGCACCGAGCCCTTGCCCAAGCTGGTGAAGTGCGCCATGTAGGCTTGCAGCGGCTCACTGCCGGCGCCGCTGCTGTCCTGAAAGATGAGCTTGCGGGCCAGTTCGACTTCTATCTCGGGAATCTTGTAGAGCGGATAGATCTTGGAGTAGTTGACGATGGCGGCGTCGAGGCCGCGATCCACGGCCTCCTTGAGAAAGACGCTATTCAGCACGCGGCGCGCATAGGCGTTCAGGCCGAAGGAGACATTGGAGACGCCGAGCACGGTGCGGCAGCGCGGCAGCTCCAGCTTGATGCGGCGCACAGCTTCAAGCGTCTCGATGGCCGCCGAGCGATACTCCTCCTGGCCGGTCGAGATGGGCAGCGTGAGCGCGTCGAAGATCAGATCCTCGGGGCGCAGGCCGTACTTGTTCACGGCAAGATCGTGAATGCGATGCGCGATGGCCACCTTGCGATCGGCGGTGAGCGCCATGCCCTGCTCGTCGATGGTGAGCGCGATGACCGCGGCCCCGTAGCGGCGCGCCATGGGCAGCACCAGGCTGGTGCGCTTCTCGCCGTCTTCCAGATTGATGGAGTTGATGACCGGCTTGCCGGGAATGCGCTTGAGCGCCTCCTCGATGACGTTGGCTTCGGTGGAGTCGACGAGAATCGGCGCGGGCACGCGCGTGGCGATCTTTTCGAGCACCGCGTTCATGTAGCCTGTTTCGTCTTCGCCGACGATGGCGCAGCAAAGGTCGAGCATCTGCGAGCCTTCGCCCACCAGCCGCTTGGCCAGAGAGAGAATGCCGT
>CAWCWQ010000146.1:0-8036 GCA_963799145.1 uncultured Acidobacteriaceae bacterium | reverse complement strand
TGCCGCCTTTCAACTACATACGTATTGCTATCCGCGCAGTTCCCCTCTCCGCACCCATTCCATCATTACAGCAGTTCCGGCCCCGAAATGCTCGGCATCCGTCTCAATATCGGATTGCAGTTTGCAAGGGTCGGACAGGTAGCGCGCGAATGGAATCTCTCGAAGCCGCGCCGCGGGAGGGATGCAAAACACGATTTCGAGCCGCTTCGTTCCTGCCCGGCTTGCACCGCAATGGCGAACGATCGCCGTGCTACCCCTGTGCAGACGGGACGCGATCCACATCGTGTACAAACCCGGAAGCGATAGCCATGAACAGAAGCCCCAGCCCAACGGCCAGAAGCGACCAGCAGGTATAGAGCAACTGCTTTGGATCGTGCTCGCCCGGCAGGTACCCGGCAATCGCAATCTCCAGCGCGAAAAGGCTCAAGAGCGCGAAGCCTCCCAGGAGCCAGGGCCACTGGCGCCCGATCACGGCGCGCGCTTTTCCGGGAAGCAGCCGCTTCAGCCAGGTCAATGGCCGGTTGATACGGGTGGAGACCGCCCAGCCCAAGGTGAAATACACAACCTGAGCGACGCCGCCACCCACCAGGAAGAGCACGATGAAAAGGAGAAGAAAAATCGGGCTGCCATATTTCTTGTGTACAAACCCGATCGACCAGACGGCGATCGACAGGCTGACGGAGATGGCGGCGATTCCGGATAGCAGGAAGTTGGGGATGAGGGTGAAAGCGTCTTCCGTCCCGTAGGCCCACATGCGGTTATGTACGCCGATGGACTGAATGATGAGTCCGGAGGTGGGCGTATACCCTTGCAGGGTCTCGAAAAAGCCATGATCGATGCCGCCGAGCGCAAAGAGGACGCCGAGCGTGGCGACAATGAATCGCGTGGCATTCACATCCTTCCAAAAGAGACTGGCGCTGCTTGCAGGGCTCTCATATCTCACTTGGGTTACCGGTGGTTCCACTTCCATTTACGCAAGCGAAGCCCGTGCTGTTCCAAGTGCGTGTCAGAGACCGATGACCGTATCCGAAGGCTCCGGCGGGCAAAAAGCCGCGGCTTCGCTTTCCAGTTGCGCGTCCCAATGTCTCGGCTGGTAGATGCAGCAAGGTTCCTGCGCCAGCGGGTCGCCGGTTACGGCGTAGGCGCGGGCGCGCGAGCCGCCGCAGATCTCCTTGTACTCGCAGGCGCCGCACTTGCCTTCCAGCTTGCTGGTGTCGCGCAGCGATTTGAAGATGGGTGCGTTGCGGTAGATATCGCTCAGCGGCCTCTGCCTTACGTTGCCGGCATAGATGGGCAGGAATCCGCTGGGATAGACGTTGCCCACATGCGACACAAACAGGAACCCCTTGCCGTCGTTCACCCGCCGCGTGGCCCAGCTTGCAGTGCGGGTCTGGGCATCGGCGGTGGGCGCGCCTGCTTCGTAGCCCAGCGCCGCCCCAACCCTGGAGCTGCCCGGATGGCCGTGGCCGTGCCCGATGCGCCGTTCTTCCAGATTGTGCTGCAGCAGGTAGCGCCGGTAGTGCATGGCCTCGGTCGTCTTGATCTGGAAGTTTACGCGGTGGCTCAGTTCGTAGATCTTGCCGAAGACCTGTTCGAACTCCGCGCCGCTGAGCAAGTCGCCCAACTGCCCGCGGCCCACGGGAACCAGGAAGAAGACGTTCCACATGACGATAGCCAGCCGCTCGAAGAGGGCGCACAAGTTGTCTAAATCGTGCGCGTTATGGCGGCTGATGGTGGTGTGCACCTGGATGGGAATGCCGGCCTCGTTGGCCCATTCGATGGCCTGAATAGTGCGCGCCCAGGCGCCGGGCAGACCGCGGAAGGCGTCGTGGATCTCGGGCGTAGAGCCGTCCAGCGAGATGCCCAGCCGCACCAGGCCCGCCTCCTTTAGCTTGAAGATGGCATCGCGCGTCAAGAGCGGGGTGGCGCTGGGGGTGAGCGCCACCTGGACACCCTTGCCGGCGGCATAACGGATCAGCTCGAAGACGTCCTTGCGCTTCATAGGGTCGCCGCCGGTGAAGACGAAGATGGGCACATGCATCTCGGCGATCTGATCGATCAGCGCAAGCCCCTCCTCATGGGTCAACTCGTCGGGGTGGGCGATGGGCTGGGCGGCTGCGCGGCAGTGCTTGCAGGCCAGGTCGCAGGACTGCGTAACCTCCCAGATGGCCAGAAAGGGTGTTTCGTCGAAGTTCAACCCGCCGCGGGCTGGGATAGTGTGCATCGGCTGCATCTACGGCCTCCTGCGGAATCGCCGCTGGCCGGCCCTGAAGCGGGGCCTGCGCCGGGGAATGAGCGATTTACTCAACTATTAAAGAACTCTGAGACTCTGCCGATAAGATGATTTCCTCGTGGGAGGAAACTATGCCGGAAGATGCGGTAGAGCCCCATGAACTGCAAAATCGTTCTTGAGCGCCGCGATTCCACTCCAGAAGAGCAGCCTCGGCATGGCGCGGGCTGTGATTTGGATCACTTTATCTCGGTCAACCCGCAGGCCCAAATGATCCCACTGGACAAAATGTGGAAAACGGAGGAGAATTCGGTTCATACTGAACCACGATTTCCCCGAAACCTGCATCTTTAACGATAGCGCCTTGGTTTTCCGCACGCCGGAGACCGCACTTCATGCCTTCCCGGCGCAATCTTGCGTCACGCCTAGCTGTGCCGTCGGGCACTGCCATCCGATGGCGAACCTGCTAATCTCTATTGCCGCACCATCAGGAGGTTCCCATGGCAGCCGTTCTCAAGCCAGGTTGGAGCAAGCCCTCCACCATTCTCTTCGCTTCCGAGATCCCCGCCAACGAGAAGGCGTTCGCGTTCGCTCTGGCGCAGGCCGCCGAGTTTGGCGCCGATCTCATCGTCTTTCACGCCTATGACACGCTGGTAGTATCTGAATCGGATGCCTCGGGCATCCGCTACTACGACTATGCCGCCGCCGCCCGCTCCGAGTTGCAGAGTCTAAAGCCTCTGGCGCAGCGCGTGCTTGATGCCGGTGTCCGGTGTGAAGTTGTTGTCCGTCCGGGATTGCCCGCCGACCAGATTCTCACCTTCTTGCGCGAGCGGCAGGTTGACCGCGTGGTGATGGGCACTCACTCTCCAGGCCCCATCGGCAAGCTGCTGGTAGGCTCGGTGGCCGAGGCTGTGCTGCGCAACGCCAAGGTCCCGGTCTGCATCGTCGGTCCCGACGTGGTCGACGGCAAGTATCGCAACTTTGCCACACGCGCCATACTCTGCGCCGTTAGCCTGAATGAGGCAAGCTCGTTGATAGTTGGCCTTGCCGCGGAAATGGCTGCCCAGCACAACGCGCGCCTGATTCTACAGCATGTGATCCGGCCGCAGGAGCGCAGCGAGATCCTCGCCGCCCATTCCGTCGAGGATATCGAAACCGAACTGCTCACGCTAGTCCCGGCTGAACTGCACGACCAAATCTCCGTGCAGGCCATTGTTGTGCCCGGCGATCCGACCGAGGAACTGCTTTACCAAAGCAGGGCGCAGCAGGCCGATCTGGTCGTAATCGGCTCGCAGGGCGCCTCGGCCTTTGCCGCCATTACCCGCTACGGCGTGGTCTACAAGCTCCTGGCGCACTCGCACTGCCCGGTGATAACCATCTCGCCGGCGTTGATGGCCGAGTGCGGTGTCAGAAAAACAAAGCCACGTCCGTCCGAAGCCTATTTGGCGGGCGTTTTCTAGAGATCAGATCGCCGGGTCGGAGGCTCTCTTCGCCTCGGCGACCGCATAGATCGGTAAGGGCTATTTCGCTTTTGCCGGCTGCTGCGCCTTGGGCGCGGCCTCAGTGGCGCAGGGCTGGCCGCTGCAAAGGGCGCCGGTAATTCCCTGCCCCTCGGCGATCGTATAGATCCTGTCCACCACGGGCAGTTTCACCGTCTCCTTCGCGCCGAAGGGCCAGTGAATCTCGGCCGTCCCGGCATCGGTCGCATCGCCCAGCCCGAAGTGAACCCGCATATCGTTGGAAGAGAGATAGCTGCCACCGCTCAGCACATCGTCGCGCATGCGCATGCCGTTCGCATTCAGATAGACCGTCGCTCCAACCGCATCGCGGGGGCTCTTCGGCCCCCCAACGAGCCGCATTTCAACCCAATGGTGGTGGTCAGGATTCACGTTCCGCAGTAGCACCGGAACGCCGTCCATGTTGTTGATGACCACATCGATCTTGCCGTCATTGAAGATGTCGCCGAAGGCTGCGCCGCGGCCCACGCTAACCACAGCAAGCCCGGTTCCCTCAACCGCTGGCACCAGCTCGAACTTACCGTTCTTCAGGTTGCGGTAGAGCAGCGGCCGCTGGGCATAGCTCATTCCCCAATCCGGGTGCTTGTCCACCTCCGGATAGACATGGCCGTTCACAACCAGCAAATCCTTCCAGCCGTCGTTGTCGTAGTCCAAAAATCCGTCGGCAAAGCCGACGAACGGAATAGAGGACTCCGCAATGCCGGCCTGGTAGCTCACATCCGTGAAGAACCCGGTTCCGTCATTCTGGAAGAGAACGTTGTAGTCGTCGGCAAAGCTGGTATTCACTATCGAAAGATGGCCGTTGTTCTCATAGTCCCCGGCCGCGATGCCCATATTCGAAATCTCGCGTCCGTCCTTGTTGAAGGCGTATCCGCTTTCGTAACTCTGATCTTCAAAGGTCCCATCCCCTTTGTTCATGTACAGGTAGTTCGGGCTGGAATCGTTGGCCACCAGCAGATCCGGCTTGCCGTCGTTGTTCACGTCCACAAACAGAGCCCCCAGGCCGTAGTACCCGGCGGGATCGTCCACACCCAGCTTCTTGCTCACGTCTGTAAAGGTCCCGTCCCCTTTGTTATGAAAGAGATGATCCTGTTCGCCCTTCAGGCCGCGCGGCCCGCACATCACCTGCACATTGCGGTACTGGCACAGCGCGTAGCCCACAACCTTCGACCCCGAGACGGGAGGGTCGGATAGGTCGATCTTTGCGTAGCCGTTTACGAACAGATCCAGCCGGCCGTCTCCGTCGTAGTCTCCGAAGGTGGCGCCCGCCGACCATGCGCCGACCGTGACTCCCGCCGATTCCGCCACATCCGTGAAGGTGCCGTCGCGATTGTTGCGGTAGAGGCGGTTCTTTCCGTAGTTGGTAACGTACAGGTCCGGCCAGCCGTCGTTGTCGAAATCGCCTACCGCGCACCCGTATCCCCAGCGGTCGTTGGCCACGCCGGCCTTTTGGGTCACATCGGTAAAGGTTCCATCGTGGTTGTTGTGAAACAAGGCCGCGTGCGGCGGGGCGGCCTTGCCATCGAGGGCCTCATAGGTCGATCCATTCACCAGATAAATGTCGAGCCAGCCGTCGTTGTCGTAGTCCAAGAGGCAGACGCCCGGGCCTTTGGCCTCCAGGATCAGGCGCTTCTCCGGCGTGCCCGCCTTGTGATGCCAGCTTGTAAGGCCAGCCGCCTGTGAAACGTCCTGGAAGACGATGGGGCCGGTCTTCACAAAGCCGCCCGCGGTGATGGGGCGGTGCTGCGTGTCGAACTCCGCCTCGTGCGCATTGCCGTGGGCCATGCCAGCCAGCACCTGTCCGCTCTGAGCCGGCTGCGCGCCGCCCTGCTGCTCCGGTTGCTGGGCTGCCTGCTCCCAGGCAGGATGCGGCGAAAAAAGCGCAAGAACGGCAAGAACGGCAAACACTTTGAACGAATGAAGCACGCGGATCCCCCAAAGCTTGAAGTTTATCGCAATCGGCGCCGCAGCCGCCGGGGTCGGCTCTTCTGCTCCATTTGCGACAGACCGGCTCAACAATGCGGCCGTATGCTCAACCAACAACGAAATCGCGGAGGCGCGACGGATGAACAAACCGGCAATGGAAACGCCAATTCCCGCCCAAACCGCGGTCCCAGCCGCGATTAAAGACCGGACCGTTCACGACCACTTCGGCCGATTTGCGGCAGCGGCCAGCGGCTGGCTCGGATCGACATGGGCGTTTGCAGCCGCAGGCCTGGTCGTTGCTGCCTGGGCCGCAACTGGACCTGTATTTCATTTCTCCCAGACGTGGGCGCAGGTCATCGGCACATGCACCGGCATTGCGACGTTTCTGATGGTCTTTCTGATCCAAAGCACACAGAATCGCGACTCGCGAGCTATCAATCTGAAGCTCAATGAGCTGATTCGCGCCATGGATAACGCTCGGAACCAATTGATCGATATTGAAAGACTCAGCGACTTGGAACTGGACGAAATGCAGGCCACTTACGAAAAGATAAAGCCAAGCTGGACCGAACGCCAGACGCGAGGCCCTCGCGTCCCTCAAGAGAAATGAAACAGAGAATCGCTGGCCCGTGCCGCCATGTAGCTCGAGGCTCGCGTGCTCCCATCGCTCTCGCCGGCAAAAAAGCTCTTCGATATCGGAGCCATTTTGAAGCGACGGCCCGATGTGGAGACTTCGTGTGTTCCTTTTGATACTGCGGGCCGCCGGGATTCATGAGCAACTGGAGATTAGGAGCGCGAAAAAATGGACAAGGACAGAATAAAGGGCGCCATCAACGATGTGGTTGGAAGCGCCAAGCGGCATATCGGAAACTTGACCGGCGATACCGGGACCCAGGTTGAAGGCGCTGTTCAGCAGGTAAAGGGCAAGGTCCAAAACACCTGGGGCAAAGCGAAGGATGCAGCCCGCGATGCTCAGGCCAACCTCAAAGTATCGCAGCAAGCGGACCAGGAAGCGAGACGCGAGAATTGCGCGGTCTTGGCCGCTGAGGATCGCAATCCGATCTAGTCGCACAGGAATCGAGCCGGCCGAGGGTCCAGGCTGCAATAAGTTCCGGTTACGCAGCGGTAAATTGCAATGGTGCGATGGAATCTTGCGCCCGCTCCGGGTATACTGTCCGCAAGGCGGCGTGCTCATTCCCGCGCAGGCCCAAAGTGAGGTGCGTCTTCCGCAGGGACTCCGGTTCACTGACGTTCGACGTTCCACCATCGGGGACTTCCCGCTGGCGCGCCGTAGCCCGCGTCCTGCGAAGTCCGGTAGACGCCTTGGGTTGCGCCCTTCTTCCCGCCTCCTGTGCCCTCTGCGGCTCCCCTCTGCCGCGGCTCTCCTCTGTGCCAATTTGCGATGCTTGCTGGACTGAGTTTTCTGTCCTGAGCGGCCCCGCGTGCGCGCGCTGCGGCGACTCGCTCTCCGCGCCGCCGCTCAACTCGGATTCGGCCTCGGCCACGCTCTGCCGCGCCTGTCGCATGGCCCCGCCGCCCTTTGTGCGGGCTACGGCCTTTGGGCTTTACCAGGGCCGCATGAAGGAGGCCATCCACGCACTCAAATATGGTGGGCTTCAGCAGGCGGCGCGTGGGCTGGGCCGAATGCTGGCTGAGGCCATCGCCCAACTGGCAGCCGGCGCGCCCGCCGAGATGCTGGTGGTTCCCGTGCCGCTGCACCGGACAAAACATGCCGAGCGCGGCTTCAACCAGGCTCGCGCGCTGGCCGTCCATGCCCTCGAGACGTTGCGCAAGACCCACCCGGAGTGGCGGCTCACGCTGGCATCGAGCACGCTCATGCGCCTGCGCCCAACCGAGAGCCAGGCCGGCCTCACGCCCCGCCAGCGGCGACTGAATGTGCGCGCCGCCTTCTCGGTCTCCCATCCGGCCGCTGTCAACTCAAGGCACATCCTGCTCATCGACGACATTCTCACCACAGGCGCAACCGCCCGCGCCGCCGCATTGGCGCTGGTGCAGGCCGGCGCAGCCTCCGTATGGGTAGCCACGCTGGCCAGGGCTCGCCGCATTCACGAATTCGGCCACCGTGGATTTGCAACCTTCGAGGACGCGGAGGACGATACCGCTTTGCCGTCAGACTCGCCTGACGCAACCGGGCAGGCGGCAAGCACTTACTCATCGCAAGACCAACCATCTTTTTGACGGGGGAAAAGAGATGTCGCTGGGAAAAGCCATGATTCACGCGCGCAAGCAGAAGTCCATCGCCAAAGCCGCGGCTTACTCCGGAGATTACGCCGCCGTGCAGCCCGCCCACTTGCTACAGATGCCCGTGCTGGTGCTCAACGCGTCGTATGAGCCGATAAATA
>CAWCWQ010000145.1:0-6998 GCA_963799145.1 uncultured Acidobacteriaceae bacterium | reverse complement strand
ATGTTATTGTCGCGTACCGCTTCGACGAGTACGTATTGCTGAACTTGCCGAGAATCGGAATGTCTCCAAGAAAGGGTATCTTCAGAAATGTCTCTGTTTCGCGGTTGTCGAGCAGCCCGCCGATTACAAAAGTCTGACCGTCGCTCAACTCGACCTCGGTCATCATCTTCCGGGACGTGATGGCGGGAACGGTAAAGCCGGACAGGGTGATGGCGTTGCTGAAGTCCAAGGCGCTGACTTCGGGAGCCACCTGAAGGCGGATCGTTCCCCGCGGAGTGATGGTGGGGATGAAGTTGAGGCGAACTCCGTACTGCTTGAACATGATAGTGATGGTGGTTCCGCCCGAGGATCCCTGAGCCATGGGATACGGGTATTCCCCGCCAGCCAGGAAGCTCGCTTCATGGCCATTCACGGCCACGATGTTGGGCTCGGCGAGAGTTTCCACCACGCCTTTGGACTGTAGCGCCTGAATGTCAAAGCCGAAAGGCAGGTTGCCGGGATTCTCGACAAGAACGTTCAGCTCATTCGTAAACGTTGCCATCGCCCCCGTTGCCGAAGTGTTCGTAATGGATGGCGGGGAGAACCCTCCGGTCGTAATCCCTCCGACTGTGTTTCCCAGGCCTAGACTGACAAGGTTGATTCCCAGCTGGGTGGCCTTGTTGCGGTCAACAGCTTCAAAACGCACCTTGAGGAGGATCTGCGGGTCGGCGGGCGGCAGATCGACGTTGAGCAGGTTGACGACCTTGCCGGCGATGGAGGCGATCTTTACGGCGCGCTCGGAGCTATTGAGATCCTTGACATTGCCGCGCAAGAAAACCGATCCGCTCTCGAGGCTGACCTTCAGGTTCTGTCCGGGAAGCTCGGCTCTGAGCTCGCGGCGGACCGAATCCAGGCTGTCGTTCACCTGAGACGCGCTGGCGCGCACCGTCACGTTAAAGAACTGCCGGCCGCCCTTGGTGTCCCAGATGATCAGGCTGGTTTCTCCAGGGGCCTTGCCATTCACCATGATCTCTGTCCGGCTCGTCGGCTGCGCCATGGCGATATCGCCCAAGCCGACAGCTACCCGCGCGATGGGCTTGGCAACGTTGACCAGTACGGTCTTTCCCACAGAGACATAGAGCTCGTTCGTGGAGTCCTGAACAGAAACCGCGGCGGGCTCGGCGGGAAGCGGAGACGCCTGAGCATGCAGAGGCGACTGGGCGCAGAGGAGAAAAGACAAAGCGCCGCAATATGCGATCGAAATGCCTACCTTTGTTCTCACGGCTTTTCCTCGGGAGATGCAAATACTTGTTTGCTCTGGCTCGAACCGTTGATGACCTCAACGGAGAAGGCCTCGGATGCGGGCTTCTTAGCGCTCTTTGCCACCACCACGGACTTGGGCTTCGCCACGGCAGTCTTGTCGCCGAAGATGGCGTTCAGAGCCGTTCCCGGAACCGGATCGACCTTTGTGTCGAGCGGATTGCGCAGCACGAGCTGAATTCTGATCCCGCCCTGGTTACTGGCAAGGGTCAGGCTCTCGGCCTGTTCCGGAGTGACGAGCAAGTTGACGACCTGGACCTGCTTCGCCTTGCCTTCCTTGTCATTTTGAATATCCGTGCCGGCCGACAAGACCTGAATGTCCTGTAGAAGCGTCCTCGACTGACTGCCTTGATCGATGGTCTGCGCCCCTGGAGGATTGCCAGAGATAAGAACGTCGACGCGCATGCCCGGCGTGACGAAACCCGAGACACCCACTACGTCATCGACCCTGACTGCGCATGCTCTCATGCCCAGGGGAATGGCGGGGGCCAATCCACCGCCGGAGCCTTTAGCCGCTAAGCGGCTGTCGAGGATGGGTTCGCCTTGATAGAGGTCGGAGATCACGCCGCGGCCGACCGCGTCTTCCGGCTTGACAATCGCGCCCTTGGGCAAATCTCCCGCAATCTGGACGGTTGTCAGGTTGCCCGGGGTGAGAACGGTTCCGAGCTTGATGTCGGCTGCGGCGGCCACCACACCTTTGGTCGCCGGCGGCTTGGCGGCCTGCAAACGGCTCCCGAGGAGGCGTGCGACTATGAAGGCACATGCGCCAGCAACAACGAATGCGAGGACAAGGATTGTCAGCAATCTTCGGTTCATCTGAAAAACCTGTTTGAACTGGCTATCCGGCCAGCTCCGCCTTTCTGTCCCTGGAGTCAAATGCTGGGCCCGAGGAAACGAGTTGCGATTTCACGCCGATCCGGCGAATGAGTCGCCAGAGAACCGAACAAGTTCAAACGCGAATCCAGTATACTACCCCAAAGCATCATAGGTTGTCTAAAAAGAGCAAATTGCATCGAAGAGGGAGAATCAAGGGAGGTATGGGGGGAGAGCCGAGAGCCTGCTGCCCGGCGGGCCGTATTCCAAACGTAATGGTAGATGCTCGGAACCTCGGGGCAGGCGACTCCGCAGAGGTTTACAATTGAATCCAAAATAGACCCCGACACTATTCAATCGTACTGGGGATGACTTGAATGTCAGGGATCTTGTGAAGAGGAACCAGGCGCCGTAATAGAAGGAGTTCATCTGTTCATGAGGTCTTCCCATACGATTACGCTGTTTTCCGAGCGGCCGGAGGTGGTTCAGCGGCCATCTTCCTTTCTGATCTCGATTGTGGCGCATGGCGGGCTGGCTGCCTTGGTGGCCTTCGGGGTAGTTGCCCCGCCGCGAATGAAGGAGCAGCTGCCCAAGGATCGATTGAGTATGCGGCACCTGGATCTGCGCGCCCCGGAGCCGCTGCGCCGCCGGGCCGCGGAGGAGGGAGTGGGCTATCCTGGCCCGCAAGCGGACACCCACTCGCCTAAGCTGGACCAAAGCGCGAGCGCCCGGCAGACGGCTCCGGCGGTGCTGAAGTTTCAGACGCTTCTGCAACCCGATCTTCCTTCCCCGATCGCGCTCCCGGAGCCGGTCCCGGTTCCCTCGCTGCTGATCTGGAATTCGCGGCAGGCAGAGGTGAAGACCATCGTTCTGCCCCAGCCAAGCAAACCCACAGCCGCCGAAGTAGCGCCTTCGCTGGAAGCGCCCAACGCGGAGGCGAATCTGGCGGACGTTCGCATCTCCGCTACCGAGATGACCACCGAGAAACTGCCCATGTTCCCCAGCAATACTTCGCCGGTAGTGGTGCATGGGCCGGACTTGCCGCAACAGATTCCTGCAACCACCTCGGCGGGGACGGGACAGCCGACTCCAGCCGCGGTCTTGTCGCTCTCCGATCTTCGCATGACCGGGGGAACGGTCTTTCTGCCGCCGGGGAACGAGTCGGCGAACGCCACTTCGGCCGGAGTGCCGACGCCGGGCAAGGACTCGTCGCCGCCGGGGAATGGCAGTTCCTCCGGCAAGGCCGGCGGAACGGGCGCCGACCAGGGCGGCGGCGGGGCGAACGGCGGGAAGACCGGCTCCGATCGGGGTTCCGACACCGGTTCCGGGTTTGACGGACGGCCAAAGACCGTGCATATTGCCGCGGCGCACGATGGCCAGTTCGGCGCTGTGGTAGTGGGAGACTCGCTGGGAGACAAATATCCCGAAGCGTCGGAGCTTTGGACCGGCCGGCTGGTGTACACAGTCTATCTGCACCTGGGCTTGGCGAAGAGCTGGATTCTCCAGTATTCGCTTCCGCACAGGGAATTCATCGCCGCGGGCGGCAACGCGACTCGCATCGAAGCGCCCTGGCCGTTCGACATTATGCGGCCCGACTTTCCTGCCGGCGCAATCGATGCCGATGTGCTGATCGTTCACGGCTTTGTCAACACGGATGGCCGCTTCGAGGATCTGAAAGTGGTGTTTCCGCCGCAGCTTGGCCAGGCGCAATTCTTGCTGGATGCGCTGAAACAGTGGGAGTTCAGGCCGGCCAAGCAGGATGGGCAGGCGGCAAGAGTGGAAGTCGTGCTGATTGTTCCCGAGGAGACGGAGTAAGTATCCTCCGGCAAAGCCGGAGGCTTCATGGTTGGCGGACCCTCAAAGGGGCCTGACATGGCCTCTTGCTCAATGAAGAGCGCTGTTAACGACAGCCGGCCTGACGCTCGCGCCGTAGGCTCAGTGGTCGTTAGCCCAGCGCTTCAGCGCTGGGAAAGTGCGACCACACATGCAGCCGGAGTCCCGTCGGGACGGCGCTCAAGCTCTGTAACTGGGCACGACTTCAGTCGTGCCGATTGCCGTCCCTATCTAGCTTCGGCTTTAGCCGCTGCTAGAGCGCATGTAGTTGAAAACAAATGTAGCAGGGGCTAAAGCCCAACACTCTTTTCTGCCGCTTTCGGCCCGACTGAGGTCGCGCCCTTTTACAAAGCGCTTTCTGCCAGTGTTTTTTAGGTGTGCCGGAGCCAAATGGATACTCAACCAGGAAAGATGCTCCCAAACACTGCGCCCCGGCCGAGTCCGTAGGGCGGACTCGACCGGGGCGCGGGTTAAGCTTCAAACTGCTCCAGGCGCCTATGTAATGTTCTTGGGGAGCAGCTTTGCGTTGGTGAAGGTTGCCGCAATCGCCTCGCCGATTCCCATTAGGCTGGTCACCGGGTGCGCATTGTCAATACATGTGCTGCCGGAGCCGCTTTGCAGCCAGTCGGAGTAGAAATACGTCAAACTCGACGCGATGTTCTCCATCGTGATGCACGGGCTTAGCGTCGAGTAAGTGAAAGACTGGTTGAGGCCGGTGGCAACCGTCGAGACATCGTTGTGATTGTCAACATTTCCACTTCCGCATCCCGTTTGCTCCGAGCCATAGGCGATCGCGTACACCCTGCTTGGCTGGCCCGCAGTGTTGGTCGGACTCGCGGCGTATTGGGCGGCCACGATCGCCTGCTGGCACTCATCCATGAAGTCCGGATATGCGCCGGAGATCGGCGCAGTCGCCTCCTGGCTTGGGTTTGACAAGCCGGATGCGACCTTGGCGTTGTAATTGATCGCAGTTTTCAAGGCGGAATAGCCCTTAGTGGCATCCGTAATGGTGTCAGCCGCCGGGGTGTTCGCTGAAGGAGTCTGCTTTAGTCCGCCCGGCGGGAAGTATATCCATTGAAGGTTCGCCTGACCGTCGCTGAGCAGGATGATCGCGTTGCTTGAACCCTGATACGTTGTAGCTTCCGCGGTCAGGGCAGACTGCGCGGCATAGATGGCAGACGCATAGTAGGTGATGCCTTGGCCGACGTAGACGGTATTGACCTTTGAGCTGTTGTTGCCCGATCCCGTAGCGCCGTTCAGCGCGATGCCGCCAGGCGACTCCGGCATGCAGGCAGCCTTTGTGGACGTGCCGCCGCTTCCGTTGGGGCCGTACCCAATCAGCCGCACAAGCGGAGAGTTCGGATTCAGATTACCCGTAGTTGTGTTGCCTGCCTGGAAATAGTCGCTGACGAAACCATTCGCATCCACGCCGCTCGCATCCACACTTGCGGCGTTCCAGGTGAACTCGTAGCTAGCGGTCCAGGTTGCCCCCCCTCCCGCGGCGTATAGGAGAGCTTGTCGTAAGACGCGGCGGTCTCCCTGGGCAGCGTGTACACCTGATACGGCGCCGGGGTGGTATACGACGACAGGCTGCTGGAACACCCGGCACTGTAGAACTTGGGAATCTCGCTCGTGAGCATGTTCGGGAAGGAGAAGAGGGCAACGCGAATTTTGGCCGCGGCGGGCGTACAGGGCGAAGTGCCATCGGGGCATGGATTCAGGTTCGACAGAATGGTCTGAATGCCATTGAGAGCGCAGGCGAACTCGGAGATGTTTCCAGGGCAGTTGGTGTCCGCCGTCGCCATCGATCCCGTGGCGTCTTCGATGATGGCAATGTTCCACGAACTCTTACCGGTCGGGGCGGTGATCGGTCCGCCCATGGACGCAAGCGCGGTTGTCCCGACCACAAGATTGTTGACGTTCAACACTCTCAGGAAGGTGGTTGGCACGCTAGCCGTCTCCGTGACTCTGACGGCGTTGCAGATTGCAAACAGGCAGGCCGGGTTGGGGTTGCTGCCGCTGGCGGCGCACCCCGTCCCACCAGGCAAAAGTGTATTAAGGCAGATCGGCGTCGCCGTCAGGCTAGTTGCGACCGAGAGGTAGTTCGCGCCTCCGCTGGTCGAGCCGTACGCGTTCGCCGCGTTCGTCAACGCGTTTCCGGTGGTGTACACAGCCGCCGCCGCCGCCACCGCCGCCGCATCCGTTCCATTCTGGAGCTGAGCCTTGACTACAAAGGCGCGGCCTACGTCGGCAGTCAAGCCGGCCAGTCCCATGATCGCGATCATTCCAGCGGTAATCCATACCACGGACTGGCCGCTTTGGTCGAGAAGCGTTCTTTTCAAAAAAGACATTACGGTCTTGTTCATCGGATTTGCCTCGCTGGTCAGAGTCTAGCGATTTGCCGCGCTGACGCGGGTTTTAGCTCGACGGGGCGATAACAGGCCTCGAAGGGTTAGCGGTCACGTGGCAGCCTGTGAAATTGGCGCCTGGAATCACGAAGGAGCAGGTGTAGTTGGCGTTCACCTGCACGCTCGTAACGGCTTGGAGCTGGGCTACAGTACAACTGGTTACGTTGGCGCCGCCGCCAAGGCTGACCGTCACTGTCAGTTGGCTCGAATTGAGGTTCGGCGCATTGGTTTGCACATTTGTTATCGCTGAGGCGCAGGGATCTGCTATGCCTCCAGGCGTGCTTGCGAGGCTGGACAGGTACCCCGCGGCGGCGCCCGCGGACTGGGTAAGCATGATCTGCGCGTTATAGATAATGCCGAGCTGATAGATAGCCAGCATGAGCGTCATTAGGATGGTGAGCGACACGGTCACTTCAAGGAGCGCCTGTCCCTCTTCTTCGGCGCACAGGCGTACGCCCAACTTCCCGGCACACGACCGGATTCGGCCGGCCGCTCTCTTGGAGGCCGCGGAACGATTCAAACCCCGAAAGAATGCCATAGCTTGTCCTCGCAGAATTCTCTCAATCTTCACACAATGGTCCCTCTCGGCCCACTTGATTGTCAATTACTCTTTTGTCAATTAAGGTACCACCGTCTACCACTTTC
>CAWCWQ010000144.1:0-4816 GCA_963799145.1 uncultured Acidobacteriaceae bacterium | reverse complement strand
CTTCTTGTGGCCAGCTCGTTGCATACGTATTGCTAGTTCGGCGTCACCGTTCCCGACTCCGACTTATCGGCGCGCAAATTCGACACTATAAGCAAGGTCAAGTCCTACCTTGCCTCCAGGGCATAACCATGGCTTATTTGCGCGCCTTCGGTTCGTGGCTTCCCCCGCGCCGCGTGAGCAATCGAGAGATTGCGCCCCTGTTGGGAGCGACGCCGGAGTGGATTCTCGAGCTCACCGGTATCGAGGAGCGCCGCTACGCGGCAAACACAGACACGGTCGCGGGCATCGGGCTGCTGGCCGCGCAAGATTGCTTGGAGAAGGCCGGCGCAACAGCAGCCGATCTGGGCTTGATCTTGGCAGCGAGTGGCTCGAGCGACCGTTTCTGTCCCGGGCCGGCCAGCCAAATCGCCGCCGCGCTCGGCCTTGCATCGACGCCCGCCTTCGATATTCCCGTGGCCTCTGCCGGGTCGCTCATCGGGCTGGCATTGGCCGCGCGGCTTGCGCCCACGGCGGGCCGCGTGCTGGTGGTGAGCGCTGAGATCATGTCGCGCCGCATCTCGCTCACTCCCGAAGGCAAGAACACCGCCATCCTCTTCGGCGATGGTGCGGGCGCCACCCTGGTAGACCCGGAAGCGGGCTTTGCGCGCATCGCGGATTCCTGCCTCTATACCGATGGCGCAGCGGCGGAGATTCTCTTCGTCCGCGACGGGCGTTTTCACATGGATGGGCAGGCGGTCATCCTACAGGCCGCGCGCAAGATCCCCCGCGCCATCAACGAGTTGCTCGCCCGGAACCGGATTGCGGCCGGCAACGTCGAGGCTTTCCTGCTCCACCAGGCCAATCTGAATCTGATCGCGCGCGTCGCAGCGGCCGTCAAGGCGCCCAGGGAGCGGTTCTTCACGAATATCGCCCGCCGCGGGAACACCTCTTCGGCGTCGCTGCTGATTGCGGCCGACGAGTGGCGCAGCGCGCAAACCGAGGCGCTCTCTGGCCCGCTGGTCTTCTCTGCATTCGGCGCGGGATTGAACTGGGGCGCGCTGCTGGCGCTGCCGCGCTAACTTCACTTCAGCCAAGCCCCGGCAGCTTCAGGCCGCCCAGGATCTCTTGCACGCTGGATTGCAGGGCTTCTTCGGCCTTGCGCCCGGCCTCGTTCACAGCAGCCACTACCAGATCCTCGAGCATCTCCACATCCGGCTGGCCGCCGCTGAGGCCGACGACCGCGGAGGGATCGATGCGCAGCTTGAGGAGCTGCTTCTTGCCATTCATGGTTACGGTCACCGCGCCGCCGCCGCTGTTCGCCTCTACGACGGTTTCGGCCAGCTTGCGCTGCACCTGCTCCTGCAACTGGCTGGCTTGGGAAAGCATCTCGGGGATCTTGAGGGGATTGATCATTGTCCTACTTTCCGGTTAGAAATGTCGGTTCACTTCGGTCGGAGGTCGAGCACGCTGCGAACTTCGGCTTTGAATAGCTCCTGCGCCCGCTGCACCAATGGATTGGCAAGCGCGGCCTCTTGAATGCTGCCTGCCAGCGGAGCCGCGATTGGTCCAGCGGGCTGCGCCGCGCCCTCCGCGGGGACCACCAGAAAGCGAGCCGGTGCGCCCAGCCGTTGCAACTCCTGGCGAATAATCTTCTCCGCCGCGGCATTCACCGTTAAGGCCAGCATCTTCTTGCCCACTCCGGGAACTTCAATGCGCAGGCTGGCCCCATCCAGGGTCCATGCGCCCGAGCCCAGCAACTGGGCGGCAGAAGTGTGCCCGCCATCGACCAGTGCGGAACCAACGGCGTGGCGCACGGCCTCCACGCTGGGCGCGGCAGAGGCAGGCGCGACGGTCTCAGGAGCCTTGGCCAGCGCGCCCTCAGTCAGCGGCGCGGCATAGCCTGCGGCAAGGCTTGCGGGGGCTGGGAATTGCGCGCCTCGGAACGGACTGCTTGCGGCTTCGGCGGCGACCGTCGGCGCGGGCGGTCGCGATGCGCCCTCCACCTCGGCAACAGCGGCGGACCCACCGCCATGCCTCATGGTTGAGGAAGGCTTCGATTCGGAGTTCGCTGGTCCTGAATCCCAGCCTCCGCCGGCGGGCCCAAAGGGGGAAATGGACGGAGCGGGCGGCGGGGCGGCGGCCGGGCGCGAGGGGGCCGGCCGGGTAGCGCCCGGTGCGACGCGAATTGCAGAGCCGCCTGAAGCACCAACAGCCACGCCGCTCAATAGCTCTTCGATCGGCAGCAGCCGCTGGGCGTGAATCAGCTTGAGCAGGCCAAGTTCCAGGTGGAAGCGCTGCTCCTGGCGGTAGTTCAGGTCGTCGAAGGTGCGCAAGACGATCTGCAGGTTGCGGGTCAGCTCTTCCTCGGTGAAGAGCAGAGCGGTGCGGGCGGCGCGGGCGCGCTCATCGCCGGAGATTTGCAGCAGTTCGGTCTGTTCGCCGCCCAGCTTGGCCATGAGTGCATTTCGCAGGTAGCGCACCATCTGGCGGGCCAGCGACGAGGGGCTGTGGCCCGCATTCACTAGCAGGTTTAGTTGCTCCATGAGCACGGCGCTCTGCCCAGCGGCTACCGCGTCAAGCAGGCGCTCGAAGACGGCGTTGGGAACCGATCCCATCAGCTCGCGAATCTGCGCGGCGGAGAGCACCGGGCGGCCGGCCTCGATGGGCGCGGAAGCGATGGCCTGATCCATGATGGAGAGCGCGTCGCGCATGGAGCCGTCGCCGGCCTCGGCCAGCAGGGCCAACGCGCCGTCCTCCGCCTCGACCTGCTCCGCGACGGCGATCATGCGCAACTGGGCCAGAATGTCGTCGAATTTGACAGCATGAAAGCTGAAGTGCTGGCAGCGGGAGCGGATAGTCTGGGGAATATCCTCAGGCTGCGTGGTCGCCATCATGAAGATGACGTGCGCCGGAGGCTCTTCGAGGGTTTTGAGCAGAGCGTTGAAGGCCGCCTCAGTAATCTGATGGGCCTCGTCGAGGATGTAGATCTTGTAGCGGTCGCGGGCCGGAGCGTAGCGGGCGGCGTCGCGCAGCTCGCGAATCTCGTCGATGCCGCGATTGGTGGCGGCGTCGATCTCGATCACGTCAACGGCGTTGCCCTGGCGTATCTCGATGCAGGAATCGCAGACGCCGCATGGCTCCGGCGTCGGCCGCGCCTGGCTGCCTACTTCGGTGCGGCAGTTCAGGGCCATGGCCACGATACGGGCGATGGTGGTCTTGCCGATGCCGCGATGACCGCTGAAGATATACCCGTGCGCAATGCGGTTCTGCGCGAGAGCATTCATCAGCGTGCGGGTGACGTGGTCCTGGCCGGCAACGTCGGCAAAGCGCTGCGGACGATATTTCCTGGCCAGAACCTGATAACCCATCGTTGAACCCGCTCTCACGGCCCGCCGCAGCTTCCGGCGGCCTAATGGGGATTGTATCGTTCCGGGCTGGGAGGGTGCCCATATTCCAGACCTGTCACAGTTTGAGCACAATCAGAGTCTATTGGGAAAGGGCCAACCCATGGGCCGAGAGTTTAGACTACGGTATTGACGATGGAATCTGTGCGCCGGTTTCGGCTGAACGAGGTTTGGAAACTATGTTGACAAAACTGGTCATTCGGAATTTCAAGCGATTCGAGGACGTGGAGATTCCACTATCAAGTCCAGTTGTGTTTATTGGTCCCAACAACTCAGGAAAGACAACGGCGCTACAGGCGTTTGCGCTTTGGGAATTGGGATTGCGCCGCTGGAAGGAGAAACGGGGCGCAGGTGCGCCGGAAAAGCGCCCAGGTGTGAACATAAACAGACGCGACTTGTTTGTTCCCGGTGATGATGCAAAGCAGCTATGGCGCAAGTTGCACGTGCGCGACGTTCAAAAATCGAACGGCAAACAAGAAACCAAGAATATTCGAATCGATATCCTTGTCGGCGGGAATACTAATGGTAAGGAATGGGAGTGTGGTCTAGAATTCGACTTTTCGAATGACGAATCGTTTGCGTGCCGTCCATTGAGGATGTCGGAGGGTAAGCAGCCAAAACGAATGTCGATACCGGAGGAAGCAAGCCGCGTTGAAATTGCTTTTTTACCTCCTATGTCCGGCGTTAGTTCCACGGAGACACGCCTTGACAGTGGCGCGATCAATGTAAGACTGGGAGACGGCCGGACCGCCGAAGTATTGCGGAATTTGTGTTATGCACTTTCCAACAAGATGGACGAAAAGGGAAATGCCTCGGATTGGGCAAAGCTTGTTTCCCATATGCAAGAGCTGTTTAAGGTGAAACTGGATGTCCCGGAATATATTCCAGAGCGCGGTGAGATTCAAATGACATATATGGACGAATATGACGTCAAGCTCGACCTAACTTGCTCCGGACTTGGGCTTCAACAGACGCTTCTTCTTTTAGCCTACCTTGCCCTTCATCCAGGAGCGGTTCTGTTGCTTGATGAGCCTGATGCTCATCTTGAGATTTTGAGGCAGCGGGAAATTTATCTTAAACTTAGAGAGTCCGCGCGCGAAAGCGGTAGCCAACTCATTGTTGCAAGCCACTCCGAGGAGGTGCTGAACCAAGCCGCTACGACGGACGATGGCAGCGTAGTTGCGTTTTTGGGAAAGCCGCATCGCATCCCTGGCAACAGAACTGCAGCGGTGAAAAGCGCGTTGAGTACTGTCCGTTACGACCAGTATTATCTCGCCGAACAGGTTGGATGGGTCCTCTACTTGGAGGATTACACAGACTTGCGTATTCTCCGGGCATTTGCGGAAGAAATGAATCATCCGGCGAAAGATCGATTACAAGCGCCGTTCTTATGTTCCATTGGGAACCAACCTAACGGCGGCCGCAAGCATTTT
>CAWCWQ010000143.1:0-6910 GCA_963799145.1 uncultured Acidobacteriaceae bacterium | reverse complement strand
CACCTCCTGTATCTCGGGCGAAGCCAGCTTGACCGCCTCCGCAATGGCCTGCTCCAGCCGCTTGACCCGTTCGGCCATGTGCTCGACTTCGTGCAGATAATCCAGCCGCGTCGATTCCTGAGCCACCTGCGTAAAGCGCAACTGCCGCACCCAAGCCATGTAGAGTTGCGTCCATGCCTTTACTCCCAAAGCCGGACGCTGTCCCGAGCGCAACAGAAACTTGCTCAACCGGTGTCGCGCCCGCAACTGATCTTGCTTGGCTGCTTCGCGTGCCCGCACCAGATCCCGCAGAGCCTCGGAGCCTTCGTCCGGAACCCACACCGCCGTCAGATCGCCGGACCGGTAACTGCGCGCCAGACGCTCGGCATCCCGCCGATCCGTCTTCACCCGGTCGCCGGCCTTCATCGGCACGAGCGTTGGCGCGATCACTTCGCACGCAACGCCCAACTCGGCCAACTGCCAATAGAGAACGTAGCCCGTAGGACCGGCCTCGTAACAGGCCTTCAACTGATCCACAGACCCGAGCTTCTTGACCAACTTGCGTATCGACTCGGCGCGGTTGGCAATCGTTCCCAGGCTGCGCACCTCGCCGGTTGGTTCCGCAACCGCGACGGCAATCGTCTCGGCATGGACATCCAAGCCCAAAAATCGTACCTTTTCCTTCATGACCGGTTCCTCTCCGCTTGTGGCTCTGAACTGTGATCCTGCTTGGCTCACAGCTTAACCCACGGTCAGCGCAGTGGACCGGTCACTCCATTCTGACTAGCTTCCGCCACTCGGGTTCAGCCCAACGCCTTTCAAGCGCACCATGTCCAGCATCTGTGCTGGAAAACCGACGCTTACCAGACTGTTCGCGGATAGTGTTGAGCAATCTCCTCGTCGGCGGAGATGAGGCTGGCGAAGCCGTTGGCCTTGGCGTTGGCAACGATGAGGCGGTCGAAGGGATCGCGGGTCCAGCTCTCGTCGAGCGCTGCGCCGGCGATGGTGGCAAATGGAAGATCGCAGAGGCGGACGCCCAACTCATGCTCGATCTTGCGCTCGATGTCCCGGGCGCGGAGCCCGATCCGGCCGGCCTCGCGCAGGTACTCGAGCTCCACCAGCACCATCGGCGAGACAACCAAAGTAGCTGTCTCCAGCAGAGTCGCGGCCCTCGGGCTGAGCCGCTCCACGCTGCCCTGAGCCAGCCAGATGACAACGTCCGTATCCAGATACGCAACTTCGGCCGGCGCGCTCATAGCACAAACCAGTCGCTTTCCCAGGCCTTCTTCATCCCGGCCATCGTTTCATCCTTCGTATCAGCCTGCGGTCCGGCTTCTGCAAATGGGCCGCCCAGAATTGGCGCCTCGGAGTTCAGAACCGCCATGGGCGCGATCCTGCTCAGGCGGCTTCCGGGCAGGCCCTCGGGAACGAGCTTCAGGCGCCGGCCCCGGTGCGTGAACCACACCTCGCTGCCGTCAAGAGCCTGATTGACGAGCGAGAAGATTTCGCGGCGAAATTGGGTGATGAGGACTTCCATATCGAGAGTGTACCATAATGTACGTAATTTACTGTACATAATGTACGTATATCTTCTATTGCGAGCCAGGCGCATCAAGTTCGTAACGGCAAATCGAGATGGCGAGCTTCACAAGCTGCGGAAGCACCCTTCGAGACCGCAAAGCCCGCACCCTGCAACGAATCCGAGTGAGCCGTCCCCGAGGCTCCCCGCTCAAGCCTCTGTGCAACTTGCCCCGCGAGCGCATACAATCTTTGAGGAAGAAAATGGCTAAAGCGAAGGAACGAATTCACGAAGTTGCGTGCCCCGATTGCGGGGCGATGCTCAGGATCGATGCGGCCACCGGGCTGGTGGTGAGCCATACCCCCGCGCCGCGCAAGCGGATGTTTGAGGATCTGGAGACGGCGGCCAAGGCCATGCGCGAGCAGAATGACCGTAAGGAGTCGATCTTCCGCCAGTCGGTCGAGGCGGAAAAGAACAAGGAAGACCTCCTCGAAAAGAAGTTTGCCGAAGCTCTGCGCAAGGCCAAGGACGCTCCCGAGGAGAAGCCGCTGCGGGTCTTCGACCTGGATTGAACGCCGTTACCCGCGCCGGAACATGAGCAATTCGGAGCTACCCAAGCCGCCAGTTGGGTCGATACTTGATTCACCGCTCCCACGGCCGCGGTCCGGGGACGGAAGGAGAGAATATGGTGATTGTGCCGCTTACCATGTCAGAGGAAGAATTCGAGAGCGAGCCGTCCGCCTCTGAGGCGGAGTGCACCAATTGGGTCGCGCTTGCCGCGGGTGGAACGCTGCTAGCGGGCGGGTTGCTGCTGCTGATGGGCCGCCGCCGGGCCGGGCTGGTTGCCGCCGCCTCGGGCGCGACCCTTGCGCTGCTCGATCAGCAGGAGACGGTTCGCTCCTGGTGGAATACCCTGCCCGGCTACATCGACGATGTGCAGAGGCTGCTCGGCCAGGTGCAAAGCACGGTGGAGGGCATCGCCGCCCAGCGCGAGAGGCTTCGCCAGGTTCTGGAGCGGTAGGACAGCCTGTATGTTCCCAAATTGCCTGCGGCCCGCTTCGCTAACGCGATGAGGAGTCAGCCGGGGCTAACGACGCGAGTCAGCTTCCCTCCGGGTTGATGTAGTCGCGAAGGGCGTTCGGGATCTCCGCTTCGGAGCGCAGGCTCTAGTTCTTCCGTTCAACCAGGTAGCTGGCGACTGCCTTCAATCCATCCGCGCGGCTGCCGTAGGGAGCGAGGGCTGTGAAGGCTTCCTCGATCAGCCGGGCGGCGTCGCGACGGCTCTGCCCGATGCCGAAAACGGCTGGCCAGGTGGCCTTTTCGGTGGCCTGATCCTTGCCGGCGGTCTTGCCCAGGTGCGCCGAGTCCACGGTCAGGTCCAGCACGTCATCCACGATTTGAAAGGCCAGGCCGGCCTTGCGGCCGAAGAGGTCCAGGCGGGCTGTGTCCTCGGCTGTTGCCCCGGCGTAGACGCCGCCGGCCACCACGCTTACCCGGATGAGCGCGCCGGTCTTGGCGCGGTGAATGGCCTCCACCAACTCCGCCGTCGGCTTGAGGTGTTCGCTTTCGAGGTCGAGCACCTGGCCGCCGATCATGCCCTCGACGGTGCCGACGGCGTTGGCGATCAACCCGACGATCTGCACGGTAGCCGCAGACGGGCAGTCGAGCCCCGCCAGCACTTCAAAGGCGCGGGTCTGTAGTGCGTCGCCGGCCAGGATGGCGATGGCCTCGCCGAAGGCCACGTGGCAGGTGGGCTTGCCGCGCCGCAGGTCGTCGTTGTCCAGGGCGGGCAGGTCGTCGTGGATCAGCGAGTAGGTGTGGAGCATCTCGATGGCCGCGCCCAACCGTTCGATCCCCGCTGGCAGCGCGCCGGCGATGGTCACCGCGGCCTGGTAAGCCAGCAGCGGCCTGAGGCGCTTGCCCCCGGCAAAGACAGAGTGGCGCATGGCCCCATGGATCGAGGCCGGGACCGTCTCCACGCTGGGAAGAAGCTCCTCCAGCGCGCGGCCGGTCAACTCCTCGGCCTCTTTCTTCAGCAGTTTGACGTCGGCTGGCATTGCACCCATCATAACCGAGGCGAGGACAGCCTTCGCTCCAGTAGACATAAAGCTGTGATCATGAGGACGGCGAGCGCGCTCAACCAGCGCCCGGCGACCACATCGGGCGTTGTGGTCCAATCCACTGTCAAGTTCACAGGGCCTTGGGGGACCGGCACTGCGATCAGGCCGTCGTCGCGCTTGGGCGGGTTGACGATCGGCTGGCCATTCACCTCGACGCGCCAGGCGGGATAGCTGCGCAGACGGAGGACAAGGTAGCCGGCGTGGTCAGCGCTGCCCATGATCTCGAAATGCTCGGCATGATTCTTCGCTCGAATCGGCGATGCCGCAAATCTCTCGTCGCAACTGCCCTGCGTCGCATCCCATACCGGATTCGAATCGGGTTCCTCGGAGCCCATGCCCAACGGAGTATTGGGATCGGCGACAAGACAGGCGGCGGGCAGGCCGGTGGCGACAAGCGAATTATCGGCGCCCATCGGCTCGTACTCGCCGGTGCCGATGAAGCCCTGGCCGGAACGATACGTGCCCAGCATGCCCGGCACCGCATCTTCCTCGTCGCAGACCTGAAAGAACTCCTTTTCAGCGAAAGCGGTCATCGCCAGAAAGGCCATCGCGCAGGCGGTCACAACGGCAACGCGCCGCCAGCGCCGGGCCGGGGCGGCAGGCCAGACAGCCGAGACGAGGCAGATGGCCATCGGCGCCTCCAGCACCAGCAGCCAGCGCCAGGGAAACTGCAGAAAGCGAAGCTCGGGGAGCAGATTCCATAGCGGCCGCGACACGGGGAACTGGAGGAAGAGAACGGCTGCCGTTATGAGGGTGAAGGGAATCCACCACCGCTGCTGCCCGCGCAGGCGGCCGCGCAGCCAGCTCACCACAGGCCGCCCAGCGCCACGGCGATCATGACAACGGCAATGACCGAGGCCTGGCGCAGCACCGCGTCGTGAAGCTCCAGGGACGGGTCGGCGTGAACGGCAAACAGCCAGTTGTTTTCGAGCGTCTGTGCGCTGGCGTGGCGACGCCATATTTAAGCATGAGTTCTTTGGCCTGGTACTCGTGGATATTCATTGCAGGAAGGTTCTAGGGGTGGAAATTATGACGGAAGTCGAAGATGCCTGCGAATTCGGGAAATGAACAGACCGATTTTTGAGGTATAAGGGGGCGTGTTGGCGTAGATTAGAAGTTCTCTTTATGACCGATGCTTCGTCCCATTGAATCGACCGCTACCTCCAGCCGCAAGCCCGAGCTCCTCGCCCCCGCCGGCGACTGGGAATGCGCGCGCGCGGCGGTGGCCAATGGCGCCGATGCGGTCTACTTCGGCCTGCCCGCGTTCAACGCGCGGATGCGGGCGACCAATTTCACGCCGGACGATCTGCCGAAGCTGATGGACTTCCTCCACGAGCACGGCGTGAAGGGCTACGTCGCGTTCAACACGCTGATCTTCACCGACGAACTCGCCGCCGCGGAGGAGGAACTCCGTCCTGCTCGACCGCGCGGGGGTCGACGCCGCCATCGTGCAGGACCTCGGGCTGGTCGCGCTGGCGCGCGAACGTCGCGCCCGATCTGCACATCCACGCCTCGACGCAGATGACGCTGACCTCGCCCGAGGGCGTCGCCTTTGCGCAGCGGCTCGGCGTCAAGCGGGCGGTGCTGGCGCGGGAACTTTCCCTGCGCGAGCTGGCGAAATTCAAGCGCGACGCGCACGGAGGCCGATGCTGCCGCTGGAAGTCTTCGTCCACGGCGCGCTCTGCGTCGCCTACTCCGGCCAATGCCTGACCAGCGAGGCGCTCGGCCAGCGCAGCGCCAACCGCGGCGAGTGCGCCCAGGCCTGCCGCCTGCCCTACGAGATGATCGTCGATGGCGTGAAGACGCGACCTCGGCGACAGGCGCTATCTCCTCTCGCCGCAGGACCTCGCCGCCGTCGAGGAAATCCCGGAGCTGATCCGGCTCGGCATCGCCTCCTTCAAGATCGAGGGCCGGCTGAAGACGCCCGAATATGTCGCCGCGGTCACGCAGGTTTATCGGCGGGCGATTGATCGAGGCGTGGGCGCATGAGGTAGCCGGACAACTCGTTGTCCGGATTCGCGGACGGGCAGCGGAGCTGCCGATCCGCTACCTCCGAAGACCGCTACAAACTCGAGATGGCCTTCTCCCGCGGCCTCTACTCCGGCTGGATGCATGGCGTCAATCACCAGGAACTGGTCCACGCCCGCTTCGGCAAAAAGCGCGGCGCGTTCATCGGCGCGATCAGCTCCATCGGCCGCGGCTATATCGAGGTCAAACCCGCAAGCGCCCGTGCAAGCCCGGCGACGGCATCGTCATCGACCGGGGCGGCGACACCGACCGCGAACAGGGCGGCCGCGTTTACGAAGTCCTGCCCGCTGCGCGACGGCGCGGTCCGGCTCGCCTTCGAGTACGGCAAATTCGATTTCAACGTCATCAAGCTCGGCCATCTCCTCTGGAAAACCGACGATCCCCAACTCAACCGCGAGCTGCGCAAAAGCTGGTCCGGCGAACTGGCCAAGCCGAAACGCGCGCTCGATCTCATTGTCACCGGACGCGCGGGCGAGCCGCTGCGGATCGAGGGCCGCTGCGGGACGCACGGCCACGGTCGAATCGCAAATGCCTCTCGAAATCGCGCAGAAGCGCCCCCTCACCGAGGAAACCCTGCGCGCGCAACTCGGCCGCCTCGGCGAAACCGGCTTCGAACTCGGCACGCTGGAAAACCGCCTCGAAGGCCAAGTCATCGTGCCCGTCAGCGAGCTCAACCGGCTGCGCCGCGAGTTGGTGGAGAAGCTCGAGCACTCCGTCGACGACGCGACGTCCTGACGACTCGCGGTCGGATCAGTCCCGTCGCACGGAGTGCGACGAGCTACCAGTCGGTTCGCACGACCGTCTCGATGCCTTCGCGACCAAACGGGACACCGCGCCCAAAGTCGAAAAGCCCCTCCTCACCGTCCTCTGCCGCACCCTCGAGCAAATCGAGGCCGCGCTGCGCATGGGCGTCACCGAAATCTACGCCGACTTCGAGGACATCCGCCGCTACAAGGACGCCGTCGAGCTCGTCCGCGCACGCGGCTACCGCGCCGATGCCGCGCCCGCGCAAATTCTTCTCGCCACGCCGCGCATCCAAAAGGCGGGCGAGCAGGGCTTTTTCAAGCTGATCGAAAATGCGCAAGCCCGACGGCGTCCTCATCCGCAATCTCGGCGCGCTCGATTATTTTCCGCGACTCGCGAGTCCGCTGCGCCGCATCGGCGACTTCTCGCTCAACGTCGCCAATCCCCTCACCGCCGACTGCTCATGGCCGAAAACTCGAGCGCCTCACCGTTTCCTACGATCTCAACGCCGGCCAGGTGC
>CAWCWQ010000142.1:0-11420 GCA_963799145.1 uncultured Acidobacteriaceae bacterium | reverse complement strand
GTATGAACCACGTATTTAACCTTGGCGTTCGAGACCGGTTCACCGAAGAAATAGCGCGCGTCGATCACCGCTTGAATGCTATTACCTTGCAACACTCGTTGCGCCGAGGGCGTCACCTTCACCTGATACTCCGGCTTCTTGTACTCCTCCACATAGAAACTGCCCGCACTCAGATCGCTCCCACCCATGGTGATGCGGACGCTGTAATAGCCGAGGCCGGCATCTGAGGCGAGCGTCAGATCAGTAGCCACGGTGCCATGGACACCGACCGCCAACTCCTGATTGAGGACCACTTTGTTATCCGCATCCTCGACCTTGAGCGTCACGGTCTTTACGCTCGGCAGCACTACATCGTCGTCTTTGTCCTGCCGGATCACGGCCTTGATGTGAACGGTGTGGCCGGGCCGGTAGACGGGCCGGTCCGTGTAGACATAGGCCCTCAGACCGGACTGGCTATCTTGCCCAAAGCCATAACTCCACGGAGTGACGATCGCTACATCCTGCCCGCGCCGCGCTAGAATCCACAGATTGTCGACCGCCTTCCCGGCAGGGAGATTGGTGGCTAGCGAGGCTAGGCCATCGTCGCCGGTACTTCCGGTCAACTGCTGCTTGCCATCGGCCCACAGCGCTACTTCGGCCTTGGCTACCGGAGCGCCAGTGGCGCGGTCGGCAGCGTATAACTCAGCGTGGTTGTTAAGGGTCCGCTCAACCAGGGCAATCTGCGTGACAATCGCCACGGTATAGGCCTTATATGTCCCGTCGGTGGCTTCGATCAGGTAGACGCCAGCAGACAGCCCATCGATAGGCAACTGCTGCGTCTCCGAGACAATGGCCGGCGGAGTCACCAGCTTCCAGCGCGCCACCAACTGGCTCGAGTTCAACAGCGGCACCTGCGCAAACTCCGTTGCGCCCACCACCTGGCTGCGCTTGCCCAGCTTGGCCTGATTTTCGCGGAAGCTGTCGCGGGCTTCATTCGTAAACTGACCGCGGAAGAAGTGCCGCACCTGCCACCAAAGATCCGCCTTGAAGTCGTGCAGCCGCTCGATCCAGGTGCGCTCGTCGATCT
Source organism: uncultured Acidobacteriaceae bacterium (assembly GCA_963799145.1). Classification (GTDB taxonomy): domain Bacteria; phylum Acidobacteriota; class Terriglobia; order Terriglobales; family Acidobacteriaceae; genus Telmatobacter. The sequence continues at coordinate 10,354 of CAWCWQ010000142.1, read as the reverse complement.
GCTCGCCGGGCGAATAACTCTGGTCGCCGAAGCTATGCGGGTCCTTGAGGCCGGCGAAGAACTTCACCGCATCCCGCACCTTGTAGACGCGAAACTCAAGCGCGGGAACGTTTCGCGCATAAAGCTGAACCTTTACGCTCTCGCCCGGCGCGAAGGTGCGCGAGGTGGAGAGCGAAAACGAACGTGGCGCGTCCTTGGCCGCGGCCGAAAGGGCAAGTGGCAGAGCGAGCAGGAGAGTAAGAAAGCGGAGTCTCATGGATTGCCTCGCAAGATATTCCAGCGGTAGACGCCGAGAAAGTTGGGATTGGCGGAGATGGGCCGCCAGCGTGGGTCAGGGTGGTCAAGTAATTCGGCCAGCGTCACGCGGCGAATCTCGCCAGGCAGGCCGTGATCCGTTCCGGTGTGGTAAACCACCCCCGGCTCCGCCCCAATGCGGGTGACGATCATCGAGTGCCAGGGCGACGATTGGCCGAACTGACGGAAGAAGAGCAGGTCGCCGGGCCGTGCCTGGCGAACGTCGCGGCTGACGAGGAATGAATTGCGCTCGACCAGCGTCTTCGCATCGGCGAATTGGGCGAAGGCTCCGTTGCTAACGTCCGCCGCATCGAACGGCCCTGGTGCGACGCGGAAGAGCCCCGTCTTCAGCGGCGTCTCAGGATAATGCCAGGCGCGAATCTCTCCCGGAGGTGCTTGAATTTCAATTCCGGTCGTCAAAAACCAGGAGTCATCGTGACGCTTTAGGGCTTCGCGGTATGCATAGCGCAGCATCCCGGCGCAGTCGGAGATTTCGGCGGGGATTTCGGCTCGGGGACGGACCGCCTGGTACTCGGCTATCAGCGTGAACCAGCGGCGGAATACCTCGCGATCCGCCGGATCGCTGAGGCGCAGGAAGTCCGGAGTTCCGTCGCCAAAGCTGTCGCCCCAGCCGCGCGCCCGATTGGCATCGCCGGCCGGTGCGGCATAGGAACTCGGACGGTACTCCGGACGCGGAGGCCGGACGCGACGCTGCGTGAAAACCGCCATGCGCAGGAAAAGCAGCAGGATGGCGAGAGCCACAAACGCGAGCAGGAGCAACCGCCTGAAACGAGCATTCACGGGAAGGTGTCCCCAACGGATGCTATCATCCTACCGCGACGCGGGCCGCATTGGCGCGCGGCTATGTGCAATTCCGTTGAAGCCGGGGAGCCGCCGGCATTTGCGGCGATGCGAAGATAAAACAAGCCATTCATGGAACAATCTGGAAGCAAGGCGCGTAAATTAGGATTGGCGGGGCTGAGGGTGTCAACGCCGCGCCGGAGATTGCAAAGGAGAATCCCATGCGGAAGTTTGTCGGCATTACCGGCTTGGCTGCATTAATGTGTCTCGCGGTTCCGGCCTGCGTTGGCGCAACGCCCCCCGCCACTAAGAGCGGCCCAGGCACGATCGTGATCGTATTCAAGGATGGCCACCGGCAAAGCTTCAATCTCTCCGACATAGAGCGGGTGGAGTTTCCCGTGGCCTCTGCCGCAGCTAATGGGACCGCGCCCACCGACCCGCTGTTGCCCTCGCGAGGCCGCTACCTAGGCAAATGGGAGGTGGGCGACGGCACGGGAAACAACTTCTACATCACCCTCAAGGAGAGTGGCGATGCCATGCGCTCGCTCGGCAACGAACACGGCAAGTGGGTTTACGCAGACGGTCAAGCGCTTGTGACATGGGATGACGGCGCGAAGGATGCCATCCGCAAGGTCGGCTCCCGGTTCCAGAAGTCTGCATACGGTGAAGGCAAGTCCTTCTCCGACACGCCAGACAACACCGCCGACGCTCGCAACACCACGCCCCATCCCATCTAGGGCCTGCTCATGCGATCGGTCCCTGACGGGTTTCCGATGCGCGCGCCGGCCGCTGGCTGGTGGCCGCCTTCAGCGAGGAGTAGTGCCGCCCGCGCCATGTTCCCCAGCCCGGTCTCTGTTCCCTATCCCCGTCGCACGTACGATCCTGAAAGCCGGTCGTGCCAGCACAAGTGCTCGTCGTCGAAGATGGCCCATGCCACGCCCAACCCCACAGGCAGCAGAGACATGACCAGCGCCCCCAGGCGGCCGCACCTTCGATCGAGCGTGAGCCTCTCGCCGCTGAAGGTCATCAGCGAAATGCGAGCCCACCACATGCCCGGCGTGGTCGCGGCCAGAAGAACGAAGAACACGTGGTAGAGCGCAGCCAGCAGCGCAAGCGTCACCGCGGCGCCTAGCTCGGCCTGGCGCAGGTTAGGCATGACTCTTGCATTCTCCATGGCCGCCATGGCCATTGCCAGGAATACGCCCGCTATCAGCGAGCAATCCACAACGGCCGCCATCAGCCGCCGTCCCATCGGCGCCATATCAACAGCTGCTGCCGCCGGGGCTGGCGCAGCCTCGGCCTCTTCAGCTTGGCGCTCGTCCGGGGATTGTTCTTCCAGTCGAATGCTCGACCAACCAGGGCCCGGCCAAGCGGGGGCCGTCTCAACAACAGCGGCTGCCGCCGCAGGCTGCGTCGAGATACTCTCTGGGTCCACCTCGAAGATACTCAACTGCCCGAAAGAATTGCCCACCTGAGCATGAGGCCCTTCGGCCAAGCGCGGGCGGATCTTGCGGGCTGCCACAAGCTCGCGGGGAAATTGAATCAGGTTGGCGCGGATCGGTTGGGCGGGTTCCACAACCTCAATGGCTTCCCTTTCCGCTAGAGAATCCTGCCCGTCCGGCGCCAGCCGCGCCGATTGCCACCACTCCTCGACGGAACTGTCAAAGACGCCTGGCCCGTGGGTGGATCGAAGAGCCGCCGGCGCCGCAGCGCGCACCGGCAAATCCGCGTCCCATAGGATTGCAAACGACTGTTCTTCTTCCGCTTGAACTGAGTTGCCCTGGGCAGGCCAGGCAGGCTCGACCGTCACTTCCAGTGGCTGTTTAAGAATCTGCTCTGTAGCCTCGTGCCGGCCAGACTCAGACTCCCATAGGCGCTCCGCAACGGTCGCGGCTTCCAATCCGGCCAGGATGGACTCAGCGGCAGCCTGCGCCTCCAGGGCAGCCCGGGAGACCGCCTCGGCGGCGCGGACGGCCGCGCGGGCCTCGTTGGCCAGCATCTCGCTGTAACTGGGAGCCTTGGCATAGCGGGCTGCAACCCGCGCGGCAGCCTCCGCAGCCCGGCTGTGCGCGCCTTGGTTGGGTTCCTGGTACGCCCTGGCCTCCGCGATTGAAGAACCCTTGCGGCTTTGGTGCGCTGCAAGGCGCCGGTTCACTTCCTGTTTCCACGATGGTGATTGATCGGCCAGGGCCGCTGATGTGCTCAAAGCTCCAGTACCCCTTCCGAAGCGGCTCCCGGGCCTCTCTGAGCACACTCCCGGTTGCGGGCATTGTGCCGCTCTTCCGGTCCGCAAGCCCATCGTAGCGGGCGATTCCGCGCTTCGGTTTCAAAAAGAAGCAGGAGGTATCGCGATGGTACACAGGCGAGGCGCGAATTGTGAGAGTGCGCGAGGCAAGAGTTGTCTTGATCCTTGCCCGCGGCGCTGGCTGCGCGGGCGCGCCCCAATTGCGGCAGCCCAGTTTTGCTATCCTGACCCTTGGGCCGGTCTTGGTCCTGGTCTTGGGATGCGTCCTCGCAACTTGGCATTCATCGCGCTGCTGGCCCTCTGTCACCTCGGAGTTCGAGGGCAGACTCCGGCCGATGCGTCTTTGCCCGCGCCGCAGAGCGCGGGTGCCGCCTTCGGCTCAAGCCCAGGGAGCGCAAGCCAAGATAGCCCCGGTCCGGACAAGTCGGGCATGGCCCTTCCCGACGATCCCGGCCAGGAGGTTCTGCCCGTCGCCCAGCCGGAGCCTGCGCTCGCAACCGGCGTCCCCGTCCAGATCGAGGCGCAACACCAGACTCGCGCCGGCGATCTGCTAACCCTCTCTGGAGATGTGGCTATCCACTACCGCGACTACATTCTGCGCGCAGACAAGGTCGTCTACCACCAGTCCACCTCGGAATTGGAGGCCGAAGGCCACCTGCGGCTCTCCGGCGGACCCAACGATGTGCTGATCAATGCCTCACACGGCGAGATGCGCCTGAACCTGCACACCGCCCGCTTTTTCGACGTCAGCGGGTCCCAGGGTGTGCGCAACTTCGGCCGCGGCGTGGTTTATTCCACGGCCAACCCATTTCTCTTCTCGGGCAGGGTTCTGCTCCAGAACGGCGAGGGCAACTACCGGATCGTTGACGGCTCGATGACCAACTGCCGGCTTCCGCGGCCGGATTGGCGGCTTATCTCGCGCTCCATCGCCCTGGCCAACGGCAGGGCCTCCACGACGAACTCCTTCTTCGAGTTTCTCGGCGTGCCGCTGTTTTACCTGCCCTACCTGCGCCATCCGGTAGACGAGACCGGCCGCGAGAGCGGGCTGCTGATCCCCGTCCTCAGCAATTCGTCCATCAAGGGCTTCATTGTGGGCGAGCAGGTTTACTGGGCGATCAACCGCAGCATGGACATGATTGTCGGCACTGAGTACTACTCCAAGCGCGGCTGGGCGCCCAACGGCGACTTCCGCTACAAGGGCCCCGGAATCGACCATCTCGTCGTGCGCTGGAATGCCCTGCTCGATCGCGGCGTTGAAGAGGCGGCAGGCGCTACCATACACGCTGGAACCGGCGCCACCGGTATCGCGCGGTCTGTGAGTGGAGCGCGCCCAGCCGACCTTCTGCCTGGCCCGATCGGCGAAGAACTGGTCAACCAGGGCGGCGTCGATGTGGTCGCCCTCGGCCGCAAGGATCTGACTCCCAACACCCGGGTCGCCGGAATCGTCGAGTATCTCTCCAGCTATCTCTACCGCCTGGTCTTCAACGACAACTACTCCCAGGCCGTCAGCTCCGAGGTGGCCAGCGATCTCTCGGTTACCCACGACCACAATGGTTTCATCCCGTCGGTCGTCGCTTGACCGCTTTCAGACCTTCGCCAGCTCCAGCAATGGCGACGAAGCCAGAATCATGCACCTGCCCACGCTGCGCTACGATGTGCTCGACCGGCCGCTGTTCGCAACGGGGCTCTATTGGTGGCTTGACTCGTCGCTCAGCTACCTGAACCGCTCCGAGCCCCACTTCCACGCCCGCAACGTGGGCCGCTTCGACTTCTACCCGCACCTTTCCCTGCCCTTTGCGGCCGGCGGCTGGAGCGTGTTTCCCGAAGCCGCGCTGCGCGATACCTTCTACACCATCAGCCAGACCCCAGACCTCACGGGCACAAGAAGCGGCACTCCCACCATCAGCCACGACTCGCTCAACCGCTCCGATTTCGAGGCTTCCGTGGACATTCGGCCGCCGGCCTTCGAGCGCGACTTCAGAGTCGCCGGATGGAACCGGGAACTGCGCCACGTGATTGAGCCTGAACTGACCTACCGCTTTGTCGGCGGTATCGGAGCGCAGGCCCAGAATGTGCTTTTGGTCGACACAACGGACATTGCCACGAACACAAACGAGGTGGGCTACTCGCTTACCCAGCGCTTCTACCTGCGCCCCATCGTTCCGCGGCGCTGCGCCCCCGAGGAAATGCTGCCATCCGGCGATTGCCCGCAGAAGCCGCGCGAATGGGCCAGTTGGCAGATTGCCCAGAAGTTCTTCATCGACCCCAACTTCGGCGGCGCGCTCATTCCCAACCGGCGCAACGTCTTCGACTCGACTTTGGATCTGACCGGCATTGCTTTTCTTACCGCTCCGCGCAACCTCGCGCCGGTTACGTCGCGCATGCGCTTTGAGGCCATTGATAACCTCCGCGTCGAGTGGGATCTGGACTACGACCCCAAGGGAGGGCGGCTTGACATGGATAACATCTTTGCCGGCTACAGCTGGGGCCGCACTACCGCCGGCGTGGGACACGCCCTGCTCAACGCCGTGGACGAGAACGGCAGCGCCGCCTCAACCATCCAGAGCCAGCAGTTGCAGCCCTTTTTTTCCATCGGCAAGCCCAGCGGCGGCGGCTTCAACTTTGCCGCCAACGCCGGATATGACTTCGTCCTCGGCCAGTTGCAATACGGCGGCGCGCAGGCAACATACAACTGGAACTGCTGCGGCCTCACTTTCGGCTATCGCCGCTTCCAGCTTGGCTCGGTGCGCGACGAGACTCAGTATCTATACAGCTTCACCATCGCCAACTTCGGTTCCGTCGGCGATATTCGCCGGTCGAACTCCGTATTCCGCGACCCCACGCTGCCGCCAGCATACTAGAGCCGCCATTCATCCACGCGCATGCTCCGCGCGCCTTTTTCAGGCGTGGACGCGAATCCACAGACCGGTGCTTGCTTTTCGAGGTCTGGCGCGTCAACTAATTGTCGCCGGTCCGAAGGCTCCCGCAACCTACCTGCCTCGCCCCGCTGGAGTATTCTTTCTGGAGAGGAATTCAAATTGTCCCACACTCGCATTCTGACTGGCCTGCTTGCGCTCTGCATGACCGCGGGCTGCAAAGCCCAATCCGTCCCGCCCGGCTCCGTGCTCAACCGTCATATCGAGGTCATGGTCCGCTCGCAGTTCAACGTGCCGCCGGACGTAACCGTGACCATGGGCGCGCGCAGGCCCAGCCAGATTCCAGGCTATGAGACGCTGCCCATTACGCTTTCTCACAACCAAAAGCAGCAGGTAATCGACTTCCTGATCTCCACAGACGGAAAGACGCTGGCGCGCCTTGAGACATTCGATCTGGTGAAGGATCCGGTCTTCGCCATCGACATCGCCGGCCGCCCCATTCGCGGCAATCCCGCCGCCAAGGTCACTGTGATCAACTTCGACGACCTCGAATGCCCCTACTGCGCCCGCATGCACCAGTCGTTCTTTCCTTCCACGCTCAATCGCTACAAAGACAACGTTCGCTTCGTCTACAAGGATTATCCCCTTGCCGAACTGCATCCCTGGGCTACTCACGCGGCCGTTGACGCCAACTGCCTGGCCGCGCAGAATGGCGATGCATATTGGAGTTACGTCGATTACATTCACACCCACGGCGATGAGGTCAGCGGACCGGACCGCAACCAGGCAAAGAGCTTTGACGCTCTGAATCGCATTGCCCGCCAAGAGGCGACCCTGGCCAAACTCGACCCCGGCAAGCTCGACGGGTGCCTGGCCGCGCAGGACGAAACTCAGGTGCGCGCCTCGCTTCATGAGGGGGAATCGCTCAAGATTGACGGAGCGCCCGCAATCTTCGTAGACGGCGAGCGCATAGACGGCGCCATTCCAGAGGGTCAGCTATGGGTAGTGATCGACCGCGCCTTGAGCGCCGCGGGCGTTTCTCCTCCGGGCCCTTCGGCCAGCCAGCCTCAGTCTGCCGGGACCGGAAAGTAGGTCTTCCGCTGTCTCAGAGGTTTTGGCGGCGATGGGCCGCCGCTAGCATCGGGTGAGCGGCTTCTTTTTGATTAAGAAGCTACTTGCATTCATCAACCCCGCGCTGCGGCAACACGGGAATTGCACTATCGCCGCGGCGGCCTGTGGATTTATCCTTGATTGCCGGGGAGTCTTCGGCCCCGCTAGGAGATACCAAGTTGCAAGTCGAATTGTTTCTTCAAAGCCGGCACCGGTTTGCCGTCCTCGTCTTTTGCGCCGGCGCCTTGCTGGCCCCTGTCGCCGGCTGCCACCGTTCGCCCGCGCCCGACGTAATGGCCACCGTGAACGGCAAGGAAATCCTCCGCTCCGATCTGGAGAAGTATTACGCGGCAAGCCTTGGAGACAATCCGCAGCAGCCCTCCGCCGAGCAGGCGGAGATTGTCCGGCTTAACATCCTGAAGCAAATGATCGATGACGAGATTCTTCAGCAGCGGGCCACCAAGCTCAACCTCGCCGCCAGCGACGAGGACGTCAACGCCAAGTTCACCGAGATGAAGGCGCCATATACGAAGGAGGACTTCGACAATCTGCTCAAGCAGCGCAATCTATCCGAGGCCGATCTCAAGCGCGACATGCGCCGGTCGCTGACCAAGACCAAGCTGCTCAACAAAGAGATCGAGTCGAAGATCAACATCACAGACGCCGAGATCGCCGGCTACTATTCCGCGCACAAGGCGGAGTTCAACTTGATTGAGCCGCAGTACCATGTGGCGCAGATCGTGGTGACGGCCGGGCCCGCGCCCCAGACCGGCAACCTGCAAAACAACAAGGCCTCGGGGGACGCCGATGCGAAAAAGAAGATTCAAGCCCTGCGCCAGCGTCTCGATTCCGGCGAGGACTTCGGGGCCATTGCCATGAACTTCTCGGAGGATGCGAACACCAGCTCGAATGGCGGCGATATGGGCTTCGTGGCCGAGTCGGCGCTGCACAGCAACCCCGATGCTTACAACGCCATTAACAAGCTCAAGCCGAATCAGATTACCGATATTCTCCCCATCTACGATGCCCCAGGCCCGGCGCGCCGGGTCATGGGATATGCCATCTACAAGTTGATTGCGCGGGAGCCGGCTGGCCAGCGCGAATTGAACGATCCGCGCGTGCAGCAGGCCATTCACCAGTTGCTGCACGAGGGCCACGCTCAACTACTGAGGAACGCTTACCTGGAGATGCTCCACGACGAGGCCAAAATCCACAACTACCTGGCCGATCGGATTCTCAAGGACGGAGCGAAATAGGGCGCATTGCTCTAAGAAAGAGCAAGAACGGAAGTCCAGCAAAACAAACGGCAACTTTGCGGCCCCACCCTAGCGGCAAGAACAGAGAGGCGGTGCCCAGAGGGCAGCCAGGCGGGGCACCGAGTTTCATTCCCGGCGGGTCGGCAGAGCCGGTGGACGACTGATACCGGGATAGCGGTCATATCGACACCGAAGATGCGGTCCAGTTCCGGCCCCATCGCGAAGTGGAACTGTTTCTTGCAGCGCTTTTGCAGCCGTGGGTCCGGAGGCGGCAGGGGACCTTTTCGAAGCGGCTCGATCTTGCCGTTGAGCAGACGCATGAGCCGCTCGATCTCCTGGTCGCAGTCCGCGATCGGCTCTTGATAGTGCCGGCAAGCGATGAGCGATTGCTTGAGCGTGAACAGGCGCTCGGAGCGGTAATTGCCCACCAGGGACTTGACCACCGTTTCGCGGCTCGAACGTACCCCTCGATGGCACAACTCGGCCAGCCGATCGGGGTCGCGCTCCGCGGCCACGATGGCCTCGACGATGGCCATGCCGCTCGGCCCTGTGATGCCGCATTGAACAAGCCAGGCCGCCATGGCGCGCAGGTCGGCGGTGAAGGTCGGAAAGCAACGCACGGGCTGAGCATCCCGCTCCGGCGGCACGGCCACGAAAATCTCTCGGACGCCCACATCGATGCCCGCCGCGTTGGACTCGATGCACTCCATACTCGAACTCGTCCCCTTGCCCACCTGCTTTTACATACACGCTCCCAAGGGCTGCGGCCTGGGCCAGGCAGCGAACCGGGATAATCTCCTAAACGGGATCGCCGTCCGTAAAGCGGCCAGCGTCACCAAGATCGCAATCGCAAGGCCTGCAACCATGCTCAGGAACGGGCGATACTGCTCCAATGCGAGGCTGGCCTACTTCCGCAAACTGTAGCCGAATCCGGCATACCGCCCCGCGACCGGCGTTCATTACTGCCATAACTCGCCGCGGCAAGTCACGATGCTCAGGATGAGAGCGTCGAGAGAATCCAATCATTTCATGCCGGATCAATAGGGCAGCGGCAGCTCGGGTTCCATTCCGGCGGCGATCAGCTCGGCTCGCAACCGCTCGACGGTCGAAAAGTGAATGGCCTTGATCCCCAGCGCCTGCGCGGCCTCGACGTTGACCCGCCTGTCGTCAAGGAAGAGCGCCTCTTCGGGCTGGAGGCCGAGTTCCTGGAGCAGGTGACAATAGATAGCAGGGTCGGGCTTCACCATCCCGACCTGAAAGCTCCACACCAGTGTGTCGAAGCGCCTTAACCAGTCGAACTCCCGCTCCACGCTGGCCAACACGTCCTCGCCCATGTTGGAGAGGATCGCGGTGAGCAGGCCGCGCTTCTTGAGTTCGAGCTGCCAGGCAAGCATGCCGGGGTTTTCTGTGGTCCACAGACGCGCGTCCAACCGGTTCAGCTCTTTCACTTTCTCCGGGTCGAGCGCAAGGCCGGCATCGCGGAGAAGCTTTTGCCAGAAGGCCAAGCCTGTAAGCTTGCCTTTGTCGAGGGCGGGGCGATCTGCCCAGTAGAGGCTCTCGAAGCGGTCAAGAGGCAGGCCTGTGATGCGCAGCATAGCGGCATGTGCCTCAGGCTCCGGCGGACCGGTCAATACCATTCCATAGTCGAAGACAACCGCGCGCAGACCCAATCTTCCTCCCGGCGGACGCCCGTGTATGGTTGAAAGGGACGCCTTTTCCTATTGTGCATGACCACCATCGGTGGGCGGGCGACTCCACCTTGTTGACGGTAC
>CAWCWQ010000141.1:0-17209 GCA_963799145.1 uncultured Acidobacteriaceae bacterium | reverse complement strand
TATCTGCTGAAGGAGAGCCTGGACCGGCTGTGGAGCTACAGATATGAAGGAGCAATGATGCGCTACCTGACGAGTTGGATCGACCAACTGCGCTGGCAGCGGCTCAAGCCCATGGAGAAGCTGGCCGACATGCTGCTACGTCATATGGAGGGAATCCTGAACTACTGCCGGACCAAGGTGCGGCTGGGAGTGGTGGAGGCAGTCAACGGCAATATCAAAGCGCTGCTCAGACGTGGACGCGGATACCGAAACCTCAACTACCTGCTGCTGAAAGTGCAGCGGCTGGCCGCCACGAGAACCGAATTCGTCGCTTTTCAGAAAGCCGCGTAAAACGCACACTTTTCCACTTTCTCGCCAAGAGCCCTTTTTCCAGGATGTCGGTGGCCTTGGCTGTCCAGATGAAGGGCTTGGGGTTCTGATTGTGGACGTCGATGTAGTTCCCGATGGCCATGATCAACTGTTCGAGGTCCTGGAAGACTCCGCGCCGGATGCGGTTATGGGTGATGTCGCGGAAGAAGCGTTCCACCATGTTGAGCCATGAAGCCGAGGTGGGCGTGAAGCGGACATGGAATCGCTTGTGCTTTTCCAGCCAGCGTTGGACTCGTTCATGCTTGTGGGTCGCGTAGTTGTCGCAGATCAGATAGATTTCCTTGTCGGCAGGCACGGTCTGATCGATCATGCGCAGAAACTTCAGCCACTCCTGATGGCGGTGCTTCTGCTGGCACAGGCCGAAGACCTCGCCGTTGGCGACATTCAGCGCTGCAAACAAGGTGGTCGTGCCGTTGCGCTTGTAATCGTGCGTCATGGTCTGGCCGCGGCCCTTCTTCATCGGCAGGCCGGGCTGGGTGCGATCCAACGCCTGAATCTGGCTCTTCTCATCCACGGACAACACCAGCGCGTGTTCCGGCGGGTTGAGATAGAGCCCGACGATGGCCTCCAGTTTGTCGGCGAACAGCGGATCGTTACTGACTTTGAAGCTCTCGACGCGATGTGGCTTCAGTCCGTTGGCCCGCCAGATGCGCGACACCGACTGCCTTCGATATGCCCATCTCCCGCGCCATGGTGCGCGTGGACCACTGCGTAGCGTTGGCCGGAGTGCTCTGCGTGGTCTTGGCAATCAGGGTCGGCGCTGACCTCGGCCGTGATCGACGGGCGTGCGTCCCGGCCGGGGAGCATCCTTCAGAAGCCCAGCAACGCCTTGTGCCAGAAATCGTCCCCGCCAAAGCGTCACCATGCGGGGAGCAACCTTCAAGTGCGGCGCGCAATCTGCTTGTTCTGAAGCCCATCGGCCGCCAGCAACACGATGCGACTGCGCAGCACCACCCGCGCCGCCGTCGAACGCCCACGCGCCTGCTGCTCCAGCTTCCGCCGGACATCTCTTCGAGAACAATGGGCTGAGCTACACGCATAGCGAGGTCTCCTCATCATAAGATGACCCTCGCCATATATATGATTCTATTAGTGAGACACTACACTAGAGCGTTTCCTTGCGCCTTTGACCGCCGCGGGTGTGGATTTGTTTCACTGCTCGCAGCGTCGCTTCTGGGAGCCTGAGTTTGAGGGCAGCTCGCTGAATCTGGCGGGGTGGACCAGGAAGCTGACCGGCAAGCCAACCGTGACAGTGGGGTCGATCACGCTGAACGCGGAGTTCACGAGTACGTTTCGCAGTTCGGAGACCGCCGCCGCAACAGGAATCGATGAGCTGCTGGAACGGCTGGAACGCGAGGAGTTTGATCTGGTGGCCATCGGGCGCTCGCTGATCGTGAATCCAACCTGGCCGCAAATCATTCGACGCGGAGTGATCGACGAACTGCTGCCCTACCAGCGGGACGTATTGGCTCAGTTGATCTAGGAGTCAGTGGGCATCCTGCATACCCGACGAAGGTGCGTCTCACTGAAGATCAAGTTGAAAATCTGTCATGAGCTTGTTCCTTCGTTCGAGTCAATCAAATTCGTTCTACCGGTTGGCAGCGAAGATTTGCTGCCAGCCATACCAACAAACCTCGCGGATCATTTCTGGGGAAAGGTTTCTTCCTGTTGCAATCCGGGCGGACTCACGAAGTGTGTCATTCACCGCCAGGAAGTACTTGTCAGGGGCACCATTGATCTGACGCAGTGAGTTTGCGTGCAGCGCTGGCTTGACTGTTGATTGCCACTGATCGTGGATTGCAGCCAAGTTTCCGCCGAATGTCTCAATCGTGTCGTGGATATAGAGGATGTCCTTTGCTCGTTTGGCGTGGTCACGCTTTTCGTGAATCAAAATCTTTTGCACGAGGAATGCCGCGGGACTGGGCACGTGGACACGTCGAGCGGAAGGAGTCGGATAGCCAATGGCGGGAGAGATAAAAACCTCCCACGGTGATTCAAGCAACAGTTCGAGGTGTCGCAGTTTCTGAGCGGAGATTCCAGAGATCCGTGCAGTGATGTCGCGTTTGCCTTCGCGCTTCACTTCGCTCCCAACCAGCGGCGTGAGGAACTCAGCATAGAACCCGCTGTCACCGGCTTCAACAAGATAATGCACAACTGGGGGCTGCGTATCACCCTTCAAATCTTCTTTGAAACCTTTGTCCAGCAACCGGTCGTGAATTCTCTCGGCTGATGGCAGCAATTGCGACGGCACCGCGACATCAGCATCGAATGTTCCCAGCGGTTCGTAATCGAGCGTTTGCGCAAGCGGATGCGCTCGATAAAGCCGGTGCGCCCAACCTCCAATGATGACGACTTGATTGAGCCACGGTTCCAGAGCCTCAACCAGACGAGCGAAATACGTGATCTCGGAATTGGTTTCCATTACGACTTCTCCTCGAAGATGGTCGCAAGTGCGTGACGGCGTATCTCGTCGGCCTGGGCTTCACCGCGAGCAGGATGTGAGCTGACATCAAGCCAGACCTGTAGGATATCGGACACCAGCACACCATCGCGCTCAACGGCGGCGCGAAAAACTGATTCGCGAGAGGCCGGAACCCGCACATAGACATCCGGCCTGTGCTCGGCACCCTCTGGCGAAAGCCCGATACGTCCGAGAACCGCCCGATCCAGTTTCTCAATATAGAAGCATGGTGGAACACCATGCACAAAGCCAAGTCCAAACGATTCGGCGGCAGCGAAAAGGCCGAGGCAAGCTCGTGGTGCCATTTCGTTTTCTTCCTGGGAATGAACTTGTAACGCGCGGAGCGCGGAAGGCAATCGGCGCTCGTCCTTGGTTGGAATAATCCAGCGTAAAGGGAGTTCGGGCACTGGTCGGAGATTAGCCGCCAGCCAGCGGCGCATCAGTTCTTCCCTGCGAACCAACCGCAGCGAATCGCTGTCGCTGTCGAGAAATCCCTCCTGCCGCAACTGGCGGACGAGGCGGAAGGCGCTCATCACCGAAACATTGGCCGCCGATGCCAGTTCGGAGGCGTTGCGGAACTCCTGACGTGGGGCCTGCAGAAATCCCTCCGCCACGAAGGGCGCAAGAAGAACCTTGATCATCCACTGGTTGAGATCGGAGAAAAGGTATGCCGAGTCTGGTGGAGCCAGTTTCCGTCGGCGCGTCGGTCGAGACGGAGCAGCGTTCAGCCGTTCGAGACCTGGGCCGACGAAGCGCAGTAAGCCCTCCCTGTCAATGATTCCGGCCGCTGCATCTGGCGCAACTTCGGCTAGGAAGCGCATCAATCCCTCGGCGACACTTGGGGAAATGACGGGTGCGGCAATGATCGCCAAAGGAACTGCCGGCTCGGAGGAGGCATTCGCAATGGCCCGAGCCTCGAGGATGGCTTGAGAGAGGAGAGGGATCAGGCGGTCGCGCCGTCCCTCGGAAGAAATCTTCATTTCGACGATGTAGCGCAGTTCGCCGCGCGAAACAGCAAGGTTGGCAGATCTACCGCCGACAGAAGGCGAGACTTTGACCCGCCAGCCGTCCTGCCGGAAGTGAGAGGCGAGCAGGTTGAGGTAGTCTCTCACCTCGCGCGGAGCAGGAAGCGAATTGGATCGAGAAGTGAGCATCACAGTATCATGGCCGCGTGAAATATCGTGGCCGTGTTATTTATCATGGACGCGATAGGACTAGATGTCAAGTTGCTTTGGAAAACATGATCTAAGAAGAGCGTCTCCAAGCGAACGGAATTCTGCGCTCATGGTTCCTGGTCGAGCGATATACTTGAGCGAAAGGCTGCTCAACTCTGAGGCCAGCGTACACGCTGCGGACGTGCTGAGAGTGTGGTGGATTTTGTGCCGCAGCTAGTTCAAAATCAGTAGCAATTGGTCGCAATCCGGCACAAATGGAAGGGAGGGAAGATGGTTGTAAGCTGCTAACCAGTAGTGACTTATCTCAATAGGTGGCAGCTCGCAAGGACACTGCCTTCATGGCTGTTAACCGAAGGGTTGTAGGTTCGAGTCCTACCTGAGGAGCCAAAGAATCAATAACTTACAGCACTTTCCCCTCCCAACTTCGCCGAACTTCGCCGAATTGCTCCAGATACCCTCGGGTTTCTCCCCTTCAGTCGCAGCGATCCAACAGGCGCCGTCCATCCTTCGAGAACTGCATCCGTGCGCGAATTCACGGCCTGCAAAACACTCCGCTCGATGGTCTGTACGTACACGTCTCCGGTCGTCTTGATGCTGGCATGGCGCAATATGCTTTGCGTGGCCATGTCAAAAGTCCAGGTGTTGGCCATAAACCAAATGTCATAGAAGTCCTTCATGCGGCTGTTGCTAATTTCCAGCACGACCATTGCAATGAGTTTTTTCCGCGATGGCGGCTTCGCGTGGATAGGCGCGGATGACCGGCGGCTCTCTAGGCAGCAGCACGGGAAAGGACTCGAATTCCGGCACTGAATAAGCGGCGTCGCCGAATCCAATACCGACTTGCATCGGCATGCGCGCGCCGGCCAGGATGGCCTGGAATTTCACGCGCACGCCCTCATATTCGTCCTCTTCTTTGATCCTCGTTCCCTTCGACCGATTCGCCGTCGAAGAGAATGCCGTCAATCCCTTCGACCTTGCAGATGCTCCGGATCGTTTCCTCGACTTCACGAATCGCCGACGATCCCCGTCCGAGCAGGTCCAAGTCCATTATCGGCCGGTGAGTCTCGCCCGTCCAGAGCGCAAACAGCGTTGCTCCCTTGATCGCAAATCGGTCGCGATAGGTCGAGCTGCCCAGCCGGAACAGAAAGCGTTCGATCGCGTATCTGCCCAAGATTCGCTGCTAGTCTTGGCCCTTGCTCTGGGCCAGAGCAAACAGACGTACTCGGATGGAAGCTGCGGGATTCTTCGCCGGTTCGCGGGTCACAGCGCCTCCATGTAGGGACGGATGACGTTGCTCACGCGGCAAATCTTGGCATAACGGTAAATGTCGTTGATGGTGGCTTTCTTTTGGCGGAGGCTGTCTTTCAGCGCCTCGATTGCAACGTCCAGGCCAACTTTGTTGCGGAACTTGAAGCAGTCTGCCACGGTCTTTGCAACTGAGTAAACGCGCACGGGCACGCCCTCAACCGTATGCTTTTCGACGCCTTCGGATAGCGAAGGTTCCGTTAGACGCACCACCCAGAGTGAAGGCGACAGGATGGCAGGCTTTCTTGCCCCTTTGCCGAGAGCGATCCAGACAGATGCCGGGCTTTGCGTCGTGAATTCGTGAAAGGCCAGCGCCGAAAGCAGGCACAGAATCGCTTCGGGCACCCGTTTTGCCACCTCCGCGTAAGAGTGGCGCTCAGTGATCGCCGCGTCGGGCAGGGTGTATATCCCACGTCCAAGCCGGCTGAGCTTTCCTTGACGGTGAAGACGGAGTAGGTACTCCCGCGGAATCCCGATGGCCTCAACATCGCGGGGCCTCACGATTCCCTTCCGGCGGACGTACCGCATGGTTCTCTCAATTGGCTTTGTCGTGGTCATTGTGTCAAACCACCATTACTTAATCATATATAATGACGTATTGCAACACTAGGAAAACCGGCACCGAACCCCGTGGATGACAATTCGCCTTTTATTCGCCTATACTCAGTCAATTGGTTTTAGGGATATTTACTTGACGCCACCGACCCCAATATGTAGACTTCGGGGTCATGGACGAGGATTTTCCGCGGACTTTGCTGGAGTTGGAAAGGCGCTTTAGCAGCGAGCAGGCTTGTGCCGAATACCTTGCGGCACTGCGCTGGCCGGGCGGTTGGGTGTGTCCACGGTGCGCTGGCGCCGATGCCTGGTCGATTCGACGAAATCGCTGGCTTTGCGATCGCTGCCGGTATGAAATGTCGGTGACGGCAGGAACCATTTTCCAGGACAGTCATCTCCCTCTGACGATCTGGTTTCGCGCCATGTGGCAGATCACCAGCCAAAAGAACGGCATCAGCGCTTTGGGTTTGCAGCGCGTCCTCGGCCTGGGCAGCTACAAGACAGCCTGGGCGATGCTGCATAAGTTGCGCCGGGCCATGGTGCGCCCCGGCCGCGACCGTCTGGATGGCGTCGTCGAGGTGGACGAGACCTACTGGGGCGGCGAGGAACCGGGCGCAATCGGAAGGCAGACGGAGCTCAAGGCCTTGATTATCGTCGCCGCCGAGGAGGATGGAAAAGCCATCGGGCGCATACGTCTGCGCTGTATCCCAGACGTGACCAAGGCTACTTTGCACGGATTCATTGCACAGTCCATTGTGCCGGGAAGCACGGTCCGCACTGACGGCCTTCCAGCATACCTTGGAATGGACGGATATGTTCACGACCGCCAGATACAAAGCCATCAAGAGGAGGAAGAGCACTTGCTGCCGCGCGCACATCGCGTGATCTCTCTGCTGAAGCGATGGCTGCTGGGTACTCATCAGGGCGCGATTGCACAAGCGCATCTGGACGATTACCTTGACGAGTTCACCTTCCGATTCAACCGTCGCGCATCCAAATCTCGTGGCAAACTGTTCTTTCGCCTGGCTCAGCAGGCTGTGCACACAGGCCCAGCCCCGTTTGAAACCCTGGTCAAACCACAACCTGTTGTACCTGGTGGCGTCAAGTAAATATCCCTAATTGGTTTTGAGTACCCAATCCTGGAGCGTAAACAGTTCGTTGTCGCCTGCAAACGAT
This sequence comes from uncultured Acidobacteriaceae bacterium, assembly GCA_963799145.1. Taxonomy (GTDB): domain Bacteria; phylum Acidobacteriota; class Terriglobia; order Terriglobales; family Acidobacteriaceae; genus Telmatobacter. The sequence goes on along the minus strand of CAWCWQ010000141.1, from coordinate 10,168 downwards.
GCCGACGAGATGTCCCGGCAGGTGTGAGGGAGTTCCCATTCCAGCCCATCGTAGTGCCCTGCCCACTCTGCGGAGTGCTGCGAAGGTACCTGCCTTTAGAGGTGTTCCTTACCGCGAGCGAACCACCGTTGAGCGGGTGAACGCGCGTTTGAAAGATGAGTTCGGCTGGTACCGTGACCGTAACGTTCGGTAACAATTCCTCGAATCCTGGGTGTCACTGGTTCCTCGCATTTGGGGACCTGGGAAAGCACGAGATCGTCAAGGCGCGGTACTAGAGACGCGGGCCGGGTCGAGAACGATGTCTTCGCACAGGCGGGCAAGAGGCTCAAGCGCGTCCCCGAGAAAGAAGGAGCTAAATCTGCGTTGGGATGCGGCGGCAAGGGTGACCGCTGCCGAACCGGCGAACGGTTCGACAAGGCGTGTATAGCCGAGATCCGGCACACGGCTGAGTATCGCCGGCGCCAGACGCCGCTTGCTGCCCCGATAGGGGATCGGATGGGGAACTGAAAACCTCATGCCTATCAACCCTGGTGTGCTGCGTAGATTGGTATCCCCGAACTCAAGGTTCTTGTGCTATTGTCCGTTTGGGACAACTCGGCCCATAATGAAACGGGATTCCGACATGCCCGTCGCCCAGCTCACTCTCGAAATCCGCATCGAGCACGCCCAATCGCTGAAAGACCGCCGGCAGGTGGTCCGCTCGCTGAAGGATCAGTTGAAGCAGAGCTTCAACGTCTCCGTGGCCGAGATGGATGAGGCGGTGACGTGGGAATCGGCTACGCTCGGCGTGGTGGCCATCTCCCGCTCACGCGACTACTTGCATGGCCTGATTGAAGAAGTAGAACGTGCCGCCCGCCGCATGACAAATGAACTTGGCGCGGAGCTGGCCGACGCCTTCTGGGACTACATCGAAAGCTGAGCGCGGAGGCGCGAAACTGGCAGACCCGCGCGCGTCGGCGGAGTCCTTCCATAGCACCTTGGTCATTTCAGCGTGATTCAAAGCCTATTGCGAATCTTGCCACGGAGCGAGCGCGGTCCCAAGCCGGCGCTTCTCATCCGCTGACCCAAAAGTTGTGGTGCGTCTACCCTATCCGGTCAGCTTCTCCACGCCAGTTCCCAGCCGATACTCTGCTATGCTTGAGCGTTCACGAGTAACGAATTCGAGGGGTCATGCCGGAGCACAGGGGGCGCAAGCATCATCAGGACCGGGTAGCGGAGACGCTGCGTCTGGAGATTGGCGCCATGATCGAAGGCGAACTCGTAGACCCTCGCATCCACTTCTGCTACGTGACCGAAGTCTCCCTCAATCCCGGCGGAAAGTCGGCGCGCGTCTATGTGGCCGTCGATAACGCCGTTAAAGACATCGCTCAGGCTGAGGTAGATACGATTGCCGGCCTGGAGGCAGCCAAGGGCTTTATCCGCTTTGAGTTGAAGGAGCGGATGGGTGTGCGCCATGTGCCGGAGCTCAGCTTTCTCGCCGATCGCTCGGGCCGCTTCCAGACTCGCATCGAAGAGTTGATGAACCGATCGCGCAAGCGGCAAAAGGCTCCGTTAGAGCAAGAGCCAGCCGCGAATCGACGGGCGCCGCAGGAGTAGCCGCGCATGAATCTGATTCCCTCGAATACGGCTCTCGAAGCGACCCCGGCGCCGCTGTGGGAAGACTTCGCCGATGCGGCCATTCCAGCATTTTGCGCAGATTCGCAAGAAGGCACAATCGAAGCCATACTCAGTGTCATCCGCCAGGGCGAGCGGTTCCTGGTCTGCTCCCACTCCTGGCCCGACGGCGATGCGGTGGGCAGCATGATCGCACTCGGGATGCTGATCGAGCAGATGGGCAAGCAGGTTGACCTGGTTACAGCCGACCGGGTTCCTGCCAATTGCCGCGCCCTGCCCGGAGTGGACGCCATTCGCTCCGGAGTGCGCGTCGATGGGCATTACGACGCTGCGATTGTGCTCGAATGCGACTGCCTGGCCCGGGCCAAACTGAGCGGGCTCGAGGATTTCTTCCTCATCAATATCGATCACCACGTCAGTGGCCGTCGTTACGGCCAACTCAACTGGATCGACCCGGATGCGAGCAGCGTAGGCGAACTGATCTTCAGGCTGGTCAAGGCCGCCGGCGCAATTGTCACGCCCGAGATGGCTACCTGTCTCTATGCCACGGTTCTGACGGACACCGCAGGCTTCTGCTTCGGCTCCATCCAGGCCTCCACCTTCGGCCTGGCGCGGGATCTCGCCCTTGCCGGCGCAGACCCCATCCGCATAGCGCAGGATGTATGCTTCTCAACATCCACCTCCAAGGTGCTCTTGCTGGGCGCCGCGCTGGGGAATCTGAAGCGCGAGGGCCCGTTGGTCTGGCTCTGGGTTACGAACGACGACATGGTCCGCACCGGCGCAGTCGAAGAGGATTGCGAGGGTATTGTGAACTTTGCGGTGTGCATCTCCGGCGTTGAAGCGGCTGTGTTCCTGCGCGAACTCCCCGAAGGCCGCATCCGGGCAAGCCTGCGCAGCAAAGGCAAGGTGAATGTGGCCGCAATTGCCGAGGAGTTGGGTGGCGGGGGCCACGAAAACCTCGCCGGCTGCGCCGTCGAGGGGCCTTTGCCTCGCGCGATCGGCGAGATTCTGGCGGAACTGCGCGAGAGTCTGGCCGATTTGGCCGCGGAGAAGCCCTGCTGACCCTTGAGATTCCGCCCGAATCTGTTAGCCTTGTCCCTGTTGAATGTCGAGCATCGGATCCGCGCCTCTACCAGGCGCGGGTTTCCGCCCCGGCTGGGTTGGCTACCCCAAGCGCATTGACCCAAGCCGGCATTGCTTTACTTTTGCGGAAGGCCCTGTGCGTGCCGCCCAAGGAAACGCCGGAACTGGAGAAGCGCTGGAAGTGGAAACTGCTCTGGAACCTTCTGCTCTGGAATCGCGCGAACGCCTGTACAAGCGGCTGCCGAGTTGGGCTGCCGTCCGCGAAGCAGCCGTCTTTCTTCTTTTCTCCGTCTTCTTCCTCACTTACGGGCTGACGCCGCTGTTGGGCGGCGACGGACTGGGCCTGGTGGGCGCCGACGAGCCCCGTTATGCGCAGATCGCTCACGAGATGCTGGGCCGCTTCGACTCCGCCCACACTTTCAGCGGCAAGCTGAGCGCCTGTGTAACTCCCTATCTCTACGGCCGGCCCTGGCTGGAGAAGCCGGCGCTTTACTACTGGCGAGCGATGTTTCTCTTTCAGGATTTCGGCGTTCACGACTGGAGCGCCCGCCTGCCCTCTACCACCTTCGCCTTCATCATGGTTGGCCTTATCTACCTGCATATGCGGCGCTTCCGGCCCGGAGGCCACCTGGATGCAGCGCTGATCACCGTGGCTTGCGCCGGCATTATCGGCTTTGCCCGCGGCGCATCCACCGATATGCAGATGGCGGCGCCTCTAGCCATCGGACTCCTCGGGTGGTACGCATGGTATGAGACCGATTCCAAGTTCTGGCTATACGACATTTACTTCTTCACCGGCCTGGCCACCCTGGCCAAGGGGCCGGTTGCGCCCTTTCTGGCCATTGTCATCATCGCCGCCTTCGCTCTCTTGCGCCGCGAGTGGTCCATCCTCCGCCGCTCCCTCTGGTGGCCGGGAGTGGTTCTCTACTTCGCCATGGTTCTGCCGTGGTTCATCGCCGTCCAGCACCAGAACCCCACGTTCTTTCGCGAGTTCTTTCTCGAACACAACCTGGAGCGATTTACCACAGATCGTTATCAGCATGTCGAGCCCGTCTGGTATTACCTGGTGGTCGTCGTACTCGCCACGATGCCCTGGACCGTGATCGCCTTGCGCGCCCTCGCCGACGGGATTCAGACTTCAGTTCGTGAATGGCGGCTGCGTCATTCCGCCCGTTCCAAGTCCAGCGCCAACCTCCCCGGCGACGCTTTTCCCGAGTTCCTGGTGCTCTGGGCGCTTATTCCCATCATCTTCTTCTCCTTCTCGCGGTCCAAACTGCCGGGCTACATTCTGCCCTCCATTCCTCCCATCGCCATTCTCACCGGAGACTACCTCTTCCGCCGCCGGTGTGGCCTCAACCGCTGGGCGCTGGTGGGCCACGCCGTGCTTTCGGGAATCATGACGATGTTTGCGCTGCTTCTGCCCTGGTTTGTGGCCCATGGCGCTTCCCTGCCCCCCGTTCACGCGGTGCTGGCCGCGGTGCTGGCCGCCTCCGGCGCCGCGCTGCTGATTCTCGTCGTGGTGAAGGGTTTCGGCGTGGCAAGGCTCCGCCTGGTTACCACTGCGGTGCTGGCCGTGCTGGTCTTCTTTCTGTATGGCGTGGGCCCATTCTTCGGCATTCCAGAGGTGGGAGCCACCAAACGCGTCATTCACCTGCTCGACCGCTCTTACTCCGCACGCCCGCTGGCCGAGCGGCTGGCTGCCCAGGCCCCCACCGAGCAGACCGTCGCGGTCTTCCGAGTCCGGCGCGATGTGGAGTTTGGCCTGGCCTTCTATCGCAATGCCGAGGTAGTGAACTACGAGCAAACCGGCGTGCCCGACGGGCAGCACCTTCTGGTTGCGCGGGTAACAGGCCCCCGAGGCGTGGATTTGCGCACTCCCGCCGACCTGGAAGAGTACCTTGAAGGACGACATTACGAGCAGCTATTCACCTGGCCCGAGCAAGGACTGGTCATTTATCTTGTTGGAAGCCGATAAGCTGATAAGCTGAACATCGGGTTGCACTTGACCGCAACTCGTGGCAAAGTGACGAAAAGGCTGACTTCGCCGCTCGCATCTTGAGGCACAGGAAGACCATTTAGTCGTCCAGCGGCTTCGCCGACCCACGGGGGATGAAACTTTGGGAGCCCCACCTGGGCGCCCTCTGGGCACGGCGTTTTTGTTTTTGCCGCTATGGCGGGTTCCAACAATTCTTAAGAGCTCTTTTGTTTTGTTGAACTTACAATTCTGTTTCTTTGTAGCTCTGACAGAGCTTGGCCCTGGCGCTGTCGATCGGTGGACAAATCGAATTTTGGGCCTTTTCCTCCAGGGAAGGCGGATGCCCGACCGGGGCGCTTCCAGAGAATGACCATGGCAACGGGCGTTTCCATTGAAATCCTCGACCTGCGGCACTTCACTGCGCCAATGCTCCGCCCGTTGCTCGATGTCGAAGGCGAGTTGTGGAGGCAGCTCCTGCACTGGGATTATCGCGCCTCAACAAAGCTCCTCTTACAGTATCTCGACAGCCACATGCTGCCCGGCTACGCGGCCTTGGAGGCGGGCCAGGTTACCGGCTACGCTTTCTGCGTTTACGAGGAGACCAAGGCCGTCATCGGCGACGTATTTTCAATGGCCGGCCCTCCAAACGGTTCCCTTGCGGATTCTTCCGCAGGGCCGACGGCCTCTGTCCGCCAGATTCCCGCCTTCGCCATGGAGGTCGAGAAGACTCTGCTCCGCCATCTTTTTGAGTTGCTGCAGAACTCGCCGCAAGTGGACCGCATCGAATCTCAGCTTCTGCCGCACCCTTCGGGCACCCACGCGGGGATCTTCCGCGGCGCCGGATTTGAAGTCTTTCGCCGCCTCTTCATGGTTCAGTCTCTCCGAGGCCGATGGAGCCCGCCCCGCATGGAACTGCCCGGCGGCCTCGAAATGCGCCCATGGCGGGATGACGATATGGCCTCTGCCAGCAGGCTCATCACCGAGGCCTATCGCGATCATCCAGACGGCGTAATCAACGACCAGTATCGCTCCGCACAGGGCTCCCTGCGCTTTCTTCATAACATCGTCCGCTACTCCGGCTGCGGAACATTCTCCGCGCCAGCCTCGCATGTCATCGTCCGTCGCGCCAACCGCGAACTGGCGGCTCTGGTGCTCGGCTCCCGCGTGAGCCCTGAGAGTGGCCATATTACCCAGATATGCGTCCATCCCGACCTGCGCCGGCGCGGCCTGGCGCGCTTTCTCCTCTGCGTTGCCGCCTTCCACTTCATGCGCCTGGGCGTTACCGAAATATCCCTCACCGTCACCGAGTCCAACTCCCACGCCATCGATCTTTACCGAGCCGAGGGTTACGCCTGCCCGCATACCTTCGATGCCGCCGTCTGGCGCCGGGGGGGCGTTGCTTGAAAAAGTCGGGGAAAGCAGCGCCGGTCATGGCAAACAAACCGAGACTCCGCGAGAAAATCGAGAAGGCGCTTGGCTATCGGCAAATGCCCAAGAAAGTCGTGGAACCGGAGGCATATATCCAGTTCGACTCCGGCGATGCTAGAGGTGGCTCCGCAGATTCGGACAGGGGGTTAAGTGGAGGTTCTGTTCGCCTACAGCCTAAAATGGCTGGGATGAGGAGAGCAGATGAGCAGACGTCCGCGCCGCAACCATACAGCGGCCTTCAAAGCGAAGGTGGCCCTGGCCGCTATCAAGGGAGAAAATACACTTTCGGAGTTGGCCGAGCAGTTTGACGCGCATGCCAACCAGATCACGCAGTGGAAGGGCCAGCTTCTGGAGGGTGCAGCCGGGGTGTTTGGGGGCGAAGCCAAGCCGGAATCCGCAACGGCCGCAGTGGATTTGAAGACGCTGCACGCCAAGATCGGCGAGCTGACCCTGGAGAACGATTTTTTAGAAGGAGCGCTCACCAAGGCGGGACTGCTGAGCGCAAAGCGATGATCGACCCCGGGCACGATCTTCCCATCAAGCAACAGGCAGAGGTGCTGGGCATCAGCCGCAGCACGGTCTACTATGAGCCGCGCCCGGTCTCGGCCGAAGATCTGTGGCTGATGCGGCGAATTGACGAGTTACACCTGAACTATCCCTTCGCCGGCAGCCGGATGCTGCGCGACTTACTCTGGCAGCAAGGCCAGGAGGTAGGCCGCAGGCACATAAGCACGCTGATGAAACGGATGGGAATCGAGGCCGTCTATCGCCGGCCCAACACTTCCAAACCCGCGCCAGGACACAGGATTTACCCGTATCTTCTGCGCGGATTGGCTATCACGCATCCCAACCAGGTCTGGGCCATGGACATCACTTACATCCCCATGGCGCGCGGACTCGTCTATCTGGCCGCAGTAGTGGATTGGTTCAGCCGCCGGGTTCTTGCCTGGCGATTGTCGATAACCATGGATGTTAGTTTTTGCATCGATGCCCTGGAAGAAGCTCTTTCCAGGAACGAAAAACCTGACATCTTCAACACCGATCAAGGGAGTCAGTTCACCAGCGAAGCCTTCACCGAGCGGCTCAAGAAAGAAGGAATCGGCGTCAGCATGGACGGCAAGGGCCGCTGGCGCGACAACGTATTCGTCGAGCGGATCTGGAAGTCGATCAAGTATGAAGAGGTCTATCTCCACGCCTACGAGACGGTCCACGAGGCCAGGACTTCCATCGGGAAATACCTGGAGTTCTATAACTCCATCAGACCGCACTCCAGCCTGGATGGGTTCACGCCCGATCAGGTCTACTTCAACCGCCTGCCGGAATTCATGGCAGCCTGAACAAAGGCCAAGCACAGAGCGAGTTCGTGGCCCAGTTGAAAACCAAGAACAAGGATGCCGCTCGGCGGCGGCTTGATGGGTGAGTTTTCCGAGTAGAGTCGAGATGTGGCGCGGTTGTTTAGGTCCGACCTAGCCGTTTCCGGCCCTTTCGTTTGCCGGTGCCTCAGTAGCCTGACCATGCCCCGTTTCCACATCCCGCTCATCGAACCGGACGTGCGCTATTCACGCATCCGGCTCGCGGAGAAAGCGTCACGGTTTCGCCCACGAAAAGCTGTTCGTTCGCTGAGTAAGCCGAATCAGACCAAACTTATCATGAAGACAGCAATCGAGAGATTCCCGGTCGATGCCTTCGATGATTTGTGTTTGGCGCGCAGCCACTGGCGCAGCCGTCCACGGGCGTGCTGATCCACAGCCCGATAGGCTTTGCCGACCGGCCCCAGACAGAAGTAATTGGCCCAACCGTTCATCATCTGGTTGAGCTTGGTGACCACTGTCTTGTGGTCCAGCAGGATTTTGTTGCGTCCAGTTTCGCTGCTGATCGCCTGACAGATGCGAATCACTCGCTTCTTGGCCGGTGTCGTGCCCAGATAGGCGCGTCCCGTCTTCGGCGAGTAGCAACGACCAAACGTGTAACCCAGAAAGTCGAACTTTTCTTCCGGCAGCTTCGCGACCCGCGTCTTGGTTTCATTCACCGTCAGCTTCAGCTTTGTCATCATGATCCGCATCGTGGCCAGAGCTTCTTCCGCTCTGCTCCGACAACAGATCACGAGGTCATCGGCATAGTTGACGATGTACGCTCCAAGACGCTTTTCGTGCCCCAGCGTCTTCCATCCAAGCACGAACCGGCGCATGTGAAGATTGCTGAGCAGCGGGCTGATCGGAGAACCCTGCGGGCTCCCTCGACCTTCATCCCGATTGCGCGTACTCCGATGCTTTTGTCCGCGATCATCCGTTTCTTCCACCGGTGCTTTCAGCCACATCTTGATCAGATGAAGCATGGCGCCGTCAACGACCCGGCGAGCTACCGACTTGAGAAGCTCGGAGTGCGGAAGAGAATCAAAGTATCCCGCAAGATCTGCGTCAACGATCTCTCCATGTCCAGTGTTCATCGGCTTATGGACGTGTCTTGCCGCATCCAATGCGCTGCGTCCTCGCCGATAGGCGTACTGTTCCGGTTGTAAGTCGGCCTCGAAGATGGGGTCCAGAACCAACACCGCCGCCATCATGACCGTGCGGTCACGAATAGCGGGTACTCCTAACGGGCGCTGTTGCCCCCCGGGCTTCGGGATGTAAACCCGTCGCACCGGGAGTGGTTGATAAGTTCGGCTTTTCAGCTCTTGCGTCAGTTCGTCCAACCATCGCTCTGTTCCGTACACTTCGATGTCCTCGAACGTTTGATCGTCTACTCCCGCTGCTCCACCGTTGGCTTTGCAGCAGGCGTAAGCGAAGGTCAGTACGTCCTTCCGGTACACCTTGTCGTACAGCGCATGGAAGCGAAAGTCAGTCGATTTCTTCGCTTTGTCGTGTAACGCCGCCTGTAACTTCTGAACGCTTTCCGGGGTTGCTAGACTCATCGCCAATCCCTCCGTCTTTGTCGCTTCTTGCGTTAGCTTCCAACTGAGGCCCCTTCCCTCCCCCGGCATTACCCGGTTTCAACGGTAGCACGAGCCTCTCCGCCACCCCATGCGGCCCGGCCTGGTTCTCGCGAGTTGCCGGTTGATCCTAACTGCGGATCGCCGCTGGGGTTTCCCGTGTTGCGTCTGATCCACTGCGCGCACATGCCATCGCCATTACCCCGGCAGAAACGACCAGGACTGTGCCGCTCGTACCATCCCATCGTCGTCGGCCTTCCCCGTTATGCCGAAGGGTCGGCTTCCGCGTTGATCTTTTCGAGGCCTGCTCAGCGTTCACTCACGTTACGGCCTGTACGCTCACCAAGTCGCTTAAACGACCCTCTTCGTCGAAGGCTCCGCCGGCTTCGTTGCCTCCGCCGACGCTTCGATTGTTACCGGGTGGAGCGAACCAGTTCCCGGGCGGGTCTGTACCCCGCTGTGGATCAGCGCCTTTCACGGCGCACGGCATGGGGAAATCTATCGATGGGATGAAGGGCAAGGAAATAGGGTGCCGGATCGATCCAGCACCCCACCTCATCCTATCGATGAGTCTCCAGCTGGCTATTCCTTGGCGGGTTGGTCTCCACCAGAGCCCGCTTCCGCTTCACCAGCCATGGATTATTCTGAAGGAGCAAAGTCGGATTGAGCAGAATAATCCAGCGAACGGCAAGTGGGGCACTCGCAAACTGTCTCAACCAAGGGGTTCACCCCAGTTGCTGGGTGCCCCACCCTTGGCGCACATCTGTTTTTGCACCTAGGTTGGGAGCCTCAGTACCCAATCGCCAAGTACGAAATCATACGTTCAGAGACCTGGAGCGTATTCTCAAATATCCTAGAAACTAACCGTGACCGCGATTGGAAAGTCCGGGTAATTGCGGTCGTAGAGGTAGTACCCGTCGCCGGTGTTGTCCAGATACACATCGTCGGTTTCGTACCAGTTCGGTCCCCACGATTCCGGCCAGGGATCGACGATCGTCACCCAGTATCCGTCGTACTGAAAGCGCGGCATCCCACCTACGAAGACCAGCGGCAGACCGTAGATGCGGAAGAAGTGATCGCGGCCGAAGTAGAGTCTGAAGCGGGGCTCGGGAATCCGGTAGCCGTTATAGCCGCCGCGC
>CAWCWQ010000140.1:0-8571 GCA_963799145.1 uncultured Acidobacteriaceae bacterium | reverse complement strand
GTTGCACGTTCGCGAATTGCCCCGCAAGAACTCCATCTTCGAGTTGGTGCTGGCGGAGGACGGTCCGGTGGTCGTCTCCGGCTTCTCCGAAAGCCCTCAACTCGATGGGCCTCTGCTGATCCTCAAGCTGCTCGGCGCAGCTTTCTTCGCCGCTGTTCCGGTGCGCGCATTCAACGGAGAGATACTGGGGGATCTCGTCATCTTCTGCCGTGAGCCTCGTTACGGCTTGGCGCCGGACGAATTGCGCATGCTGGAGAGCCTTGCCGATATGGTAGCCAGCCAGTTGGAACTGCGCAGGCTGCGCAAATCGTTGACCGGAAACGGGTCGCGCAAGTCGCGAAGATCGCGCGCCGCAAAGGCCGGCGCCAGTTGGCCGAGCGCAGCGGACTTGAGCCACGCTCTGACCGATCGCCAGTTTGTGCTTTACTACCAACCCGAGGTCGAGCTCTCCACTCGCAGGATCGTCGGTCTTGAGGCGCTGATCCGCTGGGCCCACCCCGAGCGCGGGCTGATCGCGCCCATGGACTTCATTCCCCTGGCCGAAGAGAACGGCTTGATTCTGCCTATTGGAGACTGGGGACTAGGCGAGGCCTGCAAGCAGATTCAGACGTGGTGCCGCGAAGATACCCGTCACGGTTCGCTTCGGGTTTGCGTGAACCTCTCCGCCCGCCAATTCTCCCGTGTGGGACTTGCGGATCACATTGAGGCCTTGTTACTTGAATCCGGAATCTCCAGCCGCCAGCTCGGTCTCGAGATGACCGAGTCCAGCTTGATTCCCAACATTGGCACAGCCATGGAGGTGCTTGGCACCCTGCGCCGGCTGGGCGTCTCGCTGCTCATGGACGACTTCGGCACCGGCTACAGTTCGCTCAACTACCTCCATTCCTTTCCTTTCGATGTACTCAAAATCGACCGCTCGTTCGTGAGCCGAATGACCAGTGGAGACCAGCCGCTCCAGATCGTGCGCACCATCATCGAACTGGCCCGGGTGCTGGGGATGGACGTCGTTGCCGAAGGTATCGAAACCTGCGAGCAATATCGCTTGCTGCGGCAGTTGGGCTGCCGCTTCGGCCAGGGCTTCCTCTTTGCCCGCCCCGTGAGCGCCGAAGCGATCACCGAGATGTTGCGACTCCCAGGACGCGTGCTCCCCGATCCCGAAGCGTGCGAGGCCCTTCCCTGCTGACACCTGGGCTGTGCTTCCCGATCCGGCCCGAGAGGCGTGGCGGAGAGCAGCGAAGTCGAAGGATCTGCGGGTGCTTCCATCGCAAGGGCGGCAGATGGCGGGCCTTGCCGCCGCGTGTTCCTCAAGAGCCCTGCGGACCACCCCGAAGCTGTTAACATCAAAAGCCGATGGACCTGTCCAACACGAACGATCCCGATCCGGGGCGAAAAGAAACCGTGGCCATCAGGCCGGCTGAGCTGGTGCGCACCGAAGCCGCTGCCCTCGAAGCTCTCGCCCTGCGCCTTGAAGGCCAAATGGCCGAGCCCTTCGATCGCGCCGTCGAACTGATTCTTCACTGTGGCAGGGAGCGGGGCCGCGTGGTGGTCACGGGCATGGGCAAGAGCGGCATCATCGCCCAGAAGATTGCCGCCACGCTCAGTTCCACCGGTTCGCCGGCTCTGTTTTTGCACCCTGCCGAGGCCGTTCACGGCGACCTCGGCGTCCTGCTGCCCGGCGATGTGGTCGTCGCACTCTCGGCGAGCGGCGAAACCGAAGAGATTCTGCGCTTGCTCACCCTCCTCAAGCGCAAAGGCGGCGCGCTGGTCAGCCTCTGCTGCAATCTGAACTCGACCCTCGCCACGGCGAGCGACATAGCTCTGGATTGCGGCGTCGAGCGTGAGGCCTGCGGGCTGAATCTGGCGCCCACAGCCTCCACCACCACCATGCTGGCCCTGGGCGACGCGCTGGCCATCGCCGTCAGCCTGCGCAAGGGTTTTCGGGCAGAGGATTTTGCCGAACTTCATCCCGGCGGCAAGCTGGGCAAGCGCCTGGCCAAGGTCCGAGACCTGATGCACTCCGGTGACCAGGTGCCCGTCGTCGCGCCTTCGACGCCCATGACCGACGTGATCTACGAGATGTCTTCGAAGAAGCTGGGGATTACAACCGTGCAGGAGCAGGGCCGCCTGCGCGGCGTTATCAGCGATGGAGACCTGCGGAGGCTGCTCGAACGCGAAGGCGGAGCCGCTCTGAGCCGTTCGGCCGGCGAGGCCATGAATCCCCATCCCCGCACCATCGCCGCCACGGAACTCGCCGCCACGGCGTTGGCGATCCTTGAAGAGCGCAGGATCACCTCGCTTGTCGTCGTAGATGCCGGCCAGACTGTCGAAGGCCTGCTGCACCTGCACGACCTGTGGGGAGTGGAGTTGATCTGAAGCTGGGATCAGGGGTCAGAGATCAGGGATCAGAGATCAGGGGTCAGAGATCAGGGATCAGGGGTCAGGGGTCAGAGATCGGGCGCGGCGGGTGAACACACACCTGTTCCCTAGTCCATGGTTCATGCTCCCTGCTCCCTGGTCCCTGCTCTCCATCAATCGAAGACCACCGTCTTGTTCCCGTAGCAGAGAATGCGCCGGTCCAGGTGCCAGCGCACCGCGCGCGACAGAACGACGCGCTCCAGATCGCGCCCACGCGCCACCAGATCTTCCACCTGATCGCGGTGCGAGATGCGCGCCACGTCCTGCTCGATGATCGGCCCGTCGTCCAGCAGCTCGGTCACGTAGTGGCTCGTCGCCCCAATCAGCTTCACCCCCCGCGCGTGCGCCGCGTGGTAGGGCTTGGCGCCGGTAAACGCCGGCAAGAACGAGTGATGCACGTTGATGATCGCCGCCGGGTAGCGGCCGACGAAGGCAGGCGAAAGAATCTGCATGTACCGCGCCAGCACCACCAGCTCGATCCCTTTGGCCTCCAGCAGTTCCAGTTCGCGCGCCTCGGCCTCGGCGCGCGTGGCCGCCGTTGCCGGCACAAACTCGAAGGGAATGCCGTAAAACCCCGCCAGGCGCTCCACGTCCCGGTGATTCGAGACGATCACGGGAATCTCGCAATGCAGCTCCCCGGTGCGCCAGCGGTGCAGCAAATCGGCCATGCAATGCAGGTACTGCGAGCAGAAGAGCGCCACCTTCGGCAGCCGGCCGCTGGAGCTCAGCTTCCATCGCATTCCCAGCTCCGCGGCCAGCGGGGCGAAGGCCGCCCGGAATCCCTCCAGATCGAAGCGCTCATGGGCCGGGCTCCGGCCGGATAGGCTGTCGTCCGAGCCGTTCAGCCCCCACTCGACGCGCATGAAGAACAGCCCCAGTTCGTGATCCTGATGCTGGTCGGCATGCAGAATATTGGCGCCCCGCTCGTAGAGCAGCGAGGAGACGCGAGCGACCAGTCCTTTGCGGTCCGGACAGTCGATGAGCAGTACAGCCGTATCTTTCATGCTGTATTCAGCTTAAATCAACATCTCCCACTAGCCATCCCGATGTTCGCACGGCGACATTCATTCGCCGATCGCCCTGCGAAGGGCCGAGGCAGGATAAGATGCAGTGTAGATTGAATGGCTTCGTTTCCCAAGTCTCAAAATCGCGACCTGGGGTACCCGGCGAAAGGGCGAGGTATTCGGCACCCGGGAAATTATCTGCAAGGTTTTGAAAATAAATAAGGGGGGTGGGGGGGATTAATTAAATGGTAACGGTGCGGAGTGGGGGACGGCGCGTCTTCCGCAGGGGTCGAGCAGGTAATGGACGAAACTCATGGGGTAATTATGCGCATTTGAGGGGTAATTACCTGCAACAGAATTCCCAGGTCTCAAGATCGAGACCTGGGGCACCCGGCGGCGGAGTGATTGATCGATTCCCTATTGCTGCTGTTGCTGCTGCTGCATCTGCTGCAAGATCGATGAAGGGGATGGCGGGCGGCGCGGCCTGCTGAGCGCGCTCTACCAGCACGCTCCAGTCCTCGGGAATGGGCAGCTTGCGGTCCAGCGCGGGCGGCTGCTCGCCGGCCTCCACATGCACGGCGACATAGAGTTCGCTGTCGGTTTTGCCGCGAAAGATGCCGTGCGTCGGCGGCACATCGGCGTAGTCGCGGCCCACGGCGGTGCGGATGTGGCGGTGGTGGGCGATCAGATTGTTGGTGGGGTCGAAGCCGACCCAGCCCAGATGCGGCAGCAGCACATCCACCCAGGCGTGGGTGGCGTCGGGCGTGGAGCGGTCGTGGTCCTCGCGGCTGCGGTAGAGATAGCCGGAGACGTAGCGGGCCGGAATCCTGACGTGGCGCAGCAGGGCGATCATGGTGTGGGCAAAGTCCTGGCAGACGCCCTTGCCGCTGACGATGGCCTCGTCGATGGGCGAGTCAACGCGCGTGGAGCGGGGCACGTACTCGAAGTAGTCGAAGAGCCGCTGGTTCAGCTCCTGCACCAGCATCAGCGGATCGTCGCGGCGGGTGACGCCCATCTGCTTGGCGAGCAGCGTGAGCGCCGGAGTTTCGACGGCAAAGGTCGAGGGCAGCAGCATCTCCCAGTAGTCGCCGGCAGTCGACCATCTCGTCCAGCGCTTCCCAGGCGTCGGGCGAGAGAAACGCGGGCACGTCGGGCAGCGCCTGCTGCTCCACCACCGACTCGGCCACGATCACCAGCTGATTGTGTTCGCCGGGAATGTCGAAGTGCTGCACATTGTTGCCCAGGTGGTCGCGATAGCTGAAGACGCGGCAGCGCGGGCTGACCGAGAGCGAAAAGTTGAGGCAGTGCTGATTGGAGTCGGAGCGCGGATGCATGCGCGTCTCCATGATGCTCTCGCTGATGGGCTGCGAGTAGCGAAAGCGCGTAAGGTGGCGGATGGAATAGAAGTTCATGCTCGCTCTCCGCAAGGGCTGAAGCCCGCATCGATTTTCTTGCATTTGCGGCACGACTAAAGTCGTGCCCTGACACAAAGCCCCGGGGTTTCCCGCAATCGGCTAAACCGCCAGCGCGGACTGAATGGAGTAATGCACATAGTAGCGGTAGATGAGTTCGTGAATGCGCATGCATTGCTCGCGGATGCCGTGCAGGAATCCCGCCGCATCGCCGGCCAGGATCTCGCCGATGGTGGTGAAGCCGAGCATGGCGTGCAGCCGGCCGATGGTCGCAAACAACTCGTCCGGCGCGCGGCGGCCGCCGGTATGCTGAATGGATTCGATGGCGTTGCGGATGGTGTCGACGCAGTAGCGGATGGCGTGCGGAAAGTCGCGGTTGAGCAGCAGAAACTCCAGAATGCGGCCGGGAGAGAGGTCCGCGGTGTAGACCTGGCAGTAGGCCTCGAAGGAGGTGCAGCAGCGCAGAAGGCCCACCAGCTCAAGATACTGGTAGCCGGCGTCGTCCTGGTCCTGCGCATGGAACAGATCGCCTTGATAGACCTCCAGCAAGGTCGCAGTAGCGTAGGCGCGCTCGAGGTAGCGGCCCAGGCGAATGAACTGCCAGCCCTGGCCATGAATCATGGTGGTGTCGCTCACGCCCTGGAATAGGTGAATGCCATCCACCACCGAAGAGATGGCATCGTTCATGCTGGACTGGAACTGGGTCTGCGCCTGAGGCGAGTGCATCTGGTGAAAGAGCCGGTTGAGCCGCTGCCACTGCTCGCTGGAGATTTCTTCGCGCACCTGGCGCGCGTTCTCCCGCGCGCCGTTCACGCAGAAGGTGACCGAGGCGTGATTGAGATTATCGAAGACCAGCGTTGCGGCCATCGCCTCCAGATCGCCGTTCCACTCCAGGCCCTTCGGTTTGCCCAGCGCGGCCACCAGCCGCCGCCAGCGGGTTTCGGCGCTTGCCGCCCCGGTGTCGAGGATCAGGCCCATGGTCACATCGAGCTGGCGCACGGTGTTCTCCGCCCGCTCCAGATAGCGGCTCATCCAGTACAGGCTGTCGGCTACGCGCGATAGCATCGTTTCACTCCCTCGCCTCGGTGCTGGCCTGTTCTTCCAGAACCCATGTGTCTTTGCTGCCGCCGCCCTGGGACGAGTTCACCACCAGCGAGCCTTTTTCCAGAGCCACGCGAGTCAGGCCGCCGGGCACAATGTTCACCTTGTCGCCAAAGAGGATGTAGGGGCGCAGATCCACGTGGCGCGGCTCCAGGCGATCGCCAACCAGGCAAGGAGCGCGCGAGAAGTCCAGCGTGGGCTGGGCAATGTAGTTGCGCGGATTGGCTTCGATCTGGCGCGCGAATTCCTCCCGCTGGCGCGCGGTCGAGTGCGGGCCGATCAGCATTCCGTAGCCGCCGCTCTCGCCCACCGCCTTCACCACCAGCTTGTCAAGGTTGGCCAGCACGTGCTGGCGTTCGGCCGGCTCACTTAGCAGGTAAGTCTCCACATTGGGCAGGATGGGATCTTCGTTCAGGTAGTAGCGGATCATTCGCGGCACATAGGCATAGACCGCCTTGTCGTCGGCCAGGCCGGTGCCGAAGGCGTTGGTCACTGTCACGTTGCCGGCGCGATAGGCGTTGAAGAGCCCCGCGCAGCCCAGCGACGAGTCGGCGCGAAAGACCAGCGGATCGCTGAAGTCGTCGTCCACGCGGCGGTAGATCACGTCCACGCGCTTGAGGCCGTCGGTGGTGCGCATGTACACGACGTTGTCGTGGGTGACGAGATCGCGGCCCTCCACCAAATCGATGCCCATCTGCCGGGCCAGGTAGGTGTGCTCGAAGTAGGCGGAGTTGAAGACTCCAGGCGTCAGCAAGACGATATTCGGCTCTGGCCTGCCTTCAGGCGCCAGCGAGCGCAAGGTGGCCAGCAGCAGCCGCGGGTAATGCTCGATGGGCCGCACGCCGTAGCTCTGGAAGAGCTGCGGAAAGGTCCGCTTCATCACCCGGCGGTTGGTGAGCATGTAGCTCACGCCCGAAGGGACGCGCAGATTGTCTTCGAGCACGACGAACTCGCCGGTGTTCAGCCGCAGCAGGTCAGAGCCGACTACGGCGATGTAGACATTGCGCGGCACCTGCAGGCCCCGCATCTGCCGCCGGTAGTGCTTGCAACTGTAGACCAACTCGCGCGGCACCACGCGGTCGTTCAGTATTTTGGCGTCGGAGTAGACGTCGCGCAGAAAGAGATTGAGCGCGGTGATGCGCTGGGTGAGGCCGCGCTCGATGCGGTCCCACTCGGCTGCCGTAACCAGCCGCGGCAGCAGGTCGTAGGGGAAGATGCGCTCCGTGCCCTCGTCGCGGCCGTAGACGGTAAAGGTGATGCCCTGGGTCAGAAACGACAGGTCGGCCGACTGTTTGCGCCGCTGTAGCTCATCGGCAGGCAATCGCGCAAGGGTCTCGGCCAGCGCGCGGTAATGCGGGCGCACCTCCCCGTCAGCCTCGCGCATCTCGTCGAAGGCCCGGTCGAGCGGATAGTCGCCGAAGAGCGTCTCCAATTCCACAGCATGGCCAGCGTTCATGAGGGAACTGTGCTTTCTTTGCCGCGGATTCAGGGCGCCGGTGAGCTATGGGCCGCGGCCTCCGAGGCAGATTCGCCCGTCGTGCTTCGGCGTTCGCGCCCACGCCTTCCGAGCCCTGTTCTTTGCTTTTATCAGGCGGGGCGTAAGGGAACCGTGAAGAAATGGCCGGGCGGACGGAGACTCAGATGGGCAAGGAGGAGCCGGAGAGATGCGGCGTCCCCGCAATGAGGTGAGTTATCGCCAATCTCCGGGCACTCGCGAAGAAGTCGAAAAGCCGCGGCGGCAAGAGGAGTATTGGTGGAGGCGGCGGGAGTCGTCTTACTCTTCCACAGGCAAGTCACCTACAATCAATCATTCTAGTGCGCCGTTTCCGAAATACCTATACAGGTAGCGCCTGTTTAGCGCGCTGGATTTTGCGCAGGATGTCTTCGCCTTTGGCGTTCCAGGTGTAGCGGGTCGGGTTGGCATTGCGTTCCGCCAGGTAGGCCAGGATCTGGTCGCATAGCTCTTTCACGTGGCGGAAGCTGCCTTCTCGCGCCACATCCACGGTCAGGTTGCGAAAGAACCGTTCGACAAGGTTCATCCACGAAGCTGAAGTGGGCGTGAAGTGCAGGTGGAAGCGCCGATGTTTGGCCAGCCACGCCCGCGCCTCCGGGTGCTTGTGGGTGGCGTAATTGCCCACGATCAGATGCAGGTCCAGGCCCTTGGGGGTCTGGCGGTCGATTCTCTTCAGAAACCGCAGCCACTCCCGATGCCGGTGTTTGCCGGCCAGCATGGAAACGATCTTTCCTTCCAGATAGTTCAGCGCGGCAAACAACGTCACCGTCCCGTGACGGATGTAGTCGTGGGTGGCAGTGCGGATATGGGAAGTCTCGGCAGTCATGCCTGAAACCTCAGCCGACGGGAACTTTCGCCTTCCTTGAACGGCGATTGGTGAATCCCCGAGTGGCAGAGGATCCAGGAACAGGCAGCCCTCTGTCGAACCAACGCACAGAACTCCGCCAGGAGGCCGCAATGATGAAAATGCCGCTCCGCTGTAACAGTTGCAAACGAGGGAGCCAATGCAAGAGAATCGGGCCGATCCCCCACGAGTCAGCCCGAGCCCCCTCAATTCAAAGTCTGGTAGAGGATTGGTAACAGGGCCGAATGCTAAACGCTGGAGTACGTTTAACTTTCAACGACA
>CAWCWQ010000139.1:0-8742 GCA_963799145.1 uncultured Acidobacteriaceae bacterium | reverse complement strand
TATGTCACCTACTTCGGTTTGCAGTTACGTATTGCTCGAATGCGCCCACGGCACTGAATCCGCTGCGCAGGACGGTGCCCGCGGTTACCTCGGAGATGCTGGCCAAGCACGGGATCGGCGAGGGTCCGGTGGACGTGCGCACCCTGGACGCGGCGCTGGCCGGATTGAGCCTGGAACAGCGCATCGCGGTGAAGAGCCAACTGCTGCGGGCGGGCGCGATCGCCTAAAAGCAGCTTTCAGTTGTCAGCGATCAGTGGTCAGTTGCTTGTGACCGCTGCCCTGACTGTTGAACGTCGTTAACTGATCACTGACCACTGATCACTGATCACTAAAGCAACGGCCCCATGGAGGGGGCGGAAAAAGCCTATGAACGCAACCTTTGCAGACATTCACGCGGCAGCGGATTTTATCGGGCCGGGCGCCATCGAAGTTCCGCTGTATCAGACCGAGATCTTCGACATCTGCCGGCGTTCGAGCCCTTTCGGGCAGCGCATCAAGCAGGTTCCGGCGACCGGGCATCCGTCGCGGTTCTTCGAGGAGACGGCGATTCCGAATCCGGGCACGGCCGGCTTTGTGAATCCGCGCAGCATCGTGGCGCCGGTGGTGAGCCCGACGCGCGTGGAGCGGAGCGTGCCGCTGAAGGCCATCGTTTCGCAGATCAACTACAACCTCTTCGACATCGAGCTGGGCGACCAGCAGAAGCAGTTCGCCTATCTTGCAGGCCAAGGACCTGGTGGACACGGTGAGCGGCGTGATGGTGACCCACGACGTGGCGCTGTGGAACGGCAACGACACCAGCCTGAGCACGCCGACGACCACGCAGTACATGGGCGTGATCGCGCAGATCTCACTCGGCCGTGTGGCCAGAGCCCAACCGACCGGTTACGATCGGCACGACGGCATCGATCGTGGACGGGATCAAGTCGGCGGTGGCGCAGATGGTGGCCAACAACGGCTACTATGTGCGGCCCACGGCGATCTATGCCAACCCGGTGCTGCTGGACCTGATCGACCGGGAGATGAAGACCGAGTTCAACGTGGTGCTGAACACCGACAACATCACGGGCGGAATCCGGGTGAAGATGCTGTCGACGCAGGCGGGCGATCTGCCTCTGATTCCGGACTGGAGCCTGAGCTACACGGGCACGCCGGGATCGGGCTCGGCGGTGCTGCCGGCCTACATCGTGACCGAGGATCTGATCGAGTACCACTGGCTCGGCGATCCGACGCCGCGCATCTTCCAGCTTGGCCTGCCGAACTCGCTGACCTACCAGTACGTCGCGGTCAAGTTCGGCGCTCCGGTGGTGAAGGGCGCCAACTACGCGCACTACCAGGTTCTGGTCGACCGGTAAGCGAAAGACAGGGACTAGGGACCAGGGACTAGAGATAGGGAATAGCTGTCAGTTGTCAGCGATCGTCAACGAAAGGCAGTACGCGACGAAGCGTCGTTCACAGATCTCGATTCCCAGTCCCTGAGTCCCTGTTCACCTGTATCTTGAAAGGAAAAGGTATGGCATATCTGCAGCCAGCGGATTACCCGAATTATGGATTGCCGGCTGGAACGACGGCGGACTGGATAACGGCCGCCACGGCATTGATCAACAGCTACTGCAGGCGGCCGGACCTGAATGTGATCCAGTACACGGAGCGGCTGCGGCTGACCAGCGGATCGCAGACGGTGCTGCTGAGTTATCTGCCGCTGGCGCCGCTGGGAACGGCGACGACGCCGATTGTGAGCATCGAAGGCCGGTACGCGAAGCCGCGGCGCGGGGAGACTCTGAACGAGCCGCTGTTTGAGATTGCGTGGGCATTTTCGCTGCCCGGCCAGTGGACGGCGATCGATCCCAACCTCAGTGGACTTCGACCCGAATACCGGGGAGCTGACGCTGCCGTGGAATGTGCTGGGACTGCCCTACAACGAGGTGGCGGTGACTTATACGGCGGGGCTGGCGACGATCGGCGACGACGTGAAGACGGCGTGCGCGCAGATTGTGCGCAATGCGCAGTCGACGCCGGCGCTGAACGCCAGCAAGACCAAGATCGACACGATGCAGATGCAGTATTTCTCGAGTTCGCTGGTGGACGAAACGGTGCAGGCCTGGCTGCGTCCTTACGTTGCGAACAGGCTGGGGTGAGCGATGAGCGATACGGCGCCGCGCAACCCGGTGGGAGCGCCGCAGATGCTGGCCGATGCCCTGCTGCGAAGCGTGGCAGGAACCACGGCCCTTCTGCGGGTGACGGGCACGAATACGGATACCAGCCATGTCCGAGGTGGGACTGGTGGCAACGACCTTTGCCGATGTGGTGGTGAGCCCGGTGGTGATGCGCAAGCTGCGGCCGAGCTGGCAGGAGGGCGGAGAGTCGAAGTGGGAGCTGCTGGTTTCGGCAACCGGCGTGGAGCAGCAGGTGAACGCGCTGGATCTGCCTTCGGCGCAGTCTCTCTTTGCCATGACGCTGGCGGTTACGGTGGCGGGGCAGGACTACCTGATTGAGTCGATCGCCTCCAACGAAGCCTTCGGCCAGGTCTATCTCTACCGGCTGCTCTTGCGCGAGGCGCGGCAGCAGGCGGTGTAAAGAGCAGAGATCAGGGGTCAGGGTCGGAGATCAGTTAGGTGATCGCCACGCAAAGGGATTGCAAGAATCTACGAATCCAGAAGTGGGCGCACATGGAAGTATGCGCCAAGCCGTTTCCATCTCTGACCCCTGGTCTCTGACCCTGATCTCTATTGCGGAGCAAGTTCATGCAGAATGCGAAAGATTCGTTTTATATGGCGCTGCGCACGCGGCTGGCGACGATCAATCCGGAGCGGACGATTCTGCTGCGCGGGACGGTGCGGCCGGGGATTCTGGTGGAGGAGGCGGAAGCTCCCTTCAGCCAGCTTCCCAACGATGTGTTTGTGCTGCGCTGGCTGGGCCTGGGCGTCGATCATGGATCTTGGGTCCACGATGGCGGCCGAGGAGTGCGAGATCCTCTATCAGACCTGCGGAACGCAGAGTTTCGGCGGGCTGGACCGCGGCCGGTCGCTGAGCGAGATGGACGAGGAACTGATGGCGATGCTCGCAGCCTTTCTATACGCCCAAACTCAATTACACGGCAACGCCGCCGGCGGCGATGCTGACGCAGGTGTTCTGGGACGAGCCGGCGTTTGGGCCGGTCATGGTTCAGCGGGACCAGTTGAGCCGGTCGGCCAAGGTGATGGTTTACAGCTACCAGGAGCAGGGGGAGTAAATGGCGGCGAATTGGTTTTCGGCTCCCGCGCCGGTGGCGCGGCGGGTTCGAGGATATTTTGCGCCGGTTAATCGCGCCACGCAGACGCCGGTGCTCTTCGATCCGGCGGAGCAGGGCGGGTTCAGCCTGGATGCGCCGCCGGCGCCGTGGATCAGCCTGGGCTGGATTCAGGAATTCGCGCGCAAGCCGGCAAGCAAGACATCGCCTGTGTTGACGGGCATTCCGGCCGGCGACGCTGGAGCAGGTGCGCGAGACGCTCGAGGCGCAGGTGAGCTTCGAGTTTCTGAGCTGGACAAAGCTGACCATGGCGCTGGCCACGGGCTCGCAGCACATGAATCTGCTGGCTCCGGCAAGCGGGGCTGCCGCCGGCGGCGGATGGAGCGCAGGCGGCTGCCGGCGGTAACTCCGCAAAGCGGCTCGACGGCCACATTCGTGGCGCTGGCCGCGACGGATGCGGCAAAGTTCTCGCGCCGGCTCGATCGTTGCGCTGGACGCGGATTACACAGGGCAGACGGGCTTTGTGGGCTCGCCGGTCGCAGGCGCCTATGTGCGCCAGGCGCTGACCGATGTGGACTACATCCGGCGCGTGACCTTCAACGTTGCGTTGGTCTCGCAGGTAAACTCCGACCGGGCTTACCCTTGCCGAGCCGCTGCCGGGCGGCGCGCCGGCGGCGGGCGCCAAGCTACAGGCGGTAACTGGATTTGTCGATCGCGAAGGCGGAAGCTTCTATCAGGAGTGGTCGGCGCTGTTTGTGATGCAGGGCAGCCAGGGAGAGCGAATCTTCTTCCACTATCCGCGGCTGCAGACCATGGCCGGCGCGGAAGAAGCCGCCATTCCGCTGGACGGCAAGCATCAAGGACGGACAGGCGCGGGTGCTGCTCAAGGGACAGTTCCTGGCGCTGCCGGTTACCGATCCGCTGGATGGGGAGCGTGTGCTCTGTTATCGGAGCTTCCTGCCGGCGGCGAATGCGCTGGTGTAAGCAGCGCGGCGAGTCAGCAGAGCCAGCGAGGTCAGAGAGTCACAATGAAGATCACGATCCAAGGGCAGGACTACACGGCCGCGCTCGATGCAGCGCGGCCGCTGACGATCGAGCGCAAGCTGAACGAGCCCTCCATCTGCCAGCTTTGGCTGAGCCTGCCGGCCAACGGCAGCCTGGCGACGCCCTCTGCGCAACCAGTCGCTGGCGGTGACGGGCGACGACGGCACCATCTACTTCACGGGTTACATCGCGGTAACTCCGCTGCCGGAGTATGCCGGGCTGGCGATCGAGGGGCCGCGCTACCGGACTGCGATCCAGGCCGTGAGCGACGAGCTGCTGCTGGACCAATTGCTGATGCCGCCCAGCACGGGCGCAACGGGAGAGACCGCCGGGGCGCTGATGACCGCGCTGGTAACGCACACCGGATCGGCGGCGCTCTCTACAGCAGGGGCTTTCGCTGAGCGCGCCGGTGAGCAACTTCGTCCCCGATCCGGGCGCGCCGTGGAGCAAGAGCGCCGGGCAGGTGGCCAGCATGGCGCGAGCCGCGTATCGCGCGGTCAATGGTGCGCTGACGCTCGCGCCCGTGCAGAGCACGGTGCATCCGCTGAACGAGACCGACGGCAGCCTGAACCTGGCCAATCTCTGCCTTCACCGCCAGCGTCAAGCGCGCCTGGCGAACGATGTGACTGTTTGCGGCGAGCATGAGCCGGTTGCCTATGTGACCGAGTACTTTCTGGGCGACGGAGTTACAACCCAGTTCTATCTGGCCGCGGACCCGTTCTTTCCTGCCGCATCCAAATCCACCATCATCAGCGAGCTCTTCAACGAGAGCGCAGATCGACGAACAGCGTGTGGGGCGACACCGGCGGAGCCAGGCTATCTCAGCGCTGGGCGCGGGCGGCCTGGTGATGGACGGCGGCAACGGCATCGACGGGCAGACGCTGCTGAGCTGGCTTGATCCGGTGGAGATGGGCGGAACGCTGCTGCTGGAGGCCGTGGGAGTGACTCTCTCGCCGGGCAGCACCGGAATCCTGGCCGGCTTCTTCATTGGACTGGATACGCAGTCCGCTTGCATCGCGGGCTTTCAGGCGACGGCGCAGCAGGGAACCGGCGCAGTAACCTTGCAGCCGCTCATTCAGGGAACGGCCGCGGGGACGACTTATGCGGTAAATCCAGCCAACCAATACACGCTGCGCGCGCGGGTGCATTGCGCGGAGAGCGAGCGGGCGCTGGCGATCTATCGCTCCTTTGGAGATAGCGGAGCCATTACCGCTGGGCGGGCAATCGAATCTCAGTCCGGGCAAGCTGCAAATGGAGATTCAGGAGTTTGTGAATGGAGTGGGCGGGATGCCGGTGACGCTCTACGACGGCGCGATCGCCAGCCTGTCCCGGGGCGTGCACGGTGGTGGCCGCCAGCAGCATCAACCTGATTGGAACCATGCGCGCGATCAACCTGACCAATCTTGGATCGGGCTGGGTGGTGAGCACGCCGCCAAGCGGCGGCCCGTACACGCGGCGGGTAGGCACGACTGGCCGAGGCGGCCGAGTGCCACCTGGAGCGCACCGGCAAGCTCGTGTTCTATACCGGCTTTGTGCCGGTGGCCGGCGAGCAGATCGCGGTGAGTTACCGCACCGTGGGCAGGGCCGTGGGGCGCGCGGTAAACACCGCCAGCCAGCAGGCGCTGGCGCAGGCCGGATCGCCCGCGGTGGCCGCGTGGATCGGTTCGGTGACCAATCCTCCGGCGCGCAGTTCGGCAGACTGCCGCAATGCGGCCCTGGCGATGGAGCAGGCAGCGGCCGGCGTGAGCGCGCTGTGGAGCGGAACTTACAAGGGAAACAGAATGAGCTTTGCCGCCGACGTGTGGCCGGGCGACGCGCTGCTGCTGAATGCGCCTTCGACCAACCTGAACGCGCAGGTGGTGGTGCGGTCGGTGAAGGTGAGTTATCGGGCAAGTTATCCCGACCTGGTGGAGTATGCGATCGCCTTTGCCAACGACTGGGCCGACGACCTGGCCATCAAGACCAGCGCCACGGTGCCGGCGGATGCATGGCTGCCGGCGCCGATTGCGCCCACTTACGCTGGCCAATCTGACCGGCCTCACGGTGACTGCGCTGAATGGCAGCACGGTGACGATCAATGCCGGCGTAACTCCGCCCGCGGGCGGCGGCTTCGAGATACGGCGGCGGGATTTTGCCTTCATGCCGGGCGAGGATCCCGGCCTGGTGGTGCGCGCCACCTTGCCCAATATGACCTTCTCCCGCGAAACCGCCAACGACCGGTTCTATATCCGGATGTACGACGGCGCGACGCCGCCGAACTACTCGGAGTTTTCGACGGCATTGTTCATCAACCTGCCGCTGGGGTCGTGAGCGGCGATTTCGTTTGGCGATGGGCGGATGGAGTCCGGTGGATGCGGATGATGAATGAATTCGAAGCGCAGGTGCTGAGCGATTTGAGCGTGCTGAAGACGCAGATGACCGGCCTGATGGGCGACGGCAACGGCGGGCGCATCGCCGATCTGGAGCGGCGCATGGAGCGGCACGAGCAGAACTGGCAGCGCGCCAAGGGCTTTCTGGCGGCTGTCAGCGTGCTGTTCGCGGTGATTGAAGTGGCCGTGGAGGCCTGGCACCGGCATTGAGCGCGAGAACGAAAGCCCGCAAGACGACCGTCTTCGCATCCGGCTTCGGTCCGCAGCCCGAACTCTCGTATAATCAGCCCTATGAGCGAACAGCCTTTGGTTGGCATCGTGATGGGCAGCAAGAGCGACTACGAGGTGCTCTCGGCTGCCGTTGAGATTCTGCGCGCGCTTGAGATTCCCCATGAGGCGCGGGTGTTGAGCGCGCATCGCACCCCCGATCAGCTCTTCGAATACGTTGCAACGGCGCGGGCGCGCGGGCTGCGGGTGATGATCGCCGGGGCCGGCGGCGCGGCTCACCTGGCCGGCGTGATTGCGGCCAAGACGCTGCTTCCCGTGCTGGGCGTGCCCATTGCCGCCACGCCGCTGAACGGCCTGGATTCGCTGCTTTCGATCGTGCAGATGCCCAAGGGCGTTCCCGTCGGCACGCTGGCCATCGGCAAGCCCGGAGCGGCCAACGCGGCGCTGCTTGGCGGCTGAGATTCTGGCCTTGACCGACGCGGCGCTCTACGAACGGCTGGCCGCTGTGGCGCGCGGCGCGCGCCCAGGAAGTGCTGGAGCAGAAGCTGCCCGAGTGAGCGCCGTCCTCGAAACTTGCATGTTCACGCGATTGCCTCTTCCCTTCCCTTGCTCTTGTCCACACGGAACGATACCCTAGCTTTATGTACGAAGACTTCCACGTAGCCGACCGCTGGAGCGGCGAAGACCTTCACTGCCGCTGGAAGGGGACCATCGTGGCCATTGCCACCCGCCACGCCGACGCCGTCGATGTGCGCTTCGATGTGAACGGCCGCCCTTTGTGGATCGCGCTCCCCTTGCGGGCGTGGGTCGAGCAGAAGCAGCGCAGCGGCATGGTGGTCACCGACCAGCTCGCCGCCCAGATCGCCGGCCGCTACCTCAAGCAATTGGTCTCCGATGGCCAGGATTTCCGCCGCGAAATCTATACCATGACCGTACCCGAAGTCCTCTCCCACCTCGACGCCGTGGTGGCGGAAGCCAAGGACCTGGGCGCGATGCCCACGCTGCCGGTCATTGCCTGATTCCGTGAGCCTCTTGCAAGATTCCGTTGAGACTGCAAAATGTGTCAGAGCACCACTTCACAGGACGCGGAAAAACCCGGCTTTGTGTCAGGGCTCGACTTCAGTCGTGCCGAGAGAGCAACAAAACCATGTTGGGCTCTAGCCCCTGCGGTTTTGTTTTCAGTAATTTGGACTTCCGCAGCGGCTGAAGCCGGATTCTGGACTCGCCATTCGCGGCACGACTGAAGTCATGCCCTGACACAATCTCTAGCCTGAAGGAAGTCTTGCAAGAGGCCCCCCTCTCGGTGGTTTGCTGGCGGAACCTGGGTCCTGCGGCTTCTTATCGTTGGGGGCGTTTCGCGGCGAGTTTTCCGCAGGCTGTTGGGCTGCGCACATAAGTACAATGAAATCAACGGGGCTCTTGTGTCCGTTGCATAGTCAAACTTGTCTGGTGAGTTTCTGAATCGGGCGTGTATCCCGCTTGCCGAAGGAAGGCCGAAACTGGATGAAACGCTGGCTGCTACGGGTGGGCGTGGTACTGGTGGCGGGCTTTGTGGCCGTCTACGCGGGCGATTGGGCGGTCTTCAAGCTGCGCGGCTCACCCAGCGGCAAGGTGACGGTCAACCGCTTCGTGACAATTCCTCTCAAGGGCAGCAAGCAGGAGATCGACTATCTCGGCTCCATGGACGTACCCTGCTCGGTCTCCTTGTTTCCTCAGGCCGGGCAAACCCCATGCTGGCAACTGCGGCGCAATGCCAACCAGGGAACGACATTCTAGGGTTCTGGCAGGGGAAGGGGATTCCGCCGGAGTGGCGCTAAACATAATCCCGTGATGCAGATCACGTCACGGAGATCAAATGGCGGCTAGCATCGCCTC
>CAWCWQ010000138.1:0-32522 GCA_963799145.1 uncultured Acidobacteriaceae bacterium | reverse complement strand
CGCGGTTCACGCAACCGTCAGCGGCAGCACCGGTTTGTACGACATCGGCGCGTTGAGCCCCTCCAACTACAACCTCAAGGTCACGGCAAAGGGCTTCGAGGCATTCGCGCAGAAGGATATCGTGGTCAGCGTTTCCGGGACCTTCCGCGTCGATGTGAAGCTCACTGTCGGCGCTGAAACCCAGACGGTGACCGTCGAGGCCGATGCGCTTGCGGTGCAGGCCGACTCCAACGTGATCAGCACCCTCATCAACTCCGAGCAGATCAGCGAAATCGCCACCGAGAACCGCAACTTTGCGGCGTTGGCTGCTCTTGGCCTGGGCGTAAGCTCTGGCCTGCCTGACAGCAACACCCCCGGCTCCGTAGGATCCAACTTCACCATCAGCATCAACGGACTTCGCCAAAGCCACAACATCTGGCTCATCGACGGCGGCGAGTCCGATGATCGCGGCGGTGCGGGCGGCATGCAGATTCAGCCTTCGCAGGACGCCATCGCCGAGTTCAACGTGATGGCATCGAACTATCCTCCGGACTACGGCATCTCCTCCGGCGCCACCATCAGCTTGTCGCTCAAGAGCGGCACGCAGAAGTATCATGGCGAACTCTGGGAAGAGAACCGCAACACCGATTACGACGCCAACAGCTTCTTCAACAAGCTGAGCAACAACGCGCGGCCCACGGTGCACTACAACATCTACGGCTTTGGCGGCGGCGGACCGATCTTCATTCCCAAGGTCTACAACGAGAACAAGAAGAAGACCTTCTTCTACTACAACGAGGAATGGCGCAAGACGGTCAACCTGGCCTCCAGCAACAACCCCACGATCGACCCGCTGGACATTCCCAAGGCGGGAACGCCACTCACCTATGTGGCGCCGACGTACTCTGCGTCTAACACGCTCGTAGTTCCGACGGTCGACCTCACCTCGGATTACTATTTGAATCACCTGAAGCCATTGAATACGGCGAGTGTGTCGTACACGCCTGGGCAGCCCTGGCCGAACAACCAGATTCCCGCTTCCCTGTTCGACCCCAACGCGGTTATCTACCTCAACTCGGGCATTCTTCCCAAGCCGAACGTATCCGGCCAGGACAGAAACATCGCCAGCGTCTCGCTGCCCTTTGTGGTGCGCGACGACATCGTCCGCATCGACCACAACTTCAACGACAAGTGGGCGATTCTGGGCCACTACATCGGCGACACCGAGAATCAGAACGAAGGCGGTCCGGAGCTGGGGTGGTGCTGGTGCAACTACAACACCCTCACAAGCATCCTTTCCTCTCCGTCCCACAGCGCGGCCATCAAGTTGAGCGGCACCATCAATCCCAACCTGCTGGTCGAAGCCAGCATCAACTACGACGGCAACCAGATCGACATCACTCCCAGCGCGAACACCTTCCTGCCGTCGAGCTGGAGCGTGGCTGCGGTAGTCCCCGCCTACACCGTCGGCCGCAAGATCTGGCCCGGCATCAGCGGCTTCGGCAATCCCATGGGAACTGCCGAGGACTCGGCCACCGAGCCCTATCACAACGCGGCGCAGGACTACGAGCCCAAGGTCGATGTTTCGTATACCAAGGGCAAGCATGCCATGAAGTTCGGCTTCAGCTACAACCGCTACACCAAGAACCAGATGCTCTACGGCGACTCGCAGGGCGACTATGGCTTCGGCAACATGACCAACGACGGCCTCATGGACATGCTGTTGGGCCTGGCCGGAAGCTACAGCCAAACGCAGAGCGCGCCCATCCGCCACTACGTTAACCAGACGCCTTCGGTTTATGCCAACGACGACTGGCACGTGAACTCGCGCCTCACCTTGCAGATCGGCCTTCGCTACGACGCGCTGCCGCATGCATGGGAGCGCCAAAACTTCCTTGCCAACTTCGTTCCCTCCAAGTACGCCGCGAACCAGACCCCCATCTGGAATGCCGACAACTCCATCTCGTCGACGAGCACGAATCTGTATACCTTCAATGGCATACCCTCGTACATCAACGGTATGGGCCTTGCCGGCGTCAACGAGTTCCCGAAGGGCGTGGTCGTCAACGACTACAACACCCTTCAGCCTCGCGTCGGCTTCTCCGACGATCTGTTCGGCAACGGCAAGACCGTTCTCCGCGGCGGCTTCGGAACCTTCTTCGAGCGCATGCAGGGCAACGACATCTTCGGCGTCGCCACCTCCGCGCCGTTCGATCCTTCGCTCAACCTCGGCAGCCCTTACTTCAGCCAACCCGGAAAGAACTGGAAAACCGGCGCTACGATCAGCCCGACGAATCTGATTTTCGCCGGCTCCGCAGACAGCCTCAACACCAGCTACAAAGCGCCCGCCGTGGCTCAGTTCAGCCTCGGTGTGCAGCATGAATTGGCGCCTTCCGTCATCGCGGTCGTCCAGTATGTCGGCAACCTGGCATGGCACCAGAACATCGTCACCAACATGAACAACTTCGATCCGAACAGCCCGTTGATCACAACCCAAGCAACCGCGGCGCAGATTTTGGCTGGCGCTCAGCTCGTAGACGGAGTTCTGTGCCAGGCGGGCGATAGCGGCGGCAAGTACAATCCGAATCCCAGCGTGCCGCTTACGATTACAAACCCGGGCCCCGACAACTATGTCTTGAACGGGAAACTAACACCATCGTGCTCCGACGGCTTCAAGAACCCTGGCGGCAGCAACGCCTTCCGGAAGTACCAGGGTTACAGCAGCATCTCCCAGGACACGAACGCCACCAACGGCAGCTACAACGGCTTCCAGGCCGGCATTCGCGTACAGAACAGATGGGGCCTCAGCGGCGAGCTCGATTACACGTGGTCGCACGAAATAGACGTAACCAGCTATGACCGCGAAACCATCGACAACCCCTGGAACTACAAGTACGACAAGGGATCGGGCGCGCTCGACCGGCGTCAGATGCTCAGCGCCAACTACATCTACAAGCTCCCCTTCTTCAACAAGACCAACGACCTGGTTCACTCGATCGCCGGTGGATGGGAGATTGCCGGTACCTTCATCGGTGAAAGCGGCCTCGTTCCGGGAAGCAATGGCTCAGGAATCAACGAGTCGCTGGCCTACGATCCAATCGCCCTTGACGGCGGCTACACCTCCCGCCCGAACTTCAACGGCAAGATGACCTATGCCAAGAAGATGGGGTCTTGGTTCAACACCACCGGATTCTCGCAGCAGGTTCCAGTCTGGCTCGGTGGACCCAACATGGGCTTCGGCAACGCATCCAGGGATCTGGTCCGTGGTCCCGGCCGCGTGAACTTCACCACTTCACTCTACAAGTCGTTCGCGATCACCGAGCGGGCTCACTTCGAGCTCCGTTTCGAGTCGTTCAATACCTTCAACCACACCGAACCGAACAACCTGAGCAGCACCTACAACCCTGGAAACGGCCCAGCCAGCACCACGCTCGGCACGGGCAACAACTTCGGCCAGGTCACCAGCACGTGGGATCCCCGCGCGCTCGAGCTTGGCGGCAAGTTCGTTTTCTAAACCAACCCTCAACCGGGGCGCGGCAGGCAATCCCTGGCGCGCCCCTTTTCTTTTTGCCGGACCAATTTCGTCCATTCGCCGCTCCCTTCCAGAGCGGCGGAATCCGCATTCCTTCGCATAGAATCGAGAAGAGGAACAAGTGAAACGGGCAGCGCTCTTGGGAATTGTCTTTGCGCTGGCATTGGCCGCCGAGGGACTTGGCCAGGCCGCGCGAACTTCCGATCCTCAGCGCCAGGCGGCGCTCGCCATGGAACAGCAGGGCAAGAACGCCGAGGCCGAGGCCGCATGGCGCGCATACCTGAAGGCTCATCCCTCAAGCTCGGAGCCTTACGCCCACCTGGGACTGCTTGAAGCGCGCCAGGAACATTACAGCGAGGCCGTTCCGCTCTACCGGAAGGCGCTGGCGATCGGTCCTGAAGTTCCCGGTCTCCGGCTGAATCTGGGCCTGGCGCTCTTCAAGAGCGGCGATCTGAAGGATGCCATTCGGGAGTTCAGCCTGCTCGAGAAAAGCCAGCCCGGCAACCTGCAGTTGACCACCCTGATTGGAATGGCCCACTATGGCCTGGCCGAATACGCCGAGGCGATTCCATATCTGAAAGAGGCTGCCGGCAGCGACCCGCGCAATCTTCCCTTGCGGCTGGCCCTGGCGCATAGTTGCCTGCGCTCCCGGCAGAATCAATGCGTTCTCGACGTTTACCACGAGATTCTTACGCTGGACGCGGAGTCGGCCGAGGCCGACATGCTGGCCGGCGAGGCCATGGACGCCATGAAAGACAGTTCGGGTGCCATCCTGCAGTTCCGAGCCGCCGTCAAAGCCAATCCCAAAGAGCCGAACGCGCACTTCGGCCTGGGCTACCTGCTGTGGGTCAAGAAGCAGTACAGCGAGGCGGCCAGCGAGTTTCAGTCCGAGCTCGACAACGACCCCGATCACGTCCAGGCCACGCTCTACCTGGCCGACGCGCGCATCCAGATGAACCAGATTCAGGACGCTGGGCCGCTGCTGGAAAGGGCACTCAAACTCGATCCCGCGCTGGGGCTGGGCCACCTGGACATGGGCATCGTTTACGCCCAGGCCGGACGCAACGAGGATGCGCTGCAAGAGCTGACGGCGGCTGCCAAACTCATGCCGGACGACGTGAACGTCCACTGGCGGCTGGGGCGGCTCTACCGGGCGATGGGCAAGATGGATGAGGCCAAGGCCGAGTTCGACAAAGCCAGCAAGTTGAACGAAGCGGCCGACGACGACCTTTTCAAGCGGATCGCCGAAGGCCACGCCCGGCCGCCCCAGGCGCAGCAGCCGCAGGCCCCCGGTGAAAAATAACCGAAGGGTAACTCAGGTTTCATCGGCAGCAGCGATTCCCCTGCCTTTTCGCGGCGAGGAGTGTTACAAAGGAAGTATATGGCCAAGGAAATGGATACAGGGCACAAACCAAGCCAGCCGGTTGGTCTGCGCATGCTCGGCGACTACCTGAATCTGTCGCCGGCCACCATTTCTCTTGTGCTCAACAATGCTCCGGGCGTGCGCTCGATTCCGCAGGAGACCAGGGACCGGGTCACCGAGGCGGCGGCGAAATTCGATTATCGGCCCAGCTTTTACGCGCGCTCGCTGCGCAAGCGCCAGACCTTTTCCATTGGTGTTTTGGTGCCGGATCTGAACGACCATTATGCCACGCATGTGCTGGCCGGCGTTGAAGAGATTCTCATCGACGAGGGCTACTTCTATCTGACCGCAAGCCATCGCCGCAAGCCGGACTTGATCGAGGAGTACCCGCGCATGTTGATGGACCGCTCGGTCGAAGGGTTTGTCCTGGTAGACACCGTGCTGGAGCACAGCTTGAAGCTGCCCGCGGTGGCTGTGGCGGGCCATCGCAAGATCGAGGGGCTCACCAACGTGGTGCTCGATCAGCGCCGTGCCGCGGAGTTGACCCTGCGCCACCTCTACGGCCTGGGTCATCGCAAGATCGCTTTTATGCGAGGCGGCAGCCATAGTTCCGACGCGGACGAACGCTGGGAGTGCCTGATGCAGGTCGCCCGGGAGATGTGCCTGCTGGTCTTGCCCGAGTTGACCGCGCAGGTGATACTGCGGGTTTCCACGCCGGAGATAGGCTTCGGTCCGGTCAATGAGCTTGTCGGCCGGGGGGGTGCGTTCACGGCCCTTGTCTGCTACAACGATATGGCTGCCATTGGAGCGATCAGGGCCCTGATGGACCATGGTCTGCGCGTTCCTGAAAACGTTTCCGTCGTGGGCTTCGACGACATACAGGGCGCGGCCTTCCACAACCCCAGCCTCACCACCATTCGCCAGCCGCTTAATCAAATGGGAGAGGTGGCGGCGCGCATTCTCTTGCAGCGGATTCGCGGCCAGGCGGCCTTTCCGGATTCGGTGCCGATTATGCCGGAACTGGTGATTCGCGAGTCCACATCCGCGCCCGATCCCAATCGCGCGCGTTAGAGCCGGAGTTCGGAGTTCCATGATCTTAGAGAACCGGCAGCGCCAGCCCAGGGGTGTTGGCAGTCCCTAGATTCCCAGGCGCGATTTAAGAACGTGAACGCGATCGCGCGCGACCGGAATCTGCGTGCGCCGCGCGTCTTTGAGAGAGAGAACCACCTTGCCGGCAAACCACGAGTTCACCTCGTGAATCCAGTCCACATTCACCAGCGCCGAGCGGTGAACGCGCAGAAACCGGGCAGGATCGAGCCGCCGCTCGAGTTCGGCGATCGTCCGATCTACACAGTGCTGGCGCCCGTTCACGACGGCGTAAGTGAGCTTGTCGCGCGCCAGAAAATGAGTTACAACATCCAAATCCAGAAACGCGATTCGCTCGCCCACGCGCGAGGCGATGCGGCGCGGATAGCCGGCCCGCTCTCCGCGCAGCGAAGCGGCCAGCTCCTTCAGCAGGGCGGGCAGCTCCGGGTTTTGCTGCCACTCCGGCTTGACCGATGGGCGGAGCCTGTCGAGCTTCTTAAGCGCGCGCGCCAGTTGCTCGGGATCGATGGGTTTCACCAGGTAATCGATGGAGTTGACCTCGAAAGCTCTCAGCGCATATTCGTCGTAAGCCGTGGTGAAGATGACGAAGGGCTGCTCCTTGAGCCGCGAAAGCATCTCGAAGCCGTTCATGCCTGGCATCTGAATATCGAGAAAGAGAACGTCGATGGATGCATTGCTCAGATAGTCGAGCGCCGTGTCGGGATCGGTGGCGCGCCCGGCAATCAGCAGCCCGCCGGCGCTAGCCAGCAGGCGCTCAAGCCGCTCGATGGCGAGCGGTTCATCGTCGACGAGATAGGCGCGAAGCGGGGCGGTTTCCATCGGCACTTCCATTATGCGGGGAAAGACAGGCGGACGGCTGTTGTTTCGTTTTCGCGGCTTACCTGAAGCTCACCGGCCGCGCCGAAGAGAAGTTCCAGGCGCGCGATGAGATTGCCGAGGCCGTGTTCCGGCGTGATGGCGTCGAGCGAAAAGCCGGGCCCGTCGTCAATGACTTCGAGAACGATCCGGCTGGATTCTTTCGGCCCGATAGTGGAACCGGCGATTTGAATCTTGGCGCCCTGGCTGCGCTGCGATACTACGTGTTTCACGGAGTTTTCGACCAGGGACTGTAGCGCCAGCGGAGGAACCTTTGCGTCCTGAAGTGCTTCGGGAATCGCAATCTCGTAACTCAGGCGCGAGCCGAAGCGCGTCTTCTCGATCTCAAGATAGTCGCGGACGACCTTCAGTTCCTGGCTGAGCGGGACCAGCCCGTTTTGGTTGGCATTCAGGGAGAAACGAAGCAGCGAGGCGAGTTTGCCGACGGTGTCTTCGGCAAGCTGCGGGTTGCTCGGAATCAGTGCGGCGATGGAGTTGAGCGTGTTGAAGAGAAAGTGTGGATGGATGCGGGACTCGAGCGAAGAGAGGCGGGCTTCGGCGAGCAGCTTGTAGGCCCGCTCCTGCTCCACCTGCTTGGTGCGCAGGGCGATCGTCGCGTCCTGGAGCTTGAAGTGAAGCGTGTGATAGGTAGCCGTAGCAAGTCCGGTAACAATGGTGATGACGATGCAGAAAGGCAGGTTTCCCCGGACTAGATGCCAGTACATGTCACGCTGAAAGAGCCCAGCGGCCTGCAAGAGGAAGCTGGCCGCAAGACAGCCGAATGTCGCCGTGCCAACCAGGGCCAGCGCATTCATCAGAACCACCAAGCGAGGGGATTTATCGGTAAAGCGATAGCCGAGCCAGTGAAGAAGCAATCCAGAAGGCAAGCCTATGGTAATGGAGTAGACCAAGGCAGTCAGGATTGTGATTCCGGTCTCCGACAGCCGCTTGAGGCCCAATGAGAGCAAGACCGCGACAACGAATAGCGCTATCGCGCAAACCGCCGAAACGACCCGGAACAGCGTCGAAGAAAGGCCTTTGTCTAGTCCCGGCTTCTCGCAGAGATCGGTCATTGCCGGGTTGGTCATCGGTGTCATAGCTGAAATCGGACCCCTGCCGAAGTGGCTGTGGTGTGAGGCGTGGCGCCATAATCCGAGGCGCTGCCGCCGGTTGGAATCTCCATGTGCATGTAGGCAGAGAAGTGCTTGCCGAATCTTCGATTGGCGTCGAAGATGGCGACGAAACTGCGGTCGTTGAGATTTGCGACCGCTGCGCCAGACAGATCCCATTGCTTCCAGCCAGGCAGTTCCCGCAGTCGATTCTTGTAGGCAGTGAAGAACGCGTAACTCTGACGCCCGGCCAGAGGAGAGATGGCCGCATCCCGGTAGTAGGGGATATTGGGGGGCGTGTAAAACTCGCCGATGAAAATTATGCCCGAAGTAGTGGTGTACTTGGCGCCGAGAAGCACCGCTTCATGCTCGCGCCAGGCGGCCTCGCCATGCACTTCCCAGGCCTGGCCGAGAACGCGGGTGAAGGTGAGACCGCCAAAAGCATCTCCCCCTCGGTCGTCGCCGGCAATCAGGGCCGTGTCGAATCCACGCACCAGAACGTTATACCGGAATGCTGTCGTGTCATGTAGGTTGACAGCGGCTGGGGCGAGCGCCGCGCTTGACCAGGCGAGGGTCATGGCATGCTGCCCGCGGACAAAATCGGCTTTGACCATGTCGCGGCCTTCATACAGGTTGAGCCGGTCGGTTGGATTGGTGGGATCGCGGGGCGGGTCTAACACGCCGGCCGGGCTGAAGGCATAGCCGGTTCCCCAGCGGGCGATTCTGCGGCCCACCATGAAATCGAAGTCTCCGGCGGATAGGCCGGCATAACTCTCCTTGACGCGCAATTGGGTGCGCGTGCCGGTATACGGCTCAAGAGCTTCTGCAAGAGCTGCCGCCGCAGCCGTGTTGCCCGGCGGCAGATCGAAGTCCGCCGTGGAAAGTCCGTGGTACGTTTCGGCCACGCCTACAACGCTCGACGCGATGCTCCAGCGGGTCCGGTAGCGAAGGGTGAAAGAGGGCTCAAGAAGCAACTGATTCTGAAACAGCGTGACGGAAGGAGCGTGCAATAGCTGGTTCTCAGCAGACGGCAGGGGCGGAGTCAGATTGCTATAGAATGTCGCATCGTCGATAGCGGCGAAGGAGTAGCGGAAATCGTAGCGAGGCTCCGGTGGAGGCGCAACGTCGGCAGGACTGTCCTGGCTCGCCGTTTGCGGAGTTGAGTTATCCTGGGCCGCTATATGCAAGCTAGCCGCAAGGAGAAGCGCCGGGATTAGGAGCCAATGCTTCATTGCGCGCCTGGATCGTTTGTGAAAGTTGATGAAAATTGGGTGAGGTTTGCGATCTCCAGCGCCGGCCGCACTTGCAGCCGTTCGCGGCCGCCCATGTCCAGGCCCCAGGACGACGCCAGCGTGCTTGTGGGGCATGCGCTCACGCATGTCTGGCACAAGATGCATTCGGTAGAAAGCACTCTCTGCCCCGCGGCCAGGTAATCGGGAATGCGAATGTCCATGGGACAGACCTTTACGCAGGCCATGCATTGGTTGCAGCGCTCGCGCGCGCCGGCGATCTTGAGCAGCGCGAAGCGCGAACCCAGCTTCATCAGTACTGGCACCGGGCACAGGTACTTGCAAAAGGCGCGGTTATCCTTGAGCAAGTAAGCCAGAAGGATTCCGGCGGCGTAATAAATCAAATTGCCGGCAAGCAGCCACCAGAGCGGAGCAAGGCCCCAGGGCCGGTAACCGAATAGAAAGACGAGCGAGGCCACCAGTCCGAGGCTCAGCGCGAAGTGCGCGTACCGCATCCACTTCCACGGCCCGGGAACCCAGCCCTTGCTCTTGTCGAAGGGCAGCAAATCGAGAACCATCGCCGTCCAGCACGCCCATCCGCAAAAGCCGCGCCCGAAGATGAGCGGCCCGAAGAGTTTGGCAATCGAGTAATGAACGATGGCGCCCGAAAAGATTCCGGTACACACGAAAAAGAGCAGCCCTTCGAGTTGCATGTTCTGGAGAACGAAGAATCCCAGAAAGCCGACCATGTAAATGCCGATCAGGAACTGGGCCAGGCGGCGGCCGATGGGCCTCTTGCGGCGCGGCAGCAGAGCGTAGAGCCCGGTTCCCACACCCAGCGACGTGCCTATGTAGCCAATGTCGAAGAGGAAGAAGATCCTTCCTGTTCTTTGCCACAGAGTTATTGCCACTGCCCAGAAAATCAGCAGAAGAGCGGCCGGGACGCGAAGCTTCTTGAGCCGTCCCGGCTCACTTTGCCGGGCGCGCCGCGGGCCGGGGCCATCCCCGCTCCCTTGTTCGTCAACGACAATCTGTTGTCTGTCTTTCATCTCGCTCACTCATCTCCGATAAATCGTCCGCTCAACGCATGTAGATCAACTTGATCTCGATCGCAGTCTCCGGCTGAGCTACTAAGAAGTTAGACCGCTCTGGGGTTGGCGGTCCTTGGCTCATGTCGGGATTGTTGGAGAAGCCGAAGCCATTCAATGGGATTCCCTGGGCATCGAACTCCATGGTTCCTGTAAGGTTTTCGTCGTGGAGCACGGACGCGGCGTAGACTCCCTGCGGGAGCTTGTCGAAGACGACCTTGGCGGTCATGGTTTGAGGGTCGATGTCCCCCTGCCTGGCAGCGACGACGTAATTCGTGTCCGAAGGAAATCCTTTACCGTCCCTGTAGAGAGCCACGCCAATCTTCCCCTTGGCATTGTGAATTCCCGTAATGCGCATGGTGAGCGTCGATGTGGCTACTGCGGGCGCAGGCGCTGGCGCAGGTCCTGCGGCAGGTGCAGGTGTCGGGTTGGGCGTCGTCTGCGCCGCAAGCCACCCGGTGGATGCCGCGAGCAGGGCGCAGCAAAGCAGCGAATATGTGGCGGACTGTTTGGATATAAAGCAGTTTCTCGTCATTTCAGTTTCCTTTCGCGCAATTTGCGGTTTCCCGTGATTGATGCTACGGCATCGCCGGCCGCTCAGAACCGGTCCGTTCGTCCCTGGTAAAAGAGCTTGTCGGGCAGGTCGCGCGGCGCGGCGCCCGAGTATTCGAGCACGCTGTGCGAGTTATGGCGGATCTCATCGTAAAGCGTCAGCCTGCGAAGCAGGCTCTTGCCGCCAGTCAAAAGGTAATCGTCGAAGGATGCGGACTTGATGTGTTTGCCGGAGGTGAGATAGAACTCGGCCCTCACCGGGCGCGCGTCCTGAACCCGCAGCCAGTAGAGTATGCGCTGGTAGGTTGCGCCCTTGCGCTTGGCGGTGAGATCAAGCACGTAGCAATCCTCGGCGCCCACCTTTTCGGTGCGCAGATACACCGGCGTGTAATCGACGGCGTAATTGGTGCGGGCCACGTCGCCGTTCGAAGCGTCGCCGGAGAGCCGCTCGAGCGGAGTAATGCGCACCGGGCGGCTGGTGTCGGGCAGATAGACCCACATATCGTCGCCCAGCATCAGCAGGTGCTGGCCCTTTTCCCGGGGACTTAGAAACTCGACATAAGTCTTGTCGGTTCCCTTCTGCGAGACCTCGTAGAGCTTCTCCTCGTCCTCCTTGCCGGATTCGTAGTTGGTGATCTTGACATGCACCACATAGGAGGGCCAGCCGTTGCGGTAAGCGTCGGAGCGCTTGAGCAGGGCGTCGGCGTCTGGCGTTGCGGCGCGGCAAACGAGCGCGCAGGTCGGCAGAAAGCCGACGAAGAAGAGCAGCAGGAATGCGCGCAGCATGGAGTTGATCCTAGACATGAGAGAGTGCCTCCGCAATTTGCAGCCGGGATGCGCGGATCGCCGGGACGATGGATGCCAGCGCCAGCGAGATAATGACCAGCAGCGAGGAACCGATCATGAGGCTGGGCACGTGAAGAACCTGGAAGCCCATAGGGGTCGTAAATCCCGGAGGCGGCGGGAGATGGAGGTTGGCGTGGTTCAGGATAGCTCCGAGAAGATTGCCCGCCACAACGCCGACAAGCGCGCCCAGGATGCCGATGAACGTGGCCTCGACCATGAACAGCGCCACGATCCATGCGCGGGGCGTGCCCATGGCCAGCATGGTGCCTATCTCGCGCGTGCGCTCGAACATGGTCATAAGGAGCGTGTTTACGCTAGACATGAGAACCATGAAGAAGACGATAACACCCAGGAAGACGAATATGGTGCTGAAAAGGGAACGGACCTGTTTGTAATAAGTGGCCAATTCGATCCATTTCCTCGGGACCAGTTGCTGTGGCAGGCCGCGAAGGCGCGGAGCGAGTTCGGCTGCGACCTGGTCGGTGTTCTCGGTCTTGTCCAATCCGACGACGAGGTTGGTAACGCGATCGCTTTGCAGCAGGCGTTGCGCGGCGGGCAAGGTAATGCGGAGAGAGCGCGCATCCATTTCCGGGACGCCGGAGTCGACAATGCCCACGATCTCCACATCGACGCCGTTGAGAGCGCCGTCGGAGGTCATGGCCAGCAGCGTCAACCCATCGCCAACCTTGACGTTCATCGATTTGGCCAGGCCTTTTCCGACGAGCGCCTCGACCTCGCCGCCGGATTTGCTGTCGAGTTCGTGGCCGGAAGTAAAGTTAGTGGGGAAGAAGCCGAGTCCGCTTTCGGCGACGGGATCGACGGCGGTACCCATATAGACCGAGGACTTATCGCCATTGGATACCATTCCGTAGAACTCGATGCGCGGAGCAACGCCGCGTACATGGCCGCCGGTCTTGACATTTGCGGCCACCTGACGCCAGTTATCGATGCCGGTGTCGAGAGCGCGAACTTCGTCGCGATTGAAGTGATCGGCGGTGAATATCTGGATGTGGCCCAGGCCGCTATTGATGGTGTGTTCGCGCAGGCCATGAATCATGAAGGCAAAGAAGCCGCCCACGAGCAGCAGTCCGGCGACGCCTCCGCCTACCATGAACAGAGTCATCAGGGTGCGCCGGCGGTTGCGGAAGACGTTGCGAAAGGCGAGAAGAAGAAACTTAGCCACGGCTGACTCCTTCGGTCGAGTTATCGGAGACGACCTGCCCGTCGGTGAGGCGGACGATGCGCTCGGTATGTTCCAGCAGGCGCGCGTCGTGCGTGGAGAAGATGAAGGTGAGACCGAGGCGGCGGTTGAGGCCGTGCATCAGGTCGATGAGCTGCGTGGCGTTGTGCGTGTCCAGGTTGGCGGTGGGCTCGTCGGCCAGCACCAGGGCGGGACGATGCACGATGGCGCGGGCTACTGCGACCCGCTGGCGCTCGCCGCCCGAGAGCAGGTCGGGGCGCTGCTGGGCGCGGGCTGAGAGGCCGACGCTCTCCAGGGCCTCGGCCACGCGCTTGCGCCGCTCGCTAGAACCTACGCCCTGAATCAGCAGCGGATACTCGACATTCTCGGCAGCGGTGAAGACGGGGATGAGATTGAAGGTCTGAAAGACGAAGCCGATCTTTTCGCGGCGAAGAGCAGACATCTTGTTGGGCTTCAGCTTGGAGGTATCCACGCCATCCACCAGAATGCGCCCGGAGGTGGGCTGATCGATGCAGCCGATCAGGTTCAGCAGGGTGGTCTTGCCGCTTCCGCTTGGCCCCGCGATGGCCAGGAACTCGCCGGCGACGACGCGCAAGCTGGCGTCGG
The DNA here is from genome assembly GCA_963799145.1 of uncultured Acidobacteriaceae bacterium. GTDB lineage: Bacteria > Acidobacteriota > Terriglobia > Terriglobales > Acidobacteriaceae > Telmatobacter. The sequence goes on along the minus strand of CAWCWQ010000138.1, from coordinate 19,055 downwards.
AGAGGGCGGTGACAAAGCGGTGGCCTGGGTGGTGGGTTGGAGTCGTGTCCAGCGGGAATTCTCGACTGACTGCTTCGACATTGACGATTTCTTCCATTCGCCGTTCCCTTTCCTTGGGCGGTGTCTTGCTTCTCTTTGAAGATAGAGGCGCCGCTGCGAACGCGCGCGGAGTTCCTGACGAGGGGCCGGAATTGCGGATGAGCGGCGGGAATGGAGGGACGAAACGCGAGGAGAGGCCGGATGGCAGGCTGCCCACGATCTCTGGCTTCTGGAGACCGTGGTGTGAGATTCCCTCACCGGTCCGCAACCGCGAGGGACCGGTGGCACCCTCATTCAGTGGGAGAACCAACTTTTTGATCCCCGGGACCGTGGGCACCCGCCCATCCCAGGTGCCCAAATTCGAGGCACCTGGGGCACCCAGCTTAGGTGGGAGATCTCACTCTGGTATCCCGGCGCCTGGGCCACCCGCCGCCTCGCCTACTCTCTGCCCTTCTTGCGAATCTCGATGTTGAGGCGCTTGATCTTCTGGTTGAGGGTGGAGAGGGGAATGTGGAACTGCTCGGCGGCGTCGGTCTGGTTCCCGTTGCAGCGCTCGAGCTTCTCCACGATGATGCGGCGCTCGATGTCTTCGAGAATGTCGAAGAGCGAGGCGTTGGGGCTGTGTTCGAGCAGGGCGTCGCGGAAGCTGCGGCCGCTGATGTGGCCGGGCAAAAGGTCGGAGCCGATGACCGGACCGTTGGAGAGCACGACTCCGCGTTCGATCGAGTTCTCCAGTTCGCGCACGTTGCCCGGCCACTCGTAATCGACCAGGGCGCGAAGAGCATCGGAGGAGAGTTTGCGCGGGGGCATTCCATTCTCGTTGGCGTAGTACTCCAGGAAGTGGCTGGCGAGCAGCGGAATATCCTCGCGGCGGGCGCGCAATGGCGGCAAGTCCACGGTGATGACGTTAAGACGGTAGAAGAGGTCCTCTCGAAAACGGCCTTCGCGAACCTCCTTGCGCAGATCGATGTTGGTGGCGGCGATGATGCGCACGTCCACCTGAATCTCCTGGATGCCGCCCAGGTGCATGAAGCGGCGGTCCTGGAGGACGCGCAGAATCTTGGCCTGGGTATCCATGCCCATGGTGGCGATCTCGTCCAGGAAGAGCGTGCCGCCGTTGGCGACTTCAAAGAGGCCCTTCTTGGAGGCGATGGCGGAGGTGAATGCGCCCTTGACGTGGCCGAAGAGCGTGGATTCGAGCAACTCCGAGGGCATGGCGCCGGTATTGATGGGGACGAAGGGCTTGTCGCGGCGGGGCGAGTTGGCGTGGATGGCCTTGGCGATGAGCTCCTTGCCGGTGCCGCTCTCGCCTTGAATCAGTACCGTGGAGCGGCTGGGGGCTACCTGGGCCACGAGATCGAAGACTTTCAGCATGATCTCGCTCTTGCCCACGATATTCGTGAAGTTGTAGCGCTGCTTGAGGGTCCGCTTGAGTTGCAGGTTTTCTTCTTCGGCGCGATGGCGGGCGACGGCCGAGCGAATGTCGGCCATCAGCTTCTCGTTATCCCAGGGCTTCTGAACAAAATTCTCCGCGCCTGCGCGGACGGCCTCGACCACGTTGGCCACTGTGCCGTATGCAGTGATCATGATGACCGGGACTTCCGGCATCCGGTCTTTGATCTGCGGCAGCAGTTCCAGGCCGCTCTGGCCGGGCAGGGCGAGGTCGAGAAGTATGAGGTCGAAGTTCTCGCTCTCCAGGATGCGCAGGCCCTCTTCGCCGTCGCCTGCCATTCTTACCGAGTACCCCTCGAACGTCAGCAAGACCTCGAGCGATTCGCGAATGGCGATTTCGTCGTCGATGACAAGAATGCTGGCGCTGGCAGTGTTGCCGGTTGCCACAGGGCTGGCGGCGGAGAGATTCAAGGGCATTTCGAGCTCAGGCATGGACGGAATTCCTCAACAGGGGAAACTCGAGATGAAAGGTCGTGCCGGCGCCGACGGCGCTCTCGACATGAATCTTGCCGGCGTGCTCCTGGATGATGCCGTAGGAGACCGACAGGCCAAGTCCGGTGCCGCGGCGGTCGCCGGGCCTGGGCATGGTCTTGGTGGTGAAGAACGGATCGTAAATGCGCTTGAGGTGCTCGGGAGCTATGCCGCTGCCGGAGTCCGAGACCAGCGCAGTAATGTACTTTTGATCGTCGTCGGCAATCGTGGCCACGCGGAGACGGCCGCCGCCCTGCATGGCCTCTTTGGCGTTCAGCAGCAGGTTGAGGAAGACCTGCTGCAGCTTGCCTGGATTGCCGTGGATGAGCGGCAAATCGCCGTCCAGATCGAGGTCGACGAGAATCTGCGCGGTCTTGAACTGGTGCTCAAGCAGCGAGAGCGTATCGCGGATGACCTGGTTCAGATCTGTGTTGCTGAACTCGGTGCTCGATGTGCGCGAGAAGTTGAGCAGGCCATTGGCGATCTCGGCTGCGCGGAAGCTCTGCTGGGTGATCTTGTCCAGCACCGGCGTCAGGCGCGCATCGCCCTTCAACTGCTTCGAGAGCATCTGCGCATAAGAAGAGATGACGGCCAGCGGCGTGTTGATCTCGTGGGCTACGCCGGCCGCGAGCAGGCCGATGGAACTAAGCTTGTCGGCCTGGGTCAGCTGGGCTTCCAGCGACACGCGCTCGGTGATGTCGTCCACCAGGATGATGCGGCCCACGGAGACGAAGTCGCGCGAGAGCAAGGGCGCAACGGCGATATTGGCCGTGCGCTGCTCGCCGGCGCGTGTGGTAAGACGGAACTTGTAAAGGTTGTGAACGCCCTGCTCGTTGCGGAAGCCCTCGATGGCCTCGATGAACTCGGGCGGAAAGACGTCTTGCAGCGCTTGACCGAGAACCTCGGCGCGGCTGAGAGCGTACATGGCCTCCATCTGCGCGTTCCAGCTTTCGATGCGGTCGTCGAGATCGATGGCCAGGATGCCCACGTTGATGGATTCGACGATGTTCTCGTTGAACTCCTTCAGGCGCTCGAATTCGACGATCTTCTCTTCCAGGCGGGCGTAGAGGCTGGCGTTCTGAATGGCGATGCCGATGTAGCTGGCGAGGGACTCGAGCAACTCGACGTCTTCGCTGGAGAGGAAGTCGCCGCCGATGGTGCGGCCCAGGCCGATGACGGCGATGGTGCGCGCCGCGGGGGGTTCATGCGCGTTGGCCGGGCTCTCCTTCGACTGGCCGCCCGCCACGCGACAAGGCAAATAGTAGTTGAGGTCCAGCAGAGCGGCGGCGCGCTGCTGGTCCGGGGGCAGATGAAGAGCCTGCTGGGCGTTCTCGAAGAAGATGTGGGAGTGGTCCTGCGCCTGATCGAAGTTGAGGAAACCCAAATCCAACCGCTCCTGTGGCGCGCCAACCTCGGCAGGCAGCCCGTGCGCAGCCGCCAGGCGCAATCCGCCGGAGGCGTTGTCGTCCCTGGCCAGGAACACCGCGACTCGGGCCACCAGAAGCGTGCTTGGCAACCGCTCGACGATGGATTCAAGCAGTGCCTGGAGGTCGGTCTCTGAATTGAGGCCGCGGCCGAACTCGACCAGAGCCTTGCGGTAGTCGTAGCGATGGCGGTCGAAGGCCCGGTCGACCCAGCCCTGAATCCTGCGCTTGAGGGGCTCGAAGATGGCGGCGGTGACCAGGATAGTGAGCACCAGGCCCCATTCGCGGACTGTGTCGGGCAATCGGGTGTGGACGATCAAAGTGGCCAGGGCGATGATGCCGAAGTAGCCGCCCAGCAGCAGGGCGGTAGCCAATGTGTAAGCCACGCCGCGCTTGAAGATCAGATCGGTGTCCATCAGCCGATAGCGGACGATGGCCCAACTGAAGGTGAGCGGCAGAAAGACCATCGACAAGCCGGCAAGGTTGGCTAGAACAATGGGGATGCGCTGGTCGGAAAGGAAGAAGATCGCATACACCGTAAAGGGCACCACCGCCAGCCAGGCGCCTCGCGTGAGCCACTTCAACTGCTGGCGCAGCAAAGGCGTGTTGGCCTGGGTGTAACTGCGCACAAAGAGTGAAGCCGCCGCCAAATAAAAGAGCGCATCGTAGCCGGTCCCGATCCGGTCGAGCCCATGGAGGAGCAGCCCGGTTGGCTGCCTTGTCCCGACGGCCCAGAGCCAGAGGCCGAGCAACCCCGCGCCCGGCGCGTAAACCAGCGGCAACAGCCAGCGGCGGCGGGTGTTCTTGAACCGCTCCTCGGGAAAGCTGAGAGCGAAGTGCAGGAAGAGCGCCGGTTGAAGCGACTCGGCCAGGACGTTCAACCAAAAGACGGTCCAGTCCAGACGGCCCTGCCAACCCGGATCGATCAGCATTCCGGTGTACTTGAGCTCATACAGCGCGAACGAAACCAGGCAGAACAGGTAGAAGTGAGTGGCGCGCGGCGCGGTCCAGCGGCGAAAAAGGACATAGATGCCGATGGCCAGATAGACCAGCCCAATGACGCGCTGTGCTTGAAACAAGCTGCGATCCAAAGGCTCGGGGATGACCACCACCGGCGTGTCCAGCGTCTCGCCCTGGCGGGTGATGGCGTAGTCTGCCTTGCCGTAGGGACCGGTCCGGTAGAGAACCCGCTCCAGGTCGGCCACTCGCGCGATCGGGACGTAGTTGATCTTCGCCGGCGGGTTGTTGGCCAGAATGCCTTCGTGCTCGCCGGAACTCTCCGGCAGCGTCTTCACCGCGGCCAACAGATCCTGCGTCCGCATCTCGGTCCGCTGGGCAGGTGTATCCGGCAGCACCTGGGCTCCGGTCAACAGATCCTGCGCCTTGATGCCTGCGTTTTCGCCCGGGCTGCCCGGCAGAACCTTGACCGCCTCCAGTCCGCCCGTTGCCTCGCGCCACCAGACTCCATCGTCCGGCTGCTGGAACTGGCTCTCCTGGCGCACATTCAATACCGCCAGCACGCAAAGGCCGGCGGTGGCCAAGGCCAGCAGCGTCAACTGCACGCGATTGAAGAGGCTGGATTCCATGGGGAGGCACTCTAAACCATTTGGTCCTGTTGCACGTCGGTTGCCATGTGCGGGAATTACGCAGAGTCCCTAGGCAATATCGGCAATCGACTGAGAATACGCATGATAGTGACTGCTGATTGCGCAAAACGTCAACCGGAATTCGATGAGTTTCTGTGAACAATGCAAGAAACGGTAGGTCGGCTACCTAAAAAGGGATCGTCCTATGAAAATCGGTAGTTCTTTGCATGACACGGAGCGTTGTGCGGCAGAGCAAGAGCTGGACGCGCTTTGGTGCAGGCCAGACACGCCCTGATTGCCTGCCGCATTGAAGCGAGCGGGCATTCGAGGCACAGAAAACAGACCTCGCCTATGGTGCGCTGTCAGAGCTGGCCGTAAGTGGCTTTGGGGCCGTGTTTGCGCTGGTAGTGGTGTTCTGAGACGTACAGCGGAATTCCGGATTCGGGCGCGCCCAGAAGCACGCTGCGGAAGGCGAGGCGGGAGATATATTCGAGGATGTCGGCGTGCTCGACGGCGGCTGCGGGGGAGTTGCCCCAGGTGAAGGGCGCGTGGCCGGCAACCAGAACGCCGGGAACGGCAATTGGGTCCAGGCCTTCGGCTCTGAAGCGGCGGACGATGACCGCGCCGGTATTGTATTCGTAGGCCTCGGCCACCTCCTCGGCGGTGAGGGCTGCGGTGACTGGAACAGGGCCGTGGAAGTAGTCGGCGTGAGTGGTGCCGAGGCAGGGGATGGGGCGGCCGGCCTGAGCCCAGGAGGTGGCGAACTCGGAGTGGGTATGGACGATGCCGCCGATCGAGGGGAACTCACGATAGAGATAAGTATGGGTATCGAGGTCGCTTGAGGGGCGCAGGGTGCCTTCGACGATCTTGCCGTCGAGGTCGGTGACGACCAGATCGGCTGCGGTGAGTGTGGCGTAGTCGACGCCGCTGGGCTTGATGACGACCAGCGGCTCGGGGCCGGAGCGATCGATGCCGCTGGCGTTGCCGAAGGTGTGGGGCGCCAGGCCGCGGCGGGCGATCTCCTGGTTGGCGTTGAGGACTTGTTGGCGAAGCGCGGCAAGTAGCATGACGAAGTCAGTTTACAGTGGTCAGTTGTCAGTTGTCAGTGGTCAGTGGTCAGTTGTCAGTTGTCAGTGGTCAGTTGTCAGTTGTCAGTCTGGCGGGGCGGGATGGCGCTTTCGATGTAGCTGGGAATTGCATGTGTCCTGTAAACTTGCAGCCGGTGTGGGCGTCTACCTGAGTGATGGCAGCCGGCACAGCGATGGAACCGATGATTCGGGCCGCGGCGGAGGAGCTTGCCGCAAGAGAGCTGCGGTCTGCCGCGGATGAGTTTTCGAGCATTGTGGAGCGGCACCGGCCGCAGATTTTCCGGTTTCTGCTGGCATCCACGCGCGACCTGGATTTGGCCGAGACGCTGACGCAGGAGTGCTTCCTGAAGGCGCATCGGAATTGGGGCAGCTTCAGGGGAGAATCGAGCGCGATGACGTGGTTGATGCGCATCGCGATCAACTTGCAGAAGGACCACTGGCGGAACCGGCGGATGCAGTTCTGGCGGCAGACGCGGACGAACTCAGTGGATCTGGACGAGGCCAGCGAATGGCTGCCGAGCGGCGAGAGCTCCGCGGAGCAGAAGTTGCTGGCGCGGGAGCGGGTGGGGCAGGTGTGGCGGGCGGTAAAAGGGTTGAGCGAGCGGCAGCGGACGGTTTTCCTGTTGCGTTACGTTGAGGAGCAGGAGCTGAGCGAGATTGCGCGCGCAACCGGGTTGAGCGAGGGCACGGTGAAGGCGCATCTTTCGCGGGCGCTCACCAAAGTGCGCGTGGAGTTGGGGGGCGGACGATGAGTTTCAAAGCAAGTATGGGGGACGAGCCGGCGGACCAGGGTCGGCCGTCAAAGCTGGGCGCAGGCGAAACCGGGGATTTGGCGCTGGAGCAGGCGTTAAGAGACTTCCGCATGAGCATTCATGCCTGGAGCGAGGCTGCCTATAGCCGGCCCCGAACGGCGGCGCAGGTTGCGCGGCACAGAAGCTGGCGGCTGGCGGCAGGTTGGGCGCTGGGGCTGGCGCTGGCGGCGGGCGGCGTCTCTGGAACGGTGTATCAACGGCATCATCGGTTGGAGCTGGCGCGGATTGCGGCGGCGCGGGCGGCCGAGCAGCAGAGGCTGGCGAGCGAGCGGCAGGCGCGGGAAGAGGAGGAGGATCTTCTGGCCAAGGTGGACAAAGATGTTTCGCGTGAAGTTCCGAACGCCATGGAGCCATTGGCTCAACTGATGGCAGAGGACGGGCAATAGTAGACGGACTGGGGAGAATGAAGAATACAAGGCTTTTGCAGATCTTGAGAGGATTCTGGGGGGAGGGTAAGGCGATGAAGGGAAGCATGGCGGTGCGGCTGGGGATAACAATAGCCAGCGTGTTGATGGCGGGATCGGCGCTGGCGCAGGGAATGATGGGCGGTGGAGGGGGCATGGCGATGAACGGACACCAGCCCCCCATGGAGCGGGCGCTTGGCGCGCAGGGCGATCGCGGGCGCTGGTGGAACAACCCAAGGGTGGTTGAGCAGTTGAAGCTGACCGACGGGCAGAGGAAGTCAATGGATGCGACGCTGCTGGAGCATCGGGAGAAGCTGATCGACCTGCGCGCCACCCTGCAGAAGGCGGAACTCGAGATGGAGCCGCTGATGAAGGACGATGAGCCGGACGAGGGCAAGATTCTGGCCCAGATCGACAGGGTGGCACAGGCGCGAGCGGAGTTGGAAAAGGCGAATGCGCGCTTCCTGCTGGCGATTCGCGGCAAGCTGACGCCGGATCAGTGGAAGCAGGTGCGGGCCTTCCGCGCCGGCGGCGGGCAGCTGGGCCGCGGCTGGGGACGGGAAGGCCAGGGCCCGGGCGGTCCGGGGCGCGAAGGCTGGAAGCAGGGCGGTCCGGGGCCGGGCGCGCAGGGACCGGGCGGCCAGTACCGTCGTCGCCAGATGCCGCCTCCGCCTCCCGCTCAGCCGGGAATGGCGCCGGCGCCTCCAACGCCCCAGAGCATGATTGACGACGGGGCCGGCGCGGACGAGTTTGGCGCGGGCGCCGCGCAGTAAAAGGGGATTGGCAGAAAGGCTTACAGGCAGAGAGCAACTGCGGTTGTTGTTCATACCGATGGCGGCAAGGGGCGATCCTCTTGCCGCCGATTTTTTTGCGCCGAGCGCGAGGGTGAGGGCTCTCCGAGCCGGCTTCGCACTATGGCTGCGCTCTCCAGGCGGGAGAGCGCGGGCGGCTGGATCGGAACAGGACAGATCGGTGGAGCGCAACAGGGCAGCGATTGAAGCCTGCTGAGACAGCGGCTGGAGCAGCCTGGGACAACCGGTGAACAGAACTGGGACAGGTTGGATCGGGTTGGGACAGAGATGGCTGGCAAGGCTTTTTCCGTTCATGACTAAAGTTATTTCACCGGGCTCCGATGAACGGGGTGGATGCAGGAACGCTCATTCGGTAGTTGCGGAAAAGCTGGCGGAGGGAAGGACGCACCGCGGGCAGGAGCGCGACTGAAGGCATCCTGAGAAGGAGTCCTCCCATGGCCCTCGGTGTCTTGAATAATCTTTCGGCGATTTAGGCAGCCAACAACCTGAACAACACGAACAACAGCTTGCAGAAGGTCTTGCAGCAGTTGTCGTCGGGATCGAGGATCAACTCCGGTGCGGACGACTCCGCGGGCCTCTCGCTGGTGAACGGGCTGGAGGCGAACCAGACCGCGCTCACCCAGTCGAAGACCAACGCCACAGAGGGAGTCGGCCTGCTGGATGTGGCCGATGGCGCGCTGTCGCAGGTCACCAACTTGCTGGACCGCGCCATTACGCTGGCCACCGAAGCCTCGAACGGAACCCTCAACAGCACGCAGAGCGCGGCGGCCAATCAGGAATACCAATCGATCCTTTCGGAAATCAACAACATTGGATCCACGACGACATACAACCAGCAGCAGGTCTTTGCCGGCAACACCATTGCGATCTACACCGGCGACTCCTCGACAACGGGCTCGTCGATCGACAATCTATACATTCGTACGCTGTCGTCGGCCAACGTCGGCGACTCGAATGGCGCAATTTCATACAGCAGCGGCGCAAACAACGTGTTCATCGACCTGTCGAGCGGCGGAGCAAACGCCGCCGCAACCGATAGCCTGAATGCGAGCGGCTCGACGACCATCACCGTCAACTACGTGACCAATGGAGCCAGCGGCCCGGCCACCAATGCCACGGCAAATATCTCGGTGGGCACCGGTACAAACTACGCCAACACGGCACAGGGACTCATCGAAGCCATCAACAACTCCGGTCTGGGCCTGAGCGCCACCTTTGCCACGGCGCAGCAAGCGGGAACCGCCGCCGTGAGCGCGGCCAAGGCGGCCAATGCCATCGGCGGAAGCGCCAGCGACACCGGCATCGAGATATCGGGTGTCGGCGTAGGGACGGGCACCAATGGCGCGGGCGAAATCGGCACTCTGAGCGTCAACAACGCAACCGATACGCTGGGCGGAAGCCTCACCATCGTGGGAACCGACGGCAAGAGCAACGCCATTGTTCTTGGCGCAGCAAATTCCACCGACACGCTTTCGAACCTCGCAGCCACCATCAACTCCGGCAGCTACGGGGTCCGGGCCACTTATAACGCACTGAACAAGAATGTCGTATTTACGGCAGCCAATGCCTCGGTGACCATCTCGGGAACAAGCATCACGGATACCCCCACGAACACCCCCCCGGCGCTGGCCGCGGTCGTCAACAACGCTCCCGCCGTGGCATCCATCGGCAGCACGCTGTCGGTTGTGAAGAGCACCGATATCCTGGGCGGCACACTCACGCTGACCGATGCAGCCGGAGCCGCCCACGCGCTTGTCCTGGGCACCGCCGGCTCTACCGATACGCTCGCCAACCTGAAAGCCACCATCAACGGCCTGGGCTATGGCATCACGGCCAATTATGTCGCCAACGCCACGACGATGACGTTTACAGGCGCGGGCCTGAACAATGTAGTGGGCACGAACCTCACCGACACCACTCCCGGCATCGACGGCACGCTTTCTGTCGCCCAGAGCGGCGACATCCTGGGTGGAAACCTCACCGTTACCGACACCGCCGGCGCAGCCCATACCTTCGCCCTTGGCGCGCCCGGGACTACCGACACGCTGGCCGACTTGAAGGTCTACCTCAACGCAACGAATGCGGCTTGGGGAGTGACGGCAAATTACGTAGCCAACGCCACGTCGATGACCTTCACCGAGACAAACTCGAAGAACAACGTCGTCGGCTCCAACCTTACCGACACCAGCGCCGCCGTGAACATTGCCCTCACCGGCACGCCCACTAGCACCGCCGTTTCGTATCACGGCCAGGTCGGAACCCTGACCATCGGCGGAACGGGAACCGCCGCTGATACCCTCGGCGGCACTCTCACCATCGGCTCCAATACCATCACTCTCGGCACCGCGCTGGGCGCAAATAAGACGGACACACTCGCCAATCTGGCGGCCACCATCAATGCCGGCAACTTCGGCGTAACTGCCGCCTACAGCGCGGCCAACAAGCAGATCGTCTTCACCTCGGCCAACACCGCAATCAACTTCAGCGGCTTGCCCACGGATGCCGTTGGAGGGTCGACAATCGCGGCCTCGACCAATGCCCCCTATCTCACGCAGGTCGGCACTCTGGCTCTTGCGGGAGCTACTGCCGCCGCCGGAGACACGCTTGGCGGCACCTTGAATATCGGCCCGGCCGTTATCACGCTCGGCACGCCTACCACCACCGACACGCTGGCGCATCTGGCGGCCACCATCAATGCCGGCAACTTCGGCGTCTCGGCCTCTCTCGATGCTACCGGCAAGATCATGACCTTCACCACCACCAGCGGGCAATTGGTCACCATCGCCGGCGCGCCCACGGATGTAACCCACAACACCGCGACGGCGACGGCCACCACCGACACGCCCTCGCAGGTCTCCTCATCGTATTTCAAGATCGGCATCAATGGCGCGGTGGTGGATACCGCTACAACGGGCGGAACGACCAACGTAGGCTTTGTCTCGGATAGCGATGGCACAGGCTCGACGGCCACCATCAGCTACTCCGATGGCATGGGCGCAAACCTGAGCAGCACGGATCTGACCAACCAGTCCGATGCGGAGACCGCTCTGACCGCCATCAACCTGGCCATCAGCTCGGCGGCGGCTCTTGACGGGTACGTAGGCGGGCAGATCAACACCCTGAACGCCATCAGCCAGGTGATGAGCACGCAGCAGGAGAACGTGGTCTCCGCGCAAAACGCGATACAGGCCACCGATTACGCCTCGGCGACCTCGAACATGTCGAAGTACGAAATCTTGAGCCAGACCGGCATCGCGGCATTGGCGCAGGCTAATAGTGTGCAGCAGGAAGTGACCAAGCTATTGCAATAAGGGTGTTGCAAGACTGTAGTACCTTCAAGACAACCCAGGGACGGGCGGCGGCAGGGGGCAACCTTTGCCGCCCATTTTTTCGCGGATCGATGGGCGGAGATCGGAGGCAGGCGGGGTTTCAACCCCCAGCATAAGCCAAATCTGTCCTCCTGAGCATCGTCGCTCGCCGCGGCGAGTTTCGGCAGTAATGAACGCCGGTCGCGGGGCGGAATGCTGGATTCTGTCAGTGCACGGTCGAAAGCGTCTGCAAGTCTTTTGTATTCAGCACGAGGTTTCGAGTCGCTTTCATGTGCGCGGGTGGGCCGGGGGGCCATGGAGACACGACTGAAGCCGTGCCCTGGCACAAACCATAACCTGAAGGCAGTCTTGCCAGAGGCTCATCATATCGAACCAGGCTTTTCCGCGATCCGGAAAGGCAGTTTCGCCTTGCGGCCAGCCCATGTTTGGATCTAAGCCAGGCCGCGCTACACTCCCCGATCTTTGCAAGAAGCCGCGCGAAGCTGACCAGGTTGCCAGGACTCGCCTGTAGAGAATCCCCTTTCCAGAACTGGCGGCTGGAAAGTTGTGGAATGGATCAAGAACGGCCGGAAGTGGTGCAGTTTCCGGCTTGGCGGTCATTTGACCGGAACCTCAGACGCCGCACTCGCGACGCTCGACTCGCGCCTCGGCGATTCGCTGCAAGCTACCGGACCAGACGCCTGCAGATTTCGGCAAGCAATTCACGCAGAGGTATTTGGAACGCCTCGACCTTGAATCCACGTGCTACACACTCAAACGTACAGTCATGAAATGGAAGAATGTAATGGTTAAGATCACGCCATGCTTCTGCTCTGTAACACGAGTGAACGGAATTGATTGCCTCAAGCTCCTTCAGCCATGACGAGTTCTCGACTGACATGGCTTGGTACCCTTCAAGCCCCTTGCCATTTAACGGATGACCGTGAAGGACCTCATCGTTCGGGGTTCCCATTTTCGTGCATGCGCAGCGCTCAAATTCGACAACCGCGAGCTTCTCGCTGAGGTTGCTGTCAGGGTCTCGTACCGAAACGCATGACCCGTCCCAGGCTGGATCAATATTACGCACGAAAAATGTCAAGAATGTCTGATAATCATTTTGAAGTAGGTACGGTAACGGGGCGCCTGTGTCGCAAGAAACCGGAAATTCTATAGGAACGGCGTATGGCTCATTCTTGGCCGCTGCGAGATTCCGTTCGGCCTGAAGGACCGCATCGCGAGCTGCCTTCAACTCTTCCAGACTCAATACTCGAACCATGTGAGTCCGGGGGTCTCTTTCCATGGTTCCCGATAAGCGTTCCTGCGCCCTGAGAAGCGCAGCTTCTAGTTCAGGAATGGACATTGGTCTCTCTTTTCAAATAGGTCCGACTAATGGTCACCAAGACAGGATAATTGCTGCGAACAGGCCGATGCATGTTTCCAGATTCGATCAGGCCCAATCTTGCGGTTGCGGGCGCATGGTTGCCTTCTCGGGAATGGCGCCCCTGCTAGGTGGCCGCGCGCGAGTTCAATTCGTTTGGAATTCCGTGTCTTGGTGGCAAACTCAAGGGCCACGCTTCCTGCGTTGTGGGAATTCTGGCCCGCCGCCGGCTTCGGGTTGGGCAGGAAGCGGGTTATTCTCCTTTTTGGAATCTCAATTCCGCACCACAGATGGAGTTTTCCAAGAACCGGAGATTCCGGCCTCCCTTATCCACAAGAACCCCGTCCGCCGACGTTGACCCTGCTCCTCAGTCTGCTTAGAGTCTGTAAGGAAGAGCCTGTAATCGGGAGGCGATTCTTCCCCGCCGGGGCGGACATAGATCGCTGCCGCCGCTTTCCGGATCGCAGTTGCGCGCAGCCCTGTTCGCTCGGAGTAAAGATGCTGAAACTAAAGAAGATCCACATCCTCGGCTTCAAGAGCTTTTGCGACCGCACGGAGTTGACCGTGCCGGGAACGGGCATTGCCGTGGTGGTGGGGCCGAACGGGTGCGGCAAGTCGAACATTCTGGACGGGGTGAGCTGGGTGCTGGGCGAGCAGAGCGCTAAGACCTTGCGCGGCACGCACATGCAGGACGTGATCTTTGCCGGAACCCGCGAACGCAAGGCGCTGGGCATGGCCGAAGTGACGCTGACCATGGTCGATCCCGAGGCCTATGAGGGGCCGGTGCCGGTGGAGCCGGAGGTGGTGGTCGAGCACGACGGCCCGGCCGACTGGGACGAGGACGAGGTGCGCCGCCAGCGGGCGGCCGAGGCCGAGGAGATCATCGCCGCCGAGCAGCCGGGCCAGGTACTCGAAGAAGACGGGCCGGAGCAAGTGGCGGCCCAGCCGCAATCGGCAACCGGCGGCAGGGTCCGCAGGCGGTGGTGCTCAAGATTCGCCGCCGCAAGTTCCAGCGCACGCCGCAGAAGGGCGAGATCGTGATTACCCGGCGGCTCTTCCGCACCGGGGAGAGCGAGTACCTGCTGAACGGCAAGCTCTGCCGGCTGCGCGACATTCAGGACATCTTCATGGGCACGGGCCTGGGGCCGGAGAGCTACGCCATCATCGGGCAGGAGCGGATCGGCCAACTGCTCAGCTCGAAGCCGCACGACCGGCGGGCCATCATCGAGGAAGCCGCGGGAATTACGCGCTTCAAGAACAAGAAGCGGCTGGCCGAGCTGCGCCTGGAGAGCGCCAAGCAGAACCTGGCCCGCGTGGACGACATTTTTGAGGAAGTCACGCGGCAGATGAACAGCCTGAAGCGGCAGGCGGCCAAGGCGGAGCGGTTTGCCGCGGTGCGCGACGAGTTGCGCGGGCGGCTGCGCGTGGTGCTGGCCAGCCGCATGGCGCTGATGGATGCCGAGCAGGCGCGGCTGGAGCAGGAGATTGCCGCGCTGACCGAGCGGATCAACGGCGTCGGCCGCGGAGATCGAGACGCTGGAAGCCAGCCAGCACGCGCTGACCGAGCGCGGCTACGAGCTGGACCGCGAGGGGCAGGAGGCGCAGAACCGGGCCAACGAAGCGGCCGTCGAGCTGGAGCGGGCCACGGCGCGGGAGCGCGCCAACGCGGAGCGCGTGAGCGAGCTGGAGGCGCGCATTGCCGCGGCCGGCGCGGAGCTGGAGCAGACGCGGACGCAGTTGGGCGGAATCGCCGAGGAGCGCGCGCAGCAGCACGAGTTTCTTGAGACTGCGGCCGGGGAGGCGAAGGCCTTTCGCCAGCAGGTGGAGGCGCGCCAGCAGGAGGCGCGCACGGCGGCCGAAGAGGTCTTTACTGCGGAGCGGGAGTTGGAAGCCAGCCGCCGCCACGCCATGCACCTGCTGACCCTGGCCGGCAACGCCCGCAACCACACGGCGCAGGGCGAAGAGAGCCTGGCCGCCCTGGAGCGCGAGGCCGAGCGGCTGGAAGCCGAGATGGGCCAGGCGCGCAACGAGCAGGAGAACCTGGGCGTGCGAGAGCGGGCAGGCGCAGGCATGCGCTTTGAGTCGCGCGGCCGAGGCGCTCAAGCGGCTGGAGGCGCGAGATTGCCGCCCTTCGCGAAGCCCTGCAAACCCGTCGCGCCGAAGAGAACGCGCTCCGCACGCGCGTGAACCAACTGCGCGGCGAGCAGGCCGCGGTGGCCGGGCGGCGCGACTCGCTGCAGGCGCTGATTCGCAACCACAGCTACTCCACCGATACCGTGCGGCAGCTGCTGAAGCCCGGCGCGCTGGGCCCAGGGCATGGCCCCCGTGGGCACGCTGGCGGACTTTCATCGAAGTGAGCGGCGCGCTACGAGGGGTGGTGGACGAGTTCCTGCGCGAGGAGCTGAATTATGTGGTGGTGGAGAGCTGGGTGGCGGCCGAGGAGGGCGTTCGGCTGCTCAAATCCGGCGTGGATGGCCGCGCCACCTTTCTGATTCACCCTGCCGAGCAACCGACGCTCTTCGAGGAGGGCGCGGACTCGATCAGCGGCCCAGGCCTGACCCCGCTCAAGGACTCGATTCGGGTGCTGAACGGCTTTGGACGGTCGCTGGAGTCGATTCTGCCCAAGCTCAAGTACGGATACCTGGTGGAGGATCCCGGCGAAGCGCTGCGGCTGTCGTCGCGCCACACCCATGCCTACTTCCTCACGCCCGAGGGCGAGTGCTTTCACAACGCGACGGTGACGGGCGGCAAACCGGCCAGCGAAGGTCCGCTGGCGCTGAAGCGTGAATTGCGCGAGGCCGCAGGCCGCCTGGGCAAGCTCGATGCCGACCTGGAGCAGGCGGAGACCGAAGCAGCGGCGCTTACCCGCGCGATCGAAGAGGTGACAGCGCAACTGGAGGCGCGCGGCGAAGAGCGGCGGCGGGCGGAGACCGACACCGCCAACCAGGGAGCGGCGCTGAAGCAGATGGAGGGCGAGGAACAGCGCATCGAGCGGCGGATGCAGGAGTGGGCTGCGCAGGCCGCCCGCAACAAGGATGCGCGCGAGGCCAAGAGAATCGGCATCGACCAGAAGCGCGAAGAGACGGCACGGCTGGAGGCCGAGCACGCGACCGCCGAGGCCGCCCTGGATGAGATGCAGGCCCAGCTTGGGAATCTGCGCGAGAAGCGCGAGGGCTTGCAGCAGGAAGCGGCGCAGGTGACCGCGCAGTTGGCCGGGCTGGAGGAGCGGCGGCGCGGCGCCGAGTCGGCCTTCCAGCGCATCGACCGGCTCCATGCCGACCTGGAGCGCCGCGTACTGGCCATCGAGCAGCAGCGGGCAGCCGCCGAGGCGGAGCGGCGACCAGCGCATCGGCGAAAGCGCCGCGCTGGCCGGACGGCGGAAGGAACTCGATGATCTCGCGCGCAGAAGCGCTGGCCCAGGCCGAGACGATAGCCGCTCAGGCCCAGGCCCTGCGCCAGCAGTTGGCCGTGATAGAGACGCAACTGAAGACCGGGCGGGCGGCGCTTGACCAGTTGCGCGAAGACCGCGCCAGCCGGTCAAGCGAAGTGGCCAAGCTGCGCTCCGACCTTGAGCACCTTGAGGCAAGCTGCCTTGCCGAAGTCAACGTCGAAGCCCAGGCGCTGCGCGCCGATGAGGCGATTGAACGGATGGCTGGCGAGGCGCTCGCCGCCGAAGAGGAGACCTGCCGGACCCTCCGCGAGCGCATGGAGCAGATGGGCCCGGTGAACATGATGGCCCTCGACGAGTACAAGGAGACGGCAGGCCGCCATGGCTTCCTCGAGGCGCAGCGCAAGGATCTGATCGATTCGATCGAGAACACGCAGGAGACAATCAAGGAGATCGATCAAATCTCGCGCACCAAGTTCGACGAGGCCTTGGCCAGGATCAACGAGAACTTCGCCCAGGTCTTCGCCCGGTTGTTCCAGGGCGGGCAGGCCTTGCTGCGCATTACCGACGAAGAGAATCAAGCCGAGAGCGGCCTGGATATCGTGGTCTCGCCGCCGGGCAAGAAGCTGCAGAATGTGCTGCTGCTTTCGGGCGGCGAAAAGGCGCTGACCGCGCTGGCCTTGCTGGTGGGCATCTTCCAGTTCCAGCCGAGCCCCTTCTGCGTTCTCGACGAGGTGGACGCCCCGCTGGACGAAACCAACGTCGGCCGCCTGGCGGACCTTCTGCACACCCTGAGCAAGGAGACGCAGTTCCTCGTGGTTACCCACTCCAAGCGCATGATGCAAGCCGCCGACATGATTTACGGTGTCACCATGCAGGAGCCCGGCGTGTCGAAGGTGGTGAGCGTGCGCCTGGGGAGCCACGAACAGCACCGCGCCACGGCGTAGGGCGGCGGGGAAGTGCGTTCGGATGGCCGGCAATCCGCCCGAGAATCGGGAATTGTCTCCATCCCGGCTTTGTGAGTGACTTGTGCTGTTGGCAATGACCGATTACGGGTATTTACTTGACGCCACCAGATACAACAGGTTGCGGTTTGACTAGGGTTGCAAATGGCGCTGGACCTACCTGCACTGCCTGCTGCGCCAATCGATAGAACAGTTTGCCGCGAGATCTCGACTTGCGGCGGTTGAAGCGAAAGGTGAATTCGTCCAGGTAATCGTCCAGATGCGCTTGCCCGGTTGCAACCCGATGAGTGCCCAGTAACCACCGCTTCAGCAGCAAGATCGCGCGATGGACGCGCGGCAGCATGTGTTCCCCATCTCCTTGATGGCTCTGTACCTGGCGGTCATGGACATATCCGTCCAACCCCGAATAGCCGCTCCAGCCTTCGCTTCGGATCGTGCTTCCCGGCTCGATGGCCTGTCGAATGAACCTAAGAACAGCAGTTGATCGGCATCGTACCGGGCCATCCTTTTCAAGCCGCCAGAGCTTTCAGCGATCCATGATTTCACCATTTTGGTGAGGCCCTTTGCGGCCCGACACCCAGAGGGTACCCGGTCGTGCCCTCGTTACAAAGCAGCAGGGTTCAGAGGTTCCCATACTCGATGCATGACACGGTTGAAGGCGTTCAACTGCCGTTTCTAGGTTAATTCATAAAGAAAGAATCGCGCGCCACATGAAAATGCAATCCGTCTCTGAAAGCGCTTGACTGCTAGATGGGTGCGAAGTGGGCAATGCGACGGATGCGGTAAGATTGAAGAGAAGCCAAGCAATGAGTCGCGCCTGAGTCCAGGAGCGAAACACGGAGCAAACGATCCCGCCCATGAGTGATTCCGCACGGAATCCGAGCCGCTTTTACCTAACCACGCCGATCTATTACGTGAATGCGCGGCCGCACCTGGGCCATGCCTACTCGACCATCGTCTGCGATGCGATTGCGCGGCGGAAACGGGCGCTGGGCATCGAGACCCGGTTCCTGACCGGCACCGACGAGCACGGGCAGAAGATCGAGCGGTCGGCCGAGCTGGCCGGGCGCACGCCAGCCGAATTCGCCACGGCCATATCGGGCGAGTTTCGCGGCCTGTGGGACCGGCTGGGCCTGAGCTACGACGACTTTATCCGCACTACGGAGCCGCGGCACATTCGCGGCGTGCAACACCTCTTCGCCACGCTGCGCGACCGGGGCTTCATCTACAAAGGCTCCTACACCGGGCAGTACTGCGTCAGCGACGAGGCTTACGTGGACGGCCCTCCGGGCACGGTCTGCCCGGACTGCGGCCGCATCACCGAGACGGTGAGCGAGGAGAACTACTTCTTCAAGCTCTCGGCCTTCGAGCGCAAGCTGCTGGAGTTCTACGAGGCCAACCCCGGCTTCATGGGGCCGGAGTCCACGCGGCGCGAGGTTGTCTCGTTTGTGCGCGGGGGCCTGAAAGACCTGTCGGTGAGCCGGACCAGCTTTTCGTGGGGCATTCCCGTTCCCGGCGACGAGAGGCACGTTATCTACGTGTGGCTGGACGCGCTGGCCAACTACATCACCGCACTGGGCTACGGATCGAACGATCCCGCCGACCAAGCGCGCTTTGCGAAATTCTGGCCGGCGGACCTGCACCTGATCGGCAAGGAGATCAGCCGCTTCCACTGCGTCTACTGGCCGGCCTTTCTTGATGGCGGCGGGGATTGCGCCACCGCGATCGGTCAAGGCCAACGGCTGGCTGATCTTTGACCAGAGCAAGATGGCCAAATCGCGCGGCAACATGGTTCGCGCCAGAGACGGTGGATGCGGTGCTGGGCGCGGACGCGTTGCGCTACTTCCTGCTCCGGGAGATACCCTTCGGCCAGGACGGCGGCTTCAGCTTCGACGCTTTGGTCCAACAGATCAATGTCGTAGAACCAT
>CAWCWQ010000137.1:0-53339 GCA_963799145.1 uncultured Acidobacteriaceae bacterium | reverse complement strand
GAAGGAAAAATTTGATCGTTCGAAGCCTCACGTGAACGTGGGGACGATCGGGCACATCGATCACGGCAAGACGACGCTGACGGCGGCGATCACCAAGGTATTGCAGAAGCACAACCCGAAGATTGTGTTCCGGTCGTTCGACTCGATCGACAACGCGCCGGAAGAGCGGGAGCGGGGCATCACCATCGCCACGGCGCACGTGGAGTACGAGACCAAGAACCGGCATTACGCGCACGTGGACTGCCCCGGTCACGCCGACTACATCAAGAACATGATCACCGGCGCGGCGCAGATGGACGGCGCGATTCTGGTGGTTGCGGCCACCGACGGGCCCATGCCGCAGACCAAGGAGCACGTGCTTCTGGCTCGCCAGGTGGGCGTTCCCTGCATGGTGGTGTTCCTGAACAAGTGCGACGCGGTGGAGGACGAGGAGCTGATCGAGCTGGTGGAGATGGAAGTGCGCGAGCTTCTGTCTAAGTACCAGTTCCCGGGCGACGACGTGCCGGTGATCCGCGGCTCGGCCCTGGGCGCCTTGAACGGCGAGCCGCAGTGGGAGGCCAAGGTCGAGGAGCTGATGGAGGCGGTGGACAAGTACGTTCCGCGGCCCGACCGGGCCATCGACAAGCCCTTCCTGATGCCCATCGAGGATATCTTCTCGATCTCGGGGCGCGGCACGGTGGTCACCGGGCGCATCGAGCGCGGCAAGGTGAGGGTAGGCGAAGACGTTGAGATCGTGGGCTTCCGCGAGACGCGCAAGACGGTTTGCACGGGCGTGGAGATGTTCAAGAAGCAGTTGGACGAAGGCCTGGCCGGCGACAATGCCGGCTTCTTCTGCGCGGCATTCCCAAGGAGGACGTGGAGCGCGGGATGGTGATGGCCAAGCCGGGCTCGATCACGCCGCACACTGTCTTCAAGGGCGAAGTGTATGTGTTGAGCAAGGAAGAAGGCGGGCGTCATACGCCGTTCTTCAAGGGCTACCGGCCGCAGTTCTACTTCCGCACGACGGACGTGACGGGAGTGGCGGAGCTGCCCGAAGGCGTGGAGATGGTGATGCCGGGCGACAACGTTCAGTTGCAGGTGGAGCTGATTACGCCGGTGGCGCTGGAAAAGGGCCTCAGGTTTGCGATCCGCGAGGGCGGCCGCACGGTGGGCGCCGGCACGGTGAGCGAGATTATCAAGTAACAGGGACTAGGGACTAAGGGAATAGGGAATAGGGGTTGGAAAGCGGCCAGCAAGGCGCGACAGTTTGGAGCAACGGGAACGAACCGATCTCCGACCCCTGATCTCTGGAAGGGTTTGAAGATGCGGGAAATTGTCACATTGCAGTGCACGGAGTGCAAGGAGCGGAACTACTCGACGACGAAGAACAAGAAGACGACCACGGGCCGCCTGGAGTTCAAGAAGTTTTGTAACCGCTGCCGCAAGCACCAGCCGCACAAGGAAACGAAGTAAAACAGGGATCAGGGATCAGGGATCAGGGATCAGTGCCCGGTAAGTTGAATGCAAATCGGAACGCTTTGATCTGACCCCTGATCTCTGACCCCTGTTTCTAGGGGCGTAAGCTCAACGGTTAAACTGTCGGTCTCCAAAACCGAACTTGGGGGTTCGAATCCCTCCGCCCCTGCCAGTTTGAGCATGGATGAAGCAAGGATGCGGCCGGCAGGACGCTGGACGCGAAGGAACTGAAGCATGGCAACGAAAGTAGCAACGGTGAACGGAGAAAAGCGGCCGGCGCCGGTCAAGCTATCGCCCGTGAAACGGCCGGGGTCGAATGCGACGCCGAACGCGATCGAGAAAGCGGTCGAGAAGACGGTCGGCGCATGGAAGGACTTCACGCGCTTTCTGAGCGATGTGCGCGGCGAGATGCGCAAGGTAGTGACGCCCTCGCGCAAGGAAGTGGAGGCGACCACGACGGTGGTGATCGTCGCGGTCTTCATCTTCGGGCTATTCTTCTTTGTGGTGGACTGGATCTTCGGCCTGGGCCTTGACCGGTTGCTGAAGAAGCTGGGCGGGTTGCCGGACTAAATGCAGCCGCGAAACGAGAGCACGATGACAGATGAGTTGGTACAACCCGCCGAGCAAACGCCGCCCCCGCCGGAGCGCAACGAGAACTTCAGGTGGTACATTCTGCACGCCTACTCCGGCTTTGAGCGCAAGGTGCGCGAATCGATCGAGAGCCGTGTTCAGGCCTTCGGATTGAAGGACAAGGTGGGCCGCGTGATGATACCCACCGAGCCGGTGACAGAGATCGTCAACGGCAAGAAGCGCACGGTGGAGCGTGTCTTCCTGCCCGGCTATGTGCTGGTAGAGATGGAACTGGACAACCATCTTTGGCACGTGCTGAAGGACACGCCGAAGGTAACGGGCTTCCTGGGCACGGGCGACAAGCCGGTGGCGCTCTCGGAGGAAGAGGTGAGTTCGATACTCTTCCGCTCGGAGACGGCGAAGGACAAGCCGCGGCTGAAGATCAAGTTCGAGAAGAGCGAGCAGGTCCGCATTACGGACGGCCCGTTTGCCAACTTCAACGGCGTGGTGGACGAGATCAACGAAGATCGCGAGACGATGAAGGTCATGGTGACCATCTTCGGGCGGTCGACCCCGGTCGAGCTGGAGTTTGGCAAGGTGGAAAAGATTGAGTAGTTGCAGCTTCTAGCTACTAGCTTTCAGCTTCTAGCCGGTCGAGCTATCCTAGCGGGCGCCGGTTGAAGGCAAACGTTGAAGCGGCAGCACCAAAATATGCTTCAGAGAACAATCAGCTGAAAGCTAATAGCTAGGAGCTAGAAGCTGATTCCGAAGGAATCGAAACATGGCACCTCCGAAGAAGATTACGGGTTCTGTAAAGCTGCAGATCAAGGCCGCCAAGGCCACGCCTGCGCCGCCGGTTGGTCCCGCGCTGGGTCAGGCGCAGGTCAACATCATGGAGTTCTGCAAGCAGTTCAACGCGCGCACGCAGAACAAGGAGATGGCCGGGCTGATCATCCCGGTTGTCATCACGGTTTACGCCGATCGCAGCTTCAGCTTTGTAACCAAGACGCCTCCGGCGGCGGTTCTGTTAAAGAAGGCGGCAGGCGTTGCCAAGGGCTCGGGCACGCCGAACAAGGAGAAGATCGGCAAGGTGACCGAAAAGCAGGTGCGCGAGATCGCCACGCAGAAGATGCCGGACCTGAATGCGGCCTCGGTGGACGCGGCGGTGAAGAGCATCAAGGGCACGGCGCGGTCGATGGGGATCGAAGTCGTGGCGTAGGGCGCGGCTGGGTTTTTCAGCAAGAGAGGCCCTCCCTTCCGGGAGGGCCTCTCTTGCTTGGAGGCGCGCGTGCCAGCCGCCTATTCTTCGCGCAACGCGTCCGCGGGATTGACGCGCAATGCGCGCGTGGCCGGAGCAACCAATGCCGCAACCGACGTGGCAATGACCGCAGCGGCCACCACCAGCAAGGTAACCGGATCCAGCGGTTTTACGCCGTAGAGCAAGCTGCTCATTCCGCGTCCCATCAGCACAGCCAGGCCTATCCCCAGCACAATTCCGGCGAGCGTCAGCTTCAAGCCGTCCTTAAGGACGGAAGCAAAGACGGTTCCGCGCAGCGCTCCCAGAGCCATGCGAACGCCAATCTCGTGGGTCCGCCTCGACACGCTGTAAGCGGTCACGCCATACAGCCCGACCGTGGTCAGCAGCAGCGCCATGACTCCCAGCGATGCCGTCAGCCACGCGGCCATGCGATTGGAGTAGGTGGCAAGGCGCATGTGGTCGGTGAGGGTCTCTGTATTCGTAATCATGGTATTCGGGTCCACTTCGCGCACTGCCGCCCGCGCCGCCGGAATGAGCGTGCCGGGGTCCCTTGGCGTCGCGACGATCAGCATCACCTCGGACTGTGTATCCTGCGCGAGCGGCAGAAAAAGATATGGCTGCGGGGTCTCGGTTACATCGGCATACTTGCCGTCGCGGGCGACGCCGACGATCTCCACATCGACCGTTTGCTTCCGTCCGATGCGCAGATGCCGTCCGATCACATCCTCACCGCCAAACAGCCTCTTCGCCATAGTTTGATTCAAGATCGCAACCTTTTCGCTGGTTGCCGTATCCTGCGTCTGAAAGGTCCGGCCGCGCTCAAGAGGCACATCCAGCGCCCGGAAATACTCATTGTCGACGGAATTGAACCAGACCGGGGTTCCCGCGGTCTCCGACGGAAGCTCTCCCGGCGCCAGCACGAACTTGGTTGCGCCGCCTCCGCTGAGAGGAAATGGCACCACGCGCGCAACGCTTGCGTTCTTCACGCCGGGCAAGGCCCTCATACGCGCGACCAGAGCCTCGAACTCCGCCTGCCGCTGCGGCCCTTCCCGGCCCGCCGCAATCCTGATGAACAGGGCGTTCTGTTTGCTGTTGAAACCCATGTCCATGGTTTCGATGTGAATCAAAGTCCTCACCAAGAGGCCCGTCGCCATCAGCAGCGCCATGGACATTGCAAGCTGCGCCACAACGAAGACCTTTCGCGCCGGCATTTTTAACCGGGCGCCCGACAAAGACTGAATCCGCATGGCATCGAGCGGCGAGGTGCGGGTGGTGGCGAGGGCCGGCATCAGCCCGCAGAGCAGGACAGACACTACGCCCGCTGCAACCGTGAATGCCAGAACGCGATGGTCGATTCGGAAATCGAATCCCAGCGGGAAACCGACGTCTGGCATAAGCGATGGAACCAGCGTAATCAGGCATTGCGCCAGACACCAATGCCCCAGCAACTCCGGCGAGAGCGAGCACGACGTATTCGGTCACCAGCTGCCCCAGCAACAGGCCGCGTGTAGCGCCTAGCGCCACACGCATGGCAATCTCGCGACGGCGCGAGTCGTTCAGCGCCAGCAGCAGATTGGCGATGTTGGTGCAAGCAATCAGCAGAACGGCCCCGGCAATGGCAAGTAACAGAATGCTGAGCAATTTCATTATTCCGGCCGCGGATTTCGCCTGCCAATCGGCAGTAAAGCCGCGTCCACTGTTCGCCTGCGGAAACTTCGCCGAGAGGTCCGCGCTCAAACCCTGCAACTGCGCCCTTGCCTGCTCCATGGTCGCGCCCGGCCGCAGCCGCGCATAGACTTCGAATTGACGGAAAGTGCGCGGAGGGCTCGACTCGCCTGCATTCCACATCACCCAAGCCGAGCGCGGAACATAGACCTGAGGATCGATCACGCGCTCCGTTCCCCTGAATCCCGCGGGCATAACAGCCAGCACCGTCGCCGGACCACCCTTGATCGCTACCGTCTGCCCGATCACGCCCGGATTCCCGGCAAAGAGGCGCTTCCATGTTCCGTGGCTCAGCACAACGACCGGGACTTCGGTCTTGCGCAGTCGATTCTCGTCCGGCAGTTGCCCCAGCTCCGGCCGCGCGCCCATCAAGGTGAAGTAGTTGTCGCTGACCACATCTGCCAATAACATTTGAAGGCCGTCGGCGGTCTCCAGCACAACCCCCCGGCGGTCCGACGCCGCCACATCGGCAAAGGCGGGCACCCGCTCCCGGAGATCCACAAACTCTGCAAAGGACGACGTTGTGCTGTCTCTTTCGGAATTCGCGGCGGCGTGGTCCTTTACGCTTTCGATCGCAACCAGGTGGGCTGGATCGGCAATCGGCAGCGGCCGCAGCCAGATGCCGTCCACCAGGCTGAAGATGGCGGTGTTTGCCCCGATGCCCAGCGCCAGGGTGACGATGGCCGCCAGAAACGGAACGGGAGCGCGCCTGAATCTGCGAAGAGCGAAACGAACGTTATGGACGAGGTGGATCACGTTACTCCTCCCTTGAGCCTTGGCCGGCGAAGTGAAATTGCTACTTTAAACTCGGGCGCTCGCACCTTGGACCGTAGTCGCACGCCTGACGGATTGCGGCGCTTCCCGTGGAGAGCCCCAGAGCGACATGGCGCAAGAATCGGCGAATTGACAGCCATTCCTCAGCATTTCGCAAACCAAATGCCAGCAATGACAATAAACAGGTTATCTCCGATTGGCCCTTGGATCGCCGTCCAAAAACGATATGTGCTGTCCGAAATCGGACGCTGAAACCGGAGGCATGAACGCCGTTTCCTAAGCAGGTTCAGAAGAGCCGGCCGAGTGTGATGAAGACCTTGCGCCGGCCGGCGTCGCCGACGGAGACGCCAAGGGAGACGGAGCCGAACGGGGTGGCGGCAACCAGGCTGGCAGTTCCGTCCTGGCGAAGGATGGCCCGCGCCTCGGGAGACCATATCTCGCCCGCCTCGTAACCGACGATGCCGTAGAGACCTTGTCCGTAGCCGGTGGGCAGAGAGGCCAGGCGGCGGAGATAGCCGGCGCGGGCGAGATACATGTCGGTGCCGCGAAACTCGTCGAAGGACGAGGCGCCGAGGCGGCGAGGCCCGCCAAGGGTGAAGCGGTAGGGCTGGGCGACATTGGCGCGCAGATAGGAGTCGATGTCGCCAGTAAGGCCGAAGATGTTCCGATCCTTCACCTGCCATGTGCGGGCTGCGGAGAGCATGAAGATAGGGGCATTGGCGCTTCCGGCGGCATGGTAGAGGGCGCCGGCCGCGGCCGCGAGACGGAATCCCTGGGGTGAGATGGAGCCGGAGGATTCCCTGTCGATGTCGATGTGGAGCAGGCCGGTTTGCGCGGTTCCCGAGAGGTAGGGTCCGCCGCCGGAGCCTGTGGTCAAGCTCCAATGCGTATCCTCGGCGCGCCATTCGGCTGAGATTTGCATTTCGTTTCCGAAGGTGCGGCCAACTGCGAGGCCGGCATCGAGGTTCTGCTGGAATCGCTCGGCAACACGCTTCTGATTGGCCCATATGTAGACGGGCTCGCGCACGATGCCCGCGCGCGGCTCGAGGAAGAGGCCGTTAGGAGCGAGCAAGCGGTAGTACTCGGCAGAGAGGTCGGTCATGTAGCCGAGACGGGCGCTGGCGCGGAACTCCGAGCCGAAGCCGCCGAGGTCTTGATCGACGAAGCGGAGATTAAGCTCCGCCCGCGCGATGTTGGAGGTTTCGGCGGCCAGGTCCGGACCGACGAGGAGGTATGGCGGACCCGCGGGATCCTTGGTTAGATGGACCAGAATGCCGGCGCTGGCGCTGGAGGCGTCCGAATTGCCGAAGGGTGGAATGGGCGAAGTTGGCGCCGGGACGAAGGTTTCGTAGGTGGCGCTGTAAGGGCCGTTGGACTGGATGGGCTTCAGGGCGTCAAGCGTCCTGGCGGGCGAAAGGGGCTGGTCTTTTAGCGGGTTGAGGTCGGCCATAACCCGCCGCCGCGCGCCGGCTTCGCCGCCGTCCACCTTCAACTGAGATAGAACGGCAGGGCGGGGGAGGCCGGACTGGGCGCGGCGGCGGAGATTGCGGGCCTCCAGGTAAGCCTTCCAGCCCAGTTCGTCGAGAGCGTATGGAAGCAGGGCGGCGCGGCTCTCTTCTGCCGCCTGGTAGCCTGCGTCGATCAACTCTCTGCCCTTGGCGTAATCGGCGATCGTGAAGTTGCCGGTGCGGACGTTGATTACCACGTCGGCCAGGCCTTCCGCCTCTTCGACATTGCGTTCTATGCCGGCCGTGAACGCGCGGTCGATAACGCCGACGATGGAGGCGACATCGGCCGCGCCGAGTGCCGCATCCTCAAGGTGGACGGCGATGATGGTATCGGCATGAAGATCGCGCTTGAGGACATCGGTGGGCAAGTCGTCCAGGATGCCCCCGTCAACGAGAAAGTGTCCGTTGGCGGCTTGAACCGGCGGGAAGACGCCCGGGATGGAGATGGAGGCGCGCACGGCCTGAGGCAGCGGACCGCTGGAATAGACGATGGACCGCAGGGTATTGAGGTCGGTGGCGACACAGCGAAAGGGTATCGGAATCTGGTTGAAGTCCAGTGCCTGGCGGTTATGAGCGATCAAGTTGCCTGCAAGGAACTCGTTGACGCCGCGGTCGGAGAGCAGAGCGTTGCGCACGGCCGGCCCGTGCCTGAGACCGACAGTGACGGCGGCGGGGTTCTGGCGGCGGTCCTGACGGCGGCGGAAGCTGGAGTCTTGATAGGAGGTTTGCAGGGTGAAGACGCCTTGAAAGGCGGTGCCGAGAGCCTGGGCGCGCATTTCGGCGGGGGATTCTCCGCCGGCATAGAATGCGCCAACGAGGGCGCCCATGCTGGTTCCGGCGATGCGGTCGACGGGGATGCGGTGCTCCTCAAGCCATTGAATGACGCCAATATGAGCCAGGCCAAGCGCTCCGCCGCCTTCGAGAGCCAGGCCGATGGCGCGGCGGTTGGGCGGGACGATAGCAGGCAGGGGCGCGGACCGGGCGGCAATTGCGGAA
Source organism: uncultured Acidobacteriaceae bacterium (assembly GCA_963799145.1). Lineage (GTDB taxonomy): Bacteria > Acidobacteriota > Terriglobia > Terriglobales > Acidobacteriaceae > Telmatobacter. The sequence continues at coordinate 45,053 of CAWCWQ010000137.1, read as the reverse complement.
GCGGAAGCTGAACTTGCGGGCTGCTGGGCAGGGGAGGCAACGGCCAGGACGGCGGCAAGGAGGGTCGAGGCAACTTTCGACTGCATAGGTAAACCTCCCTATGAACAAGATCGTTGGATGAGGTGGTTGATAAACAAGATCGGCAAGTTAGCCACCGCCTCGCGGTTGTCGCGAGTTGGCGAGTTAGCGGCAGTTCATTCCAGCCGTAACTTGCAGCGTCAAGTCAGGCCGCTCCCGATGAAGCACCTGCGGACACGCTAACGTCCTCGCGCCAAGCATGGCTGTGACGGACGGCGCAATTGAAGCGGTTTGGGGCTGAATCCGTATGCCGCCGGCCCACTGTCAGGCGGCGAAGGCGGAAAGGCCCTCCAGATCCGTTGAGGAAATCGGGAGGGCCTCTCCAGCGTGCGGGAGCTTGGGCGCAACGTGGTTGCGCGGCCAGATTCGCGACTAGCATCGCGCCGAGGGGGGCGAACTGCAAAGGCCCTACTTCGGCGGGGCTGGGACGAACCCTTCGCGCTTGCGGCCGGGCTCCGGTTTGGGCTTGGGCTTAGGGGCTTTCTTGACTTCCTTCTTGCCTTTGTCTTTGCTTCCCATGTGTGCAAGTTTGACACAAGAGGGGCGTGGGAGGAAAGAATTAAACGCCGTTACCGGCAGCCTTGTTTGGGAGCCGGGGCAGGGCAATTGGCGGAAGGCCCCGCTTTGGCCGGCTTAGGCCCAGGTTCTTGAGCGTATGCGCTCCCAAGCCCAAGTAGCGAGATTTGGGGCGCCCATATTGCAGAGTTGGTACATCCGCCGCCCGGCAGTTTCGACTCATACCTGTTGCTGCCGCGGGCCTAACTCTCAATCTGCCTGATGTACAGCCAAAGCCCGATCAACATGATCGCAATGGCGATGAGGCAGATGCCGAGGCCGATGCGGCGACGGTTGCGCTCCACCATCGCGTCCTGGCCGGCTTTCAGGTTGTCCGAGGCGATCTTCATGCCGGCTTGAATATCCCGATCGACCAGTGCCGCCTGGAAGCTGTGGATTGTGACTCGGGCCTTGGTGAGCGAATCCACCGCCTGATCCTGACTGAGACGAGCCTCGCTGACCTCCATGCCTGAGGAATCCGCGAGGCGCAGAGCCCCGTCGGCGTCCTTGATGGCCCCGTCCAGTTTGGTCAGGCTGGCAAGGATATCCGCTCTTGCCCGATCGCAATGGTCGCCAGGCGCATGGCACTTCATGCAGACCCCTGCGGGACCGGTGCCAAGCATCGCGTCCGAGGGAAGCTGGATGCCGTGATTGCTGTGGCAGACGACGCAGCCCGGAAGCGAACGCTCCTGAAAGGCCTTGTTATGCGAACTCTTCTCGTACATCTGGGCCTGAAAAGCGTGACAAGTCGCACAGACGTTTTGCACCTTGTCCACTCCGGGCGGCGCCGCGCCATGGTTTCCATGGCAGGTGGTGCAGGTGGGCGCGCTGAGGTCTCCGCGGACCACCATGGCGTCGTGGTGGACGCTGGTGCTGTACCTGGCAAACTGATCGGTGGGAATGCCGTACTGCTTCATGTAAGCGGCGTCGGAGTGGCAGCGCGAGCAAGTCTTGGCCACGTTGACGGGGTTCACCTTGGAGCGGGGATCGCTGGGCGGGCGGAGATCGTGGACACTATGGCAATCGGTGCAGACGGCGACCTTAGTGTCTCCAGTCGCGAGCAGCTTGCCGTGCATGCTGGTGTGGTACTGGTCCAACTGGTCGGTGCGCAGGCTGGGGTTGTACGAGCGCATATATGCCGGATTCGAATGGCAGGTGGCGCACAACTGCGGAACTTGCTTGCGATCGATCTTGCCCTTCCAGCCCGCCTTGCGGCTCATGGCCTGGTCCGGATCGTAACTGCTTGCGTCGCCTCCGTGGCAACTGACGCAGGTCAAGCCCCTTTGCGCGTGAATGTCCTGGCTGAACTTCTCCGGCGTGACTTCAAGAGCGCCGGGTTGGGCGGAGTGGCAGTCCAGGCAGGAGTTCACCGCTTGCCCATAGCCGAGGCACGAGGCCAGCGCCACGCACGCGGCCAGCCAGGCAGCGCGGGCGCGGAGGAACGGCTTGAGCTTATTGCGCAACGTAGCCATAGACACTCATGCCTATTACGTAAACAAGAGCGAAGATTGCAAGGCCGGTAATCCACGCCTTGGTTCGCCCGGGACGATCGCTCTCAAAGAAAGGCAACAGAAGCCACAACATGCCGGCCAAACTGCAACCCAATACGCCCAGGACCTCGCCATCGACGAACCAGACTTTGGAGGGGATGAGCTTGAGGGTCTGGAACATGAAGAGAAAGTACCACTCGGGCTTGATTCCCGCCGGGGCTGAGACAAATGGATCGGCCTTGACGCCGAGGTTCCAGGGAAAGATGGCGGCCAGCGCGCCCAGCACCCCCATGGCGACGTACCAGGCCATCATCTCGCGCAGCATGAAGTTGGGAAAGAACTTCATCTCGCGCCGTTGCGATGGGTTCTCGGTCCACTGCGCTTCAAGCTTGGGCGGCACGCTGATGCCCTGGCGCTGCACCAGAAAGAGATGTACGGCGATGAGCACGGTGACCAAGCCGGGGAGAACGGCGACATGGAATCCGAAAAACCTGGACAGAGTGGCTCCGGTGACCTCCTCGCCGCCGCGGAGGAAGATCATGATGGGCTTGCCGATGACGGGAACCTGGCCGGCAATCTCAGTGCCGACCTTGGTGGCGAAGAAGGCCAGCGTGTTCCAGGGCAGCAGATAGCCGCTGAAGCCGAATCCCATGACAAGGAAGAGCAGGATCACGCCGGTGACCCATGTGAGTTCCCTGGGCTTGCGGTAGGCCTTGAGGAACAGCACGCTGAACATGTGCACAAAGGCCGTGAAGATCATGAGGTTGGCCGACCATGCGTGGATGGAACGAATCAGCCAGCCAAATTGCACTCGGGTCACGATGTACTGAACGCTCTCGAAGGCCTCGTTGGCGCCGGGACGGTAGTACAGGAGCAGCAGGATACCGGTCAGCACCTGCACGATGAAGAGGAAAAGGGTGATGCCGCCGAAGAAATACCAGTAGGAGAGGCGATGCGTGGGGACAGTCTTATGCTTGAACGGAGCCAGGATTCCGTCCAGATCGAGCCGTTCATCGAGCCAGCTCATGAAGGCGGAGAGCACGGCTAGGCCTCCCGCTTCCGGTTGACGACAATCTCGTCGCCGCGCACGTGGACATCGAATACAGTGAGTGGCCTCGGGGGAGGGCCGGAGACGTTGCGGCCATTCAGGTCGTAGATTCCGTTGTGACAGGCACACCAGATCTCGCGCAGATCGGGGCGGTACTGCACGGTACAGCCGAGGTGTGTGCAGGTGGCGGAAAGAGCACGGTAAGTGCCGTCGCTGTTCATGATCAACAGGCCCGGATGGCTGCCGAAGCGGAATATCTTGCCGGAATTCGGCTTGATTTCAACGAGTTTGGCGGCGACGACTTCGTCCCCGCCGAGATCGACAACTGCCGGCGGGACCAGGAAGCGCAGCACGGGATAGAGAAAGGAGGCTAGAGAGGCGAGGATTCCGCCGCCAAGGAATATCTCAATCGCGCGGCGGCGCGAAGTTCCGGCTTGGGGAGTCTGGTCAGCGCACATGGTCCGCACCCCACGCCGCAACTCTCAACCCATAAACTCTGAACGCCTTGTCGGATTCGACCAAAGACCGCGACCTCCCGCAGTGGTTGTCAACAGACAACTCCCGGGAGGGCTTCAAAGGGTGAAGCACGTCGCGGGCGCATCGTGAAAGTACGCTAGGGATTCTAAAGCGTTTGGGTCTGTGACGTACATCACATATTGCCAAGTTGAATACCTGCCAACCGGCCTTCTACGAGGAGAACACGGGCGGGACGAACCAATCCGCCGAGGCCGGTCGAAAACAAGGACAGACCCGCCAGCCAGCGCGTTCCGCTAGCTATTGGTTCTTGCTGGTCTTCTATTTCTCCAGCGTACGGATGTAGGCCACGGCAGCCCTGATCTGATCGTCGGTGAGCTTGCCGGCATACGCAGGCATCTTGTTCTTGCCACTCTTGACGGCCGCGATCAACTCGGCGTCCGGCGCCTTGACGATCGACGGATCCTTGAAAGACGCAGCCTTCAAGTTCTTGCCGGCCGGGGTGGCGCCCAGGCCGTCGGCGCCGTGGCACATGGCACACTTCGCCTTGTAGGTATCCGCCCCGGCGCTTTGCGCAAACGCGGGAGCGGCTATGGATGCAGCGATGCAAAAAACTGCAACGAGGTTGAGATTCAATCTCACTGAACAACTCCTTCATGCCAGGATTCTCAATTGTTCTCCAGGCTCCGCGCCAGTATACCTCCGGCGCCTCAAATGAGTCGGTCCTCTTGAACGCAGCCCCCGCCTCAGTGGGCGAAGAGATGAAGCGACTGGCTCAAGTGCGATCGACGGGAGCGGTCACATCACAGCCAATGTGCCCGCTCCGCGGCGAGAAGCGAAGCGTGTGAAGCGTCACATCTGCATGTGATTTAACTCACATACGGGCCTCGGGGACGCTCCTATACGGTGAAATATGCGAGGAGTGTTCCAAATCACATTTTGATAGCTTCGCGAGGCGGCCTGGCACAGCCGTTGCAGAGAGGTCTCGATGAACGTCTTCAAGGATGCTGGGCATCTTTTCCGGTTCGCGGGGCTCTTCGTCCTCGCCTTTCTGGTCTTTCTGGTGGTGCGCCATTACGTTGTCCCCAAGAGCTTTGGGCAATATGGGCACTACCGCGGAGCCGCCATCGGCGAAATCGCAGCTCATCCGGTGAAGTTCGCCGGACATGACACCTGCGAGGCCTGCCACTCGGACGTGGCGGAGACCAAGAACAAGGGCAAGCACGCGCATGTGAACTGTGAAGCCTGCCACGGGGCGCAGGCCAAACATGCCGGCGCAGACGACCCCTCGAAGGTCAAGCCCGTTTTGCCCGACACATCGGTGCTGTGCGCGCGATGCCACACGGCCAGCGCCGCCAAGCCAAAAGGATTTCCGCAGGTGGCGCCGGCGGATCACTCGACGGGGCTGCCCTGCGAGACCTGCCACAAGCCGCACAATCCGGCGATGGATGCGGGAGGCGCGAAATGAATATCTCCCGGCGTCAGATCATGATTCTCTTGCCGGCGGCGGCGGTTGCATGGAAGTACGTACTCGCCGGAACCCCGGAAGAGTCGCCCAACTACAAGATGAGCGATCACTGGTGGAGCATGTTGATCGACATCCCCAAGTGCATCGGCTGCGGCAACTGCGTGCGCGCCTGCCAGACGGAAAACGACGTGCCGGACGGAAGTTTCCGCACCTGGGTGGAACGGTACCACAGGTCGGATTGGGAGATGACCGCCTCCGGGGCCATTGCGGCTAACCCGCTGATCGTCCCGGAGGTCATCGCGCCCGACGGCGGCAAGGAGGGCTTCCCGGTTGCAACCGACGAGAGCGGCAAGTACTTCTTCGTCCCCAAGCTCTGCAACCACTGCGCGGATTCCCCCTGCACGCAGGTGTGCCCCGTCGGCGCGACCTTCATCAGCCCGGACGGCGTGGTGCTGGTGGACCAGACTTACTGCCTGGGCTGCGCCTATTGCGTGCAGGCCTGCCCCTATGGCTGCCGCTACATTCATCCGGTGAAGAAGGTCGCGGACAAATGCACGCTCTGTTATCACCGGATTACCAAGGGACTGACGACGGCCTGCTGCGAGGCCTGCCCGACAGGGGCGCGCCAACTGGCCGACCTGAAGGATCCCAAGGATCCGATCCACGAGTTCCTGAAGACCCACAGCGTGCAGGTGCTGAAGCCGCAGATGGCCACCGGCGCAAAGGTCTTCTACAGCGATCTGGACGGCTCGGTGCGGTAAGTGCAGCTATTAGCTATTAGCTGTTGGCTTCTAGCTCCTAGCTTGTTCGCGGTCAAGCTAAGGAACTTCCGATGAAGCCGATGTTTTGAAAGGGCACGGCTTTAGTCGTGCCGCAAACGCAAGGGAATGAATGCCTGGCTTTAGCCCCTGAGGGGAGTCTTTGGTGGAAATGGAATTAGTTCAGAGCTTTCCTAAGTTCGCAAAGCTTCAATAGCAAAGCTAATAGCTAATAGCTAATAGCTAATAGCTAATAGCTAATAGCTAATAGCTAATAGCTAATAGCTAATAGCTAATAGCTAATAGCTAATAGCTAACTAAGTGAGGGATTATGAACGGCGTCGAAGGCTTCATGTATCCGAACGAGATCGGGCTCCAGTGGAGCGTGCTGATTGTCCTGTACCCATTCATCACGGGACTGGTGGCGGGTGCGTTCATTCTGGCATCGCTGGAGCGCGTATTCCGCGTCGAGGCGGTCAAGCCGACCTACCGGCTAGCGCTGCTGACGGCGCTGGCGTTCCTGCTGGTTGCCCCGCTGCCATTGCAACTGCATCTCGGCCATCCCGAGCGCTCTCCGGAGATGTATTTCACCCCCCACAGCACCTCGGCCATGGCCATGTTCGGCTACGTCTACTTGTGGTACTTGATGGCCGTGCTGGTATTGGAGATATGGCTCGATTACCGGCGCGAGATCGTGCTGCTCTCGCAATCGAGCAAAGGCTTGCTGCGCATTGTTTATCGTGCGATGACGCTGGGTTCGGATAACATCGGCGAGCGGTCGCTCGCCATCGACGAGCGGGTAGGCTGGATTGTCACGCTGGTTGGCATCCCCTCGGCCTTTCTGCTTCATGGCTATGTCGGCTTCATCTTTGGCTCTATCAAGGCCAATCCCTGGTGGTCGTCGCCGCTGATGCCAGTGGTATTCATCTTCTCCGCCATGGTGTCGGGCATCGCCGGGGTAATGCTGCTCTACATGGCCGTCACCAAGCTGCGCAAGCAGAAGATCGACATCCGCTGCGTGGACACAATCGCCATGTACCTCTTCTACATCTTCATCATCGATTTCAGCCTGGAGATGCTCGACCTCGTTCACCGCATCTACGAGGCCGACGAATCCTTTCGCAGCCTGGACTTTCTGGTCCACACGCAGTTATTCGTTCCGCACATAGTCATCCAGATTTGCATGGGAACGTTGACGCCCATTGTCCTGCTCGGCATTACACAGGTGACCAAGCTGCCGGAGATCACGCGCCAGCGCATCTACTCCGTGGCCGGATGCCTGACGTTGATCGGGATCTTTGCCATGCGCTGGAATGTGGTGATAGGCGGGCAGTTGTTCAGCAAGAGCTTCCTCGGTTACACAACTTACAAGATGAGCTTGGTGACGCGCGAGGGATTGCTTGTTGCGGTTGCATTGACCTTGCTGCCGCTTGTCTTCCTGTGGGCTCTGGTCAAGCTGCTTCCTCCCTGGCCTAAAGAGAGCGCACCCGCAGCCGCGGCGGGGGACTGATTCCGGAGGGCGCGGGCTTTCATTCGGGTGGAATTCATGGATGATCTTCCCGGCGAGATAACTCGGCTGGCCGCGCGCCTGGAAGCGCTGGAGGAGCGCATCGAGGCGCTGGAGCATCCTGGCGAGTTGCCTAAGGCGGTTGCGGCGCCGGATTCGATCCCAATGCAAGCGGCGCAAGCCGATCAGGCCAGTCCCTTCGCGCTGGCCGGCGGAGCGTTTTCGGTGCTGGGCATGGCCATGCTCGGCATCGCCGGAGCGTACCTGCTGCGGGCTGTTGCAGAATCCACCTCGCTTCCCAAGCTGGGCGTGGCGGCCATCGCTATCGCCTACGCCATCTTCTGGCTGGTTTGGGCCGCGCGGGCGCAGGCTGGTGCGTGGTTTGCCGGCGCGACGTATGCCTGCACCTCGGCCTTGATTCTGGCTCCCTTGCTGTGGGAACTGACTCTGCGCTTCAAGGTGTTGCCGGCGGCAGCGGCAGCGGGCGTAATTGGCGCGTTCGTGTGCGCGGCCTCCGCGCTGGCCTGGAAGCGCAATCTCGAGTCGATCGCCTGGGTGGCCAATGCAACCGCTGCGCCGCTGGCCCTGGCTTTGTCCATCGCGACGCACGAGTTTCTACCATTTATCGCGGCGCTGCTGGCGATGGTTCTGCTCAGCGATTACGCGGCCATTCGCAATCGCTGGCTGGGCGTGCGGCTGCTGGCGGCGGCCGCTGCCGATGTAACGATATGGGCGCTCATCTTCATCTACTCCAGCCCGCAAAGCACACGTCTGGATTACCCACCCCTGGGGACAGCCGCCTTGCTTGCGCCCGGCTTTGCGTTATTCCTGCTTTGCGCGGCGGGCGCGGCCACAAGAACCGCCGTGCTGCGGCAGAGGATTGAGGTGTTCGAGATCATCCAGACGACGATCGCGTTCTTGCTGGCTGCCTTCGGCCTGCTCAGCCTGGAGGCGCGCGGCGGGGCAACGGCCTTGGGGATTCTCTGTCTAGTCTTGTCCGCGGCGGGCTACGCGGCCGCGTTTGCCGTCTTCGACCGGATTCCGGAACGGCGCAATTACCGTGTCTTCACCGCCTGGAGCGCGGCGCTGTTTCTGGCCGGCTGTGTGTTATGCCTGCCGCCGCCTTGGAGCGCGGCAAGCTTGGGGATGGCTGCGGTTGCGGCTGCTTTCATGGGCGCAAGGCTGAAAAGCCCGGCCCTGGAGCTTCACGGCGTTGTGTATTTGGTGGGCGCCTCGGTCGCATCGGGCATGTTCCAATATGCATTCGGCGCTTTGGCGGGGACGCTCCCCGGCGCTCCCTCGGTGAGCTTTGGCCTGGCCTTCGCCAGCGCAGTTCTCTGCTATGCGGCCGCAAAAGCTGGGCACGGAGAGCGGTGGACCACGCAGGTTTTCTCCATCGTCTCTGCGACTCTGGCCGTTTGCGCCGCGGCGGCGCTGGCGGTCGAGGGCCTGATGAGCGTGCTGGCCTGGAGCGTGAATCCCGGCCAGCACCACCTGGCCTTCATCCGCACGCTGACCATCTGCGCGGGAGCGCTCGCGCTGGCCTTCGGCGGCGCGCATGGGCGGCGAATGGAGCTAACCCGGATCGGCTACGCATTGCTGGCGCTGGTTGCGGTCAAGCTGGTCTTTGAAGATCTGCGTCTGGGGCATCTGGGGTTCATCGCTGGCTCCATCTTTCTCTTTGCGGTCACATTGATCGCGCTTCCGCGGATCGCACGCATGGGAGAGAAGGCGCGAAGCCTGCAATAATCCTCGATATGCGCACCATGGTGATCGCCGGGCAGCTTTGGGACGGGACCAGCCTGCTCGACCAGCCGGTGGTCGCGATCGAAGACGGCCTGATTGCCTCCGTCGCTTCCCGCATGGCCGGCGAGCTGCCTGTAGCGGCACGAATCCTAGATTACCCCGGCGCGACGCTGGCCCCGGCCTTTCTGGATGTCCACATCCACGGCGCTGCCGGGCACGACGCGATGGAAGCCACTCCCGAGGCGATCCGCGCCATCGGGCGCTTTCTGGCCTCGCGCGGGACGGGCGGCTTTCTGGCCACCACAGTTGCCGCTCCGCTGGATGCAACCCTGCGCGCGCTTTCAGGCCTGGCAAAGCTGGCGGCGGAGGGCGAAGCCGAAGCGGGAGCACGCTTGCTTGGTATTCATCTTGAGGGGCCGTTCATCTCCCCCACCAAGCGCGGCGTGCACCCGCCCGAATTTCTTCTCGCGCCAGATCTGGGACTCTTCGACCGGCTCTTCGAGGCTGCCGAGGGCCGCATCCGCTTGATGACGATTGCGCCCGAACTGCCCGGCGCTTGCGAACTCACCGCGCACGCCACCCGGCGCGGGGTTCGTGTCTCTCTGGGTCACTCGAATGCCTCCGCTGCCCAGACTCGCGCGGTAATTGCCGCCGGGGCCGTGAGCGCAACCCACACCTTCAACGCCATGCGCCCGCTCGACCACCGCGAACCGGGCATCGTGGGCGTGGTTCTGACCGCCGATTCCCTCTTTGCCGAACTGATCGCGGACGGCATCCACACGGCCCCCGAGCTGGTGAAGCTATGGTGGAAGGCCAAGGGACCGGAGCTAGCCATCCTCGTCACCGATGCCATGAGCGCGACAGGCATGCCGGACGGCGTGTACCAGCTTGGCGGGTCTGAAAGCGGATTCGCGGTTGAGGTTGCGAATGGCAGGGCTACGGTTGGCGGAGTGCTGGCCGGCAGCGTACTCACACTCGACCGCGCCCTGGCCAATTTTGTCGCCTTCACGGGCGCGCCGCTGGAGCACGCGCTGCGGCTGGTCACCGTCAACCCGGCTGCGATGACGGGCCTTGCAGAAAAAGCGGGCTGTCTCACAGTGGGTCAACCCGCCCATCTCGTCGCGGTGGACGCTACAGGGAGACTCGCCGCCTCCATCCACAATGGAGAGCCTTTGCGTATGCAGGGCGCTTGAAGCTGTTCAATCAACCGGGAAAAGCGTGAATCCGCCACCTCGGATAGGTCCGCTCGAAAATAACTCCGAGTAACTCTCTGTTACCCCTGCGCGTCCTGAAACTCCTCGAGCCATGCCATCTGGATAGCCTCAAGCCGCGACTCGTTCGATTTTGCCGGGTCGTCGGCGAAGCCTTCCAGCCCGGTCACGTAACTGAGCAGGTCGGTGAAGCGCACCTTCAAGGGGTCCAGGGCAGGGAACTTCTCTTGCAGTTGAATACCGATCTCTTCGGCGTCGGTCCAAAGTATTTCGCGGGTCATTGCAAGTCTCCTCGGGGAGTTCAGCTCTGCAACTCCTTGCCGCGAATCAGCGCCGGCATGGGGTGAATCTCGCATTGAAATCCAAGGTTCGCCAGGATGGTCGGGTCGGCGTCGGCAATTGGCCTGGGTTCGACATCGTCCGGCAGAGCCCAAAAGCCGGCTCCAAAGCCGCCCGTCGCCGCGGCCACCGGGCCATAAGCCACCGCCCAACCCTTTTCGGCAAATCCCTTCCAATAGGCTGCATGCGCCTGCATGAGCTCCTTCTCGCCATCCGTGGCGGTCCACATGAAGTCGGGCCTCGGTGGAATGAGTTTGAGAAAGAAGTACTTCATTCTGCTCCTCCTGGAAAAACTGCCTGAGACCCCGTGCAACCCTCTGCGCGAGGCTCCGCCGAGAGAGTTACTTCTCTTCCGCCAGGGCCAGCGGCTTGCCCTCGGAGACATAGTTGCGGTTCCACTTGGGGATTTCGACCACGTAGTTTCCAGGCCGGGTGATGACGGCCTGACAGCCCAGCCGCGAGTTCAACTGCTGGTCGGCAGCCATATCCATGCGATCCAGTTCGTCGTCGTCGGCTTCGCTGATGCCGTCCTGATCCTTGATCCACAGGTGGCAAGTGGTGCAGGCGCAAACGCCCCCGCAGGCGTGATCGAGAAAGACATCGTGGTTCTCGGCCACGTCGAGAAACGACATCGGCTTGCCGTGATGCTGGTAGGGCATGGCGCCGAACTCAAACTCCACTGTCCTGCCCTCGGGTAGGAAGGTGACGCGCACAAGCCTATCGGCGGGAATTGTTGAGGTCGTGCTCGACGGATTCTGGCTCACAAGGGTGTCTCCAAAATGCATTCAGGTCGCGGCGGGTGGTATCTTCTGCACCGATCTGCGCGCTGACCGGTGGTTCTTGCGAAACTGTTGTAGATGTTCCCGCCCCTACTCCGATTCGCCCCCTACGTCATACTGCGCCGTCTTTCCGTCGGGGAAGATAATTTCATAGCGCCGCTCATACTGCCCACCCTGAATCGGCTGATCCTTGATAATTCGTGCCTGGTAGTCACCCACCGGCAACGCCCAGGGCCTCGAGCCAAGTGCGATCAGCTGATACTTCTTCCCATCGATGACAACCCGCAGGATTTGTTGTTCCTGCATGCCAAAGCCCTGCTGCTCCGAAGAACTCACATGCACCTTGATCGGATACTCCTTCGCAGGTTCCTTCTGTGCAAAGCTCAAAACAGAAGCACAAAGAAGAAAAACAGTACAGAGAAGACATTTCATCTCAGTTTCCTCCCGCCCACATTATTCCACACCCACAACCCGAAACTGAGCCGAACGATCGCTCCTGCCTAAGGAGGGACTACTTGAACTCCGCCGCGGCCATGGCATGGGGCGCGGTCACAGCTTCGCCCAGCTCCTCGCCGGCCGCGTCCATGGTTTTGCCGCGGATGGCGGTGGCGACCGCGGCCTCCATCATCAGTTCCGCAAAACGCCGCGTTGCCTGGTCCAGCGCCAGGGTGGCCTAGCGAATCGCCGCCGAATCCTCACCTAGTTTAACGGCTTGCAAGTGCATCTGCGCCGCCGCAATCGCCGCCTGCTCCTCGCCGGTCAATTGGTTCCACGCCGGGCTCTGCGGAGCGCGCTCGACCGCGGCAAGAATCGTCTCCGCCTCGTTGCGGGCCTCGATCAGCAACCGCTTGGCAAAGTCCTCCTCGGCGTGATCGAAGGAGTCGAGAATCATGCTCTCGACCTGCTCGTCGGTCAGTCCATAGGTCGGCTTTACCTCAATCTGCGCCGCCTGGCCGCTGCGCTGCTCGCGCGCCGAGACGTGCAGAATGCCGTCGGCGTCGATGAGGAAGCGAACCTCGATGCGCGGCAGCCCGGCGCTCATCGGCGGAATGCCTTTCAGGTCGAAGCGGGCCAGCGAACGGCAGTCGGCGGCCAGTTCGCGCTCGCCCTGCACCACGTGAATGGCCACGTTGGTCTGGCCGTCGACGCCGGTGGTAAAGTGCTCGGTGGCCGAAGCGGGAATGGTCGAGTTGCGCTGGATGATGCGCGCCACGGCGCCGCCCAGCGCCTCGATGCCCAGCGAGAGCGGGGTCACGTCCAGCAGCAGCATCTCCTCGGTGGTCTTCGAGGCGCCGGCCAGAATGTCGGCCTGCACCGCCGCGCCCAGCGCCACCACCTCGTCGGGATTCAACTCGATGTGCGGCTTCTTGCCGCGCGCCGCGAGATGGAAAAGCTCGTCCACCAGTTGGCGCACCGCGGGAATGCGCGTCGATCCGCCCACCAGCACCACTTCGTCGATCTGCTCGGGCGTGAGGCCGGCGTCGGCAAGGGCCTGCTTGCAAGGGCCGGCGGTGCGCTCGAGCACCGGCTCGATGAGCAACTCGAAGACCGCGCGCGGAATCTCGCGCTGGTAGCGGTCGCCGTTGGGTAGCTCGATGTCGAAGTGAGCCGCGGGCTCGGTAGAAAGAGCGATCTTGGCGTCGATGGCCGCTTTGCGCAATGCCTGCACCGCGCCGGGATGGCGGCGCAGATCCACGCCATGCTCGGCGTGAATCTCATCCAGCGCGATGGTCAACAGCAGGTTGTCGATGTCGTCGCCGCCCAGGTGCGTGTCGCCATTGGTGGACTGCACCTCGAAGATGCCGTCGCGCAGCTTGAGGATGGAGATATCGAAGGTGCCGCCGCCCAGATCGTAGACCGCAATGGTACCCACTTTGGCGCGGTCCAGCCCGTAGGCCAGCGCCGCCGCAGTGGGCTCGTTCACCAGGCGCAGCACCTCGAGTCCGGCCATGCGGCCAGCATCCTTGGTGGCCTGCCGCTGCGCATCGTTGAAATAGGCCGGCACGGTGATGACCGCCTGCGTAACCGGCGCGCCAAAGAACCGCTCGGCGTTGCGCTTGAGCTGGCGAAGTATGTAAGCGGAAATCTCCGGCGGCGTGAACTTGAGTTCGCCCAGCTTGATGCGCGGCACTTCGCCCGCTTCAACGTCCTCGGCCAACCGGAAGGGAAACAGCTTCAGCTCGTCTTGAATCTCCTCGAGGCCGCGGCCCATCAGCCGCTTGACGGAATAGATGACCCGCTCCGGCGTCTCGATGAGCGCCTTGCGCGCGGTATTGCCCACGGTGACCGTCGGCCGGCCGCCCCCGGCGGGAATCGGATCGAGCGCCACCACCGACGGCACGAGGTTCAAGCCGTCCACGCCGGGAATCACCACCGGGGCGTCGCCCTGCATGTATGCGACCAGGGAATTGGTGGTTCCCAGGTCAATTCCAACTACGCGGCCATTCGAGGTCGATTCCGCCATGCTCTTCTTTCAAGCTCCATAGGGCCGGTTAGCCGATCCGATCACTGAGCGTGGATGGCAAACCCGAGCGTTTCCGAAACGTCGCGAACCAGATTGCCGAGGTAGCGGCGCCGGTCGAGCAGGGCCAACATAGCCTTTTCCGCGGCCAGGCGCGCGGCTTTGCCGCCCGCATCCCATGCCTGCCACAGCTCGCGCAGATTACTGTCAACCGCTGCCAGCAGGCCCTCGAACTTCTTCTTGGCTTCCAGCAGGCTTGTTTCGAGCGCCTGATCGGGTTCGCCTAACTCGCGGGCCATGCGCATCTCCTCGAGATGCATGTTCAGGTCGAAGACCTCTTCGAGCAGATCGGCCGGCGCGCGGGCGCTTTTTTCTTCACTGCTTTTCTCGCCGGCGCCCACCTCGGCGCCCTCCAGCTTGAGCAGGTATTCGGTGCGGCGCACCGGGTCCTTCAACGTACGATAGGCGTCGTTCAGCAGCGCGGTATCGGCCATGCTCCACTGCCGCTCGTTCTCGTCGGCGCGCGCGAAGCGATCGGGATGGACCTTGCGGCTGAGGCGGTGAAACTCGCGCTCCAGCGCGGCAAGATCGAGGTTGAGCCGCCGCTCCAGGCCGAATACGGAATAGTAGTCTCCGCCCGGCGGAGGCTGAATCTTGCTACAGTGAGGGCAGAAGAGCGTGAAATCGTTGTGGCCGATAGAACATGACCAGCAGGCAATGGGTACCGCGGAATCGAGAAGTTTGATCATAGTTGAACTCTTGCGGTCTCTCCGGAAAGAACGCGCGGCGAAAGATGCGGGCTAGAGACCATTTCCCTTACCCAAGACCAAGCGATCGGGCAGGTTCTCGGAGACCGCCGCCGGTTTTCCAGCAGCCGTCTTCGGTGCGACCGGAGTCGGAATCGGCGCGATCTCCGCTGCCGGCGACGCCAGAGTCACCTCGACGATGGTATCGATGGGGCTCGCATTTCCGCTCAGAGCGATCTCCACTCCGGAATCGCTCTGCTTGCAGGAAGCCTGGCCGCCGGTCAAGGAAGAGCAGGCCAGGATCTTGGCTGGGAGCGCAGGCAGAGTTAGCGTTGCGCCGGGTGGGTTGAGGATATGCAGATAGATGGTCTTGCCGCGATAGGTTGAAACCCCAAAATCTCCTGGCAGGTAAGGGCCGCCGCGCGTGGCGTAGATACTCTCGCCGTACCGGCGGAGCCACTCCCCAATCTCGCGCAGACGGGCCGCCTGTGCCGGATCGATTTGTCCATCCGGCTGGGGACCGACATTCAGTATGAAATTCCCATCGCGCCCTACCGCCGAGACCAACAGGCGAATCACGTGGTCCAGAGACTTGATCTTGGCGTTGGGCACGTATCCCCATGCCCCTTCGGTCAGGGTTGTGCAAAGCTCCCATGGATACTTATTCTCAAAATCGCCGAGGCGCCCGTCCCCTTCGCGCGATCGAAAATCCGCGGCGGCGTCGGTCCGGTCGTTGATAAGGATCGAAGGCTGCAGTTTCCTTAGATTGTTCACCGCTTCGTCGTCCTGCCAACTGAAGGAGCCGGTATAGCGTTCACCCTTGGGCCGGGCGGCCCATCCGCTTCCGGTGAAATGGACCCCTCCGAACCCTAGCCAGTCGCCTCCGCCGCCGTCGAACCAGAGTATATCGAGCTTGCCGTAGTTAGAGGCCAGTTCGTTGAGCTGGCGGTGATACTGGTCGCGCAACTCCCGCGCATTCGGCTCATAGATGCCGGGGAAGAAAAAGCCTGGGTAGCGCCAGTCGAGCGGCGAGTAATACAGGCCCGCGCGAAGACCGGCCTTGCGCACGGCCGTCACATAATCGGCGACAAAGTCATGGTGCGCGGCGGATTTCATGGCTGTAAAACTACTGCCCGGATCGTCGAAGAGCGCAAAGCCATCGTGGTGGCGGGCAGTGAGCACGGTGTACTTCATGCCGGCCGCCTTGGCAAGCTCTGCCCATGCATCCGGATCGAACTTATCGGGATGGAACTGGTCCGCCAGCTTGGCATACTCGTCCACCGGAATCTGCTCCTGCCACTGCACCCACTCGCCGCGGCCGGGGATGGAATAGACGCCCCAATGCATGAAAAGGCCAAACTTGGCGTCGCGCCACCAGGCGATGCGCGCCGCCGCATCCCGGTCTGAAACCATGGTTGCCCACTGTGCCCGCGCAAACGATGAGGCAGTAAGAATGGCCAACAAAATCCAAACGAATCTGGCGCCGCGAATAGTCTTGTTCATCTTCCCTCCAGCGGAGCAGCAACATTACCCTTCCCAAATAGCCGCAATCCAGGCGCTATCGATCATACATGGGAACGACCCATCAACATGTTACGCGCACACCGGTAGGGTCTGTCAGCCGGGAAAAGAATCACTGGGCATGTCCCAGCCCGCATCCAATGGGTTTTCACGCGAAACCCCTACGCTGAGAACGACGAACCGCAGCCGCAGGAGCGCGTCGAGTTCGGATTTATAAAGTTGAATCCCTGCCGCATCAGCGTCTCTTCGTAGTCCAGCGTCATGCCGTGCAGGTAGACGAACGATTTGGGATCGACGAAGACCCGCACGCCGTCGAAGTCGTAGATTCGATCGCGCTCCCGGGGCCGCGTATCGAACTTGATGGAATAGGAGAGCCCGGAGCAGCCGCCGCCCATCACGCCCAGCCGCAGTCCGCCTTCTTCCGGAGAAACGCCCTCCTTGGCCATGGCCGCGCGAATGCGCTTGATGGCGCGCTCCGTCACCTGCAAGCCCCGCGGCGGTCCGGCCGGCGGCAGCACCACAGGGGCCTCCTGCGCCGGTTGCGCTCCGATGGTCACCACGTTCGACATACTTGCCTCTTCTTACTGCGCCACGGCAACAGCCGCAGCTTCCGCCGTTGCCGCTGCGCCGTTCTTCTTCTTCCAGTCGCCGATGGCCGCGCGAATCGCATCTTCCGCCAGCACCGAACAGTGAATCTTCACCGGCGGTAGCGACAGTTCCTTTACGATGTCGGTGTTCTTGATGCCCAGCGCGTCGTCCACGGTGCGGCCCTTGATCCATTCCGTGGCCAGCGACGAGCTGGCGATCGCCGAGCCGCAGCCAAAGGTCTTGAACTTGGCCTCCTCGATCACCTGCGTCTCCGGGTTAACGCGGATCTGCAAGCGCATCACGTCGCCGCACTCCGGCGCGCCCACCAAGCCCGTGCCCACTGCTGTCGAAGCCTTGTCCAGTTGGCCCACGTTGCGGGGGTTGTTGTAGTGGTCGATTACCTTGTCGCTGTATGCCATGGTCAAAATCCTCCTGCGGGGGAAGCCGCGGAAAAACAGTTGTCAGTTGTCAGTGATCAGTGATCAGTTTTTTCGGAGCCAGCGGCGTTGCGTTCGAGATGAGCAACGACTGACCACTGACAACTGATCCCTGACCACTGCTTTAGTGCGCCGCCCATTGAATCTTGGTCAGGTCGATGCCATCTTGCACCATCTCGTAGAGCGGCGAAAGCTGGCGCAGATGCTTCACCACTTCGATCACCTTGGCGGCCACGTAATCCACCTCGGCCTGGGTATTGAAGCGCCCCAGCCCAAAGCGAATCGAGCTATGCGCCACATCGTCGCCAAGTCCCAAAGCCTTCAATACATAAGACGGCTCAAGGGTCGCGGAAGTGCAAGCAGAACCGCTGGAGACAGCTACGTCGTTGATGCCCATCAGCAGCGACTCGCCCTCGACATAAACAAAGCTCATATTCAAGTTGCCCGGCAACCGGTGCTCCATCGAGCCGTTCACGTGAACATAGTCCAGCTCCGACTCCAGCTTCGCCTTCAGCCCGTCGCGCAAGCCGCGCAGGTAAGCCGCCTCGCTATCCATCTCCTCGCGGGCGATCTCGCACGCCTTGCCCAGTCCCACGATTCCCGGCACATTCAGCGTGCCGGACCTCATGCCGCGCTCGTGGCCGCCGCCGTCGATCTGCGCCGCGATCTGCACCCTCGGGTTGCGCCGGCGAACGTACAGCGCGCCCACGCCCTTGGGCCCGTAAATCTTGTGGGCCGAGATCGACAGCACGTCGATGTTGTCGGCCATCACGTTCACCGGAACCTTGCCCACCGCCTGCACCGCGTCGGTATGGAAGATGACGCCCCGCTCATGACAGAGCTTGCCGATCTCGCGGATGGGCTGCAGCACGCCGATCTCATTGTTGGCCGCCATGATGGAAACCAAGATCGTCTTGTCGTCCATGGCCCGCTTCAGGTCGTCCAGATCGATCAGCCCGTCGGCCTTAACCGGCAGGTAGGTCACGCGGTAGCCGTGCTTCTCCAGCCGCTTGCAGGTGTCCAGCACTGCCTTGTGCTCGGTCACCTGGGTGATGATGTGGTTGCCGCGCTCGCGATACATTTCGGCGATGCCCTTGATGGCCAGGTTGTTCGACTCCGTGGCGCCGCTGGTGAAGATGATCTCCTTGGCGGTAGCCCCGATCAGCCGCGCAATCTGCTCGCGCGCCGCTTCCACGGCCTGCTCCGCCTCCCACCCAAAGGAGTGGTTGCGGCTGGCCGCGTTGCCGAACTTGGCGGTGAAATAGGGCATCATCGCCTCCAGAACCCGCGGGTCGAGCGGGCTGGTGGCGTGATTGTCCATATAGATCGGCAAGGTCACGCCCGCGGGCGCTTCAATTTGGCTGGCAAATGTACTCATCGCGATCTCCACCTTCTTCGATTCATCTCTCCGCATATCGCGGAGGGGGAAACTCCTGTTACAACGTCCGTTCCGCTACAGCTTCAATGCGACCAACCCGTGGGTTTCGGGCACTTGCCGCGCGGGATGCTCCTTCTCGGCCAGATCCTGAATGCTGATGCTCTTCAGTACTCCTGCGATGGTGTCGTTCACCCGCGCCAGGGGTTCCTTGATGGTGCAGCTCGGGGTCAGTTCGCAGCCCTTTGCGCCCTTGGTGCACGAAGTGATAAAGAACGGCCCATCGATGGCGTGAATCACCTCGTAAGCCGAGATCGACCGCGCATCGCGAGCCAGGGCATAGCCGCCGTTCATGCCGGCGTGGGAGCGCAGAAGGCCGCTCTTGGTGAGCAATTGCAGAATCTTGGCCAGCAACTGCGCCGGGATCCCGTACGCGTCGGCAACGTCTTTGGCGCTCAGCGCGGGCATCTCCGGGTGCTCGGCCAGGTACTTGAGCGCCATCAACCCGTAATCCGCTTTCTTGGTGAGCTTGAGCATTCAATATCCGACTTCTTCGGTCCGTATTCAGTATACGACCGTTTCCGTCGGAATTTCAAGTCCAGCCGCCAGCGGATGCTTGGCCGGCGTCTCAAGGCCGCCCCGGCTTCCCCAACCGGGGCGCGCGGTGAGACAATCTTGGCGTCGAGGCAGTCAATTCAAAATCAACACTCTACCCCCGGAGGAGAAAACCACCATGAAGCGTCTTCTAGTCTGTACCGGCCTGCTCATCGCCGCCACCGCCCTCATCGCCCAGCAGGCACCGCCCAAGAGCCCGCCCAAGAGCCCGCCGGCCACTGAGTCGGCCACCATCGGCGGCAAAGCCATCACCATCGTCTACAGTTCGCCCGGAGTGAAAGGCCGCGAAGGCCACATCTTCACCAAGGACGGCCTCATCGGCCACGATCCGCAATATCCAATCTGGCGCGCCGGCGCCAATGCCGCCACCAAGCTGCATGCCGATGCAGACCTTACCATCGGTGACCTGGCCGTTCCCAAGGGCGACTACACCCTCTTTGCCGACATCTCCGACCCTGACAACTGGACTCTGATTGTCAACAAGCAAGTCGGCCAATGGGGCCTGTCGCACGATCCCGCCCAGGACTTGGGCCGGACCAAGATGACGATGGCCAAGCCGCCAGCCCTGGTTGAGAACCTCAAGTACACGCTCACCGATCTTGGCGGCGGCGCAGGCAAGCTCACCCTGGAATGGGAGAACCACTCGGCATCCGTCCCCATCGCCGTGCATTAAAGTCCGCTGGCCGGTGCCCCACAAAAGCCGGGTGCCCCACCTGGGCGCCCGCTGGGCACCGCGTTCTTGTTGTTGCGGCTAGGGTGGGATTCCAATGTGTTCCAGGCATTTACCGCATTGCCGGTACAATAGGCATAGTGTGTCATTCCTTCCGCAAGAGGTGAACGGCCTTGCCGTTGTATGCCTATCGCTGTACCCAGTGCGGCCATCGCTTTGAGAAGATTCAGAACTTCAGCTCCGCGCAGGAGAGCGTTTGTCCCATGTGCCAGGGCGTGCTGGAGCGCCCGCTGACCGCGCCACGCCTCCACTTCAAGGGCGCCGGCTGGTATGTGAACGACTACGCCGCCAAGAGCAGCGAACCCGCCTCCGAATCCGGATCGGACACCGCCTCCACGGACGCGTCCGAATCCGGAAAGAGCGCCCCTGCGCCGGAGACCAAAGCGCCCGCCAGCTCTGGCGACAGCCCCTCCAACGCCCCCGCTGCCGCGCCCAGCGCCAGCTCCGAACCGAGTTCCTCCGCGTCAGGCTCAAGCGCCTGAGGCAGCCATTCCGTTTCAACCGTTCAACCACAGCCCGCTAAGATAGTTCCTGGGTATGCCGCTGCTCGATCCCATCCCGTCGCCCGTCGTGCACGCCGACTTTGCCGCTCTGGAGTGGGAGCCGCTGCTGGCGCTTGTGGCCGGCTTTGCCGCCTCGCCCGTGGGCCGCCAAGCGATTCTCGATCTCAAACCCTCCACCGACGAGGCCTGGATCGCCCGCCAGCACCAGCTCACCGGCGAGCTCCGCCTGATGCTTGGCGAGCAGGTCTCCATCCCCCTCGGCGGCCTCTTCGACCCCACGCAGCTGGCCGCCAAGGCGCAGATCCCCGGCGCGGCGCTCGAAGCCAACGAGTTGCAAGCCGTCGCCCGCCTGGCCAACGACGTAGCCTCCTGGCAATCGCTGCTGCAATCGCCCCCGGCGCGCCTGGTCGGCAAGCTGCCGGGGCTCTCTGCGCTCTCGTCGGCGCTCACCACAGCTCTTCGCCCTCTGGCCGAATCCATCGAGCGCACCATTCAGCCCGACGGCTCGCTGGCCGACAACGCCTCGCCCGAGCTGGGCCGCATCCGCCGCGAGCAGGAGCGCCAGCAGCGCGTCATCGAAGAGAGCCTCCGCGCCGCTCTGCGCAAGCTCTCCCAGGACGGCGCAACCCAGGAAGACCTCATCACCATTCGCGGCGACCGCTTCGTCATTCCCGTCCGCGTCGAGCTCAAGCGGCGCGTCTCCGGCGTCGTCCACGGCGCCAGCTCTTCGGGGCAGACGGTCTACGTCGAGCCGCTCGAAACCATCGAGCAGAACAACGAACTGGTCCGCCTCATCGAAGAAGAGCAGGCCGAGATTCACCGCATCTTTGTGGCCCTCACCCGCCAGGTGGGCGGCTACGCCCAAGGCCTCGTCGAGGGCGCGCGCGTCCTGGCGCTGGTCGACAGCCTCCAGGCCCGCGCCCGCTTTGCCCGCGACTACGACTGCGTGGCCCCGGCCATTGCGCCCGATCTTCTGCGCCTCGACGCCGCCCGCCATCCGCTGCTCGAAAAGCGCCTGCGCGCCACCGGCGCCGCCCCAATACGGGCGTCGTCCCGCTCACGCTGGAGCTGACCGCCGAAGCCCGCCAGCTCATCATCAGCGGCCCCAACACCGGCGGCAAAACCGTCACGCTCAAAACCACCGCCCTGCTGGCCATGATGGCGCAGGCCGGCCTGCCCGTCCCCGCCGCGGCGGCCAGCTTTCCCGTCTTCACCGCGTTCCTGGCCGACATCGGCGACGCGCAATCCATCGAGGCCGCGCTCTCCACCTTTTCCGCGCACATCGCCAACCTCGACCGCCTCTCGCGGCTGGCCGAGCGCGCTCCCTGGTGCTGCTCGACGAGCTCGGCTCCTCCACCGATCCCGAAGAAGGCTCGGCGCTGGCCGTGGCCATTGCCAGCCACTTTCTCACTGGCGGGCGCGTGGTCGCTCATCTCCACCCATCACACCTCGCTCAAGGTCTACGCCGCCAACACCCCCGGCGTGCTCAACGCCGCGGCCGGCGTGGACGAAGTCACGCTCGCGCCCAACTACCAGCTTCGCCTCGGCGTTCCCGGCGCGTCGGCCGGCATCCAGACCGCCGAGCGGCTGGGCCTGAACGCGAGCATCATCGCCGCCGCCCGCCAGCGCCTGGGCTCGCAGCAGGTCGATATCGCCCGCTTCCTCGACAAGCCTCCACAACGAGCTGGCGCAACTCGAAGAGGACCGCAAGGCCGCCCGCGACGCAGCAGTACGCCCTCAACCAGGAGCGCGCCAAGGCTCGCGCGCGAAGGCGACGTCGAGCTGCGCAACCGCACCCGCGAGCTCGAAACCAAGCTCGCCTCGCTGCTCAAGGACTTCGAGTTCCAGATGCGCGAGACGGTCCGCGCCATCGAGGACCGCGCCGCGCAGCAAAAGCTCTCCAAGGAAGCCGAGCGCCGCATCCTGCGCCTGCGCCGCGAGTTTCAGGAGAGCTTCAACCAGACCGTCGTCGCCCACCGCACCGGCGCGGATCAGGGCGACGCCAACGCCCAGCCGCACATCCTGAAGCACATCGCCGCCGGCGACCAGGTCCGCCTCAAGTCCATGAACAAGATCGCCAGTCGTCCAGCGCGAGGTCGAGAAAGACCTCTTTGAAGTCGCTCTCGGCCCCATCAAGATGCGCGTCAAGCGCGACGACATCGCCGAGGTCTTGCGTCCAGCGGAAATCCGCCTCAATGAGCGGGCCGATCCGCTCGCCGCCGCCCGCCAGCAGAAGAACGTCCACGTCACCGTCACCAGCGCCAACACCGACGACATGCGCATGGAGATCAACCTCATCGGCCGCACCGTCGACGAAGCCACCGAAGAGCTGGAGAAGTACCTCGACCGCGCCTTCCTCGCCGGCCTGCCCCGCGTTCGCATCATCCACGGCCACGGCGCCGGCATCCTCCGCCGCGGCGTCCGCGAGTTCCTCAAGAGCCATCCCCACGTAGCCACATCTGCCGAAGCCCCGCAAAACGAAGGCGGCCAGGGGGCGACGCTGGTCGAGCTTAGGCAGTAGTTGCAAAATATCTACGATGTAGCTACGATAAAGAGGGAGATAATGAACGACGCGCTCTTCGATTGGGACGATGCGAACATTCTCCACATCGCCGAGCACGACGTGGCTCCGGAAGAAGCTGAGGAGGCAATTTTCGGCGACCCGTTCGGCATTGGGCTTGAAGTGGCTGATGGCGAGGAACGAAGCTCCCATCTCGGAGAAACGAACAAGGGTCGAATTCTCTGGGTTGTAATTACCTTTCGGGGCGAGCGCATGAGGGTGGTTACAGCGTTCGAACCTGGTAAGCAATGGAAGATCTTCTACCTCGAACAAAGGGCGGGATTGCAATGACCGAGACAAAGGTTTTCAAGAGCGACATGAAGGTTCCCAAATTCGCCACCGAAGCGGAAGAGGCAAAGTGGTGGTTTGATAACCAAGACCTTGTGTTTGAAGAATTCAAGAAGGCGGCGAAGGCGGGCACTCTGGGTCGTGGTGGCGCGCGCCGTCTGTTTGCCGAGCGCGGAATCCCGTTTCCAGAGCCGCAGCCCTTGCCCACCACCACCATTCGCCTCGACCCCGAAGACATCGCCAAGGCTCGCGTGCAAGCCGCACAGCGCGGCCTGCGCTATCAGACCTACTTGAAAATGATTATCCACGAGGCGCTTCGCAACGCGGAGTTGAGCCGCATGTCCGCGAGTTCTAAAAAGGCCATCCCCGCGTAGCCACGCGCGCCGAAGCTCAGCAGAACGAAGGCGGCCAGGGAGCAACGCTCGCCGATCTGCGCCGGTGAGCGTAATCTGCTTGTGTGCCCATGCCTGCCCCGCCGCATCCGTGGCGCCCAGCTTCGCGATTTCAGATCGCTACAATATTCTCGCCCGCCGTTCGTCTACACGAATGGATGGATGAAACATGAGCGTGGCCGCGATGATCGAGCAAGACAGCAGGATCTCCGAAGTCATCGCGGAACAACGATCCAGGCTGCGCAGTTTCATCCGCAAGCGGGTGCCAAACGAGGCCGACGTGGAAGATCTTCTCCAGGAGGTCTTCTACGAACTGGTGGCGGCCAATCGCCTGCTGTTGCCGATCGACTTCGTGACGGGCTGGCTCTTTCGCGTTGCGCGCAATCGCATCACGGACCTCTTCCGCAAGAAGAGGCCGGAGAACTTCACTGACGCGGCGGCCCTGGACGAGGACGGCGAGTTGCTGCGCATCGAAGATCTGCTGCCCTCGCCCGAAGCCGGGCCGGAAGCGCTCTACATCCGCGGCGTGCTTCTCGATGAGCTGGAATCCGCGCTCGCCGAGTTGCCCGCCGATCAGCGTCAAGTATTCGTCGCCCACGAACTGGAGGGGCGCAGCTTCAAGGAACTGTCGGCGGAAAGCGGAGTCAGCGTCAACACACTGCTCTCGCGCAAGCGCTACGCGGTGCTTCATCTCCGCCGGCGGTTGCGGAGCATTCACGACGAGTTTTTGAGAAAGTGAGGAACACAAAATGGAAAACGGATGGGTCAAGAGAAACAAGTGGATATTCTTCGTTGCCCCGCTGGCGGTTGCAGCTTTCATTGCGATCCTCGGCGAAGTGGTGATGCATCTCTGGAATTGGCTGCTGCCTGGGCTCTTCGGATGGCATCCGATTACATTTTGGCAGGCACTCGGATTGATGCTTCTCTGCCGGATTCTCGTCGGCGGCCTTGGCGCTCATGGCAACGATCGCTCCAGATCTCAGCGGCCATGTGGCGCGCGCTGGGAGCGGATGACGCCCGAGGAGCGAGAGAAGTTCCGCCAGGATATGCGCGCCCGCTGGAGCCGCGTCGGAGCGCCTGCCAGCGAAACTGTCGAGCCCGCCTGACAATCCCCCTCACAAATTGCCGCTTTGAAAAGGCCCGCATTCGCCCGCGCGCGAATGCGGGCCTTTCCGTTGGAATCCTGCGTCCTGGCGCACTTTGGCGCGTCTAATTCACAGGAGACGGAGCGGGTGGCAAGGACGACGGTTCGCCCAAGTCCCGCGGCAGACCCGGAAGGGAACCGACCGGGCCCGGTTTCCTGAGTTGGCGGAACCGGGCAGATTGTGGTAATCTATCGATCTCTGTGAGGATGCGCGCCCCTATGCCCCATCCATGAGCTGCGGCTCGCGGGCTACCCAGGCGAAACCTGAAGCGTGGTCATCCTCTTCCGAGCAAATACCTGAGACCGCTTCTTTTTTTGCGGGTGACCGCAGGTCTGGCTCCGCGCGCGCCGGGGTTCCCTTGCCTTGAGCTTGGAAACCCCCGTCTTGGCGTGCTCCGAGCCCGGCCCTGCACCGGTGCGCAAACGGTGCCTAATATACCTTGCGACGGAGAGAAGGAGCAATTTGGCGATTGACGACAAGTTCGAACACGAGCATGAACCCGACCACGACCACGAACCCGACATCGACACCCTGATCGAAGTGGGCAAGGAAAAGGGCTACCTGACATACGGCGACGTGAACGAGATGCTGCCGGATGAGATGGCTACCTCGCCCGAAGATCTTGACGACCTGATTACGACCATCGGCACCCAGGGCATCGACCTCCTTGACGGTCCCAAGTTCGGCGACAAGGACTTCGAGCTGGAGGACGGCGAAGACGTCGAGCTCGACCTCACCCCAGGCACTCTGGAAAAGACCAACGACCCCGTCCGCATGTACCTGCGCGAGATGGGCACTGTTCCGCTGCTCACGCGCGAGGGCGAAGTAGAAATCGCCAAGCGCATCGAGCGCGGCCAGATGCGCGTCATGAAAGCCATCTCGCGCTCTCCAATCGTCATCCGCGAGATCGTAGCCCTTGGCGAGGACCTCAAGCGCGGCGTGCGCAACATCAAGGAAGTCGTCATCTTCGACGAGGAGGAGCTCACGGAAGAAGTAGTGCAGCTCCGCGTCAAGGCCACCGTCGCCCGCGTCGACGCGCTGGTCAAGCACCAGAAGCGGATTGCGTCGATCGAGGAGAAGCAGGCCGCGCCCGCCCCCGCCTCCAAGGCCAAAATCCGCGACGCCCGTCACGCCCGCTGGCTCATCGCTCGCGAGAAGGTGCTCGTCTCCCGCATCGTGCGCGAGCTGAAGTACACGGCCATGGAGCGCAAGCGCCTGCTCGACAAGGTCAACAAGACCGTTGACACCATGCGCACCCTCGAGCGCCAGATTCGCTCGCTCGAGCAGAAGCACGAGGCCAGCAAGAGCGAGGAGCTCAAAAAGGAGTACCGCCGCCAGCAGAAGAACTGCAAGGTCGATCTCGAAAAGATCGAGGTCGACGCCGGCGTTTCCATTATCGAACTCAAGCGCACCCAGCGCGAGATGATCCAGGGCGACATGGACGCCGAGCAGGCCAAGCGCGAGCTGATCGAAGCCAACCTGCGCCTGGTCGTCTCCATCGCCAAAAAGTACACCAACCGCGGCCTCCAGTTCCTCGACCTCATTCAGGAAGGCAACATCGGCCTGATGAAGGCCGTGGACAAGTTCGAGTACCGCCGCGGCTACAAGTTCTCCACCTACGCCACCTGGTGGATTCGCCAGGCCATCACCCGCGCCATCGCCGACCAGGCCCGCACCATCCGCATCCCGGTGCACATGATCGAGACCATCAACAAGCTCATCCGCACCAGCCGCCAGCTCGTCCAGGAACTGGGCCGCGAGCCCTCCAGCGAAGAGATCGCCCGCCGCATGGACATTCCCGTGGCCAAGGTGCGCAAGGTGCTCAAGATCGCGCAGGAGCCCATCTCGCTGGAAACCCCCATCGGCGAAGAGGAAGACTCGCACCTCGGCGACTTCATCGAGGACCGCCAGGCCGTCTCGCCCTCCGAGGCCGTCATCAGCGTCAACCTCAAGGAGTACACCTCGCAGGTTCTGCGCACCCTGACCCCGCGCGAGGAGCGCGTCATCAAGATGCGCTTCGGCCTCGAAGACGGCTCCGAGCACACCCTCGAAGAGGTCGGCCAGAGCTTCCAGGTCACCCGCGAGCGCATCCGCCAGATCGAAGCCAAGGCCCTGCGCAAGCTCCGCCACCCCAGCCGCAGCCGCAAGCTGAAAGCCTTCGTCGAAGGCGTCAAGGAGATGTAGTCGACGAACGCGCAGACAAGAAGACGCTGTAGGTAGTCAAGGAAACTAATGTGCTCGTGAAGGTCTCCGCGGTTGCGCCCGCAATGGGCGGAGCCGTCCTGACCCAGGAGCTTACCGGGCAGCCCTTCGTCTTCCGGAACTAAGAAAGCAACAAATCCGGCCCGCTTCTCCATCTGAGGAGCGGGCTGGATTTTTCGCAAAGGTCAGCAAGCCAGCACGCTCATTCCCTCATTCGCGCGGCTTCCAATCGATCCACTCGGCAAACCCTCATCCAGGCCTCCCACAACGCATCCGCCGGAACGCGCAAGGCCGCAGCGATCGCAGCGGGACGCGCTTGCTTCGAGTGATTCGGGAACATCGACCCCGGACGACTCGCAATATACCGAGCAATTGCGCCCCGCATCCTTGGCCTTGTAGAGTGCCCGATCGGCGACCCCTAACACGTCCAATGCCGATTTGGCGCCCTCCGATGCGGCCGCTGCGCCCACGCTGACGGTTACAGGTATTTCGACTTTGCCCACGCGCACTGGCTCATTGGATATGGCCTTTCGAATCCCTTCCGCCCGCCTGCGGAGTTGCATTCGATCGCACCCGGGAAGCGCGACAAGAAACTCTTCGCCCCCATATCGCCCAACGAAATCGTAAGACCGCACATTCTGCTTGAAGCGAAGCGCCATCTCCTTCAGAACCGCGTCCCCTGCCAAATGCCCGTAGCTGTCGTTGATACGCTTGAAGTGATCCAGGTCCAGTAACAGCAAGCCCGTGCTGGCATGAGCGCGTTCGGCGCGATCCAATTCCTGCTTGAAAATCTCCAGAAACGCCGCCCGGTTCCACAAGCCGGTCAGTCCATCCTTCATCGCTCTTACACGTTGCTCCTCCCGTGCGCCGATCAACTCATCTTGCAGGGCGATGATGCGGCCGGCTACCTTGAGACGCGCCCTCAGCTCAGGTTCCTCAAGCGGTTCAATCAGGTAGTCATCGGCCCCCGACTCCAGCGCGAGCACGGTTTCTTCTTTATAATCCTTACCCTGGATCATAATGACGTAGTGGTAGAACTTCCGGGATTTGTCGCGCAGTCTTCTGCATAGATCCATGCTGTCCATTCCCGATATCGCCCAATCCACAATCACCAGCTCAGGTGGCCGCCTTTGCTGCAGAATCTTCCAGGCCGCCGACCCGTCCTCGGCCAGTACAGTTTCATAGCCCCACTTCCCCAGCCAATCTTCCAGGGTTAGGCGTGTTGAGCCGTCGCCCGCGGCAATCAGCACGCGAGGGCGATCAAGTCCGGTGAACAAGAAACTCAGCGGGCGCTTGGCCGCTGCCTCGTATTGATACGCGCGCGTCATTGAGGCCCAGATGTTACTTGTTTTCAAGCTGATATCCAAAGGCATCTCCTATTTCGGCAATCCGCCGTTCGCAACATGCTACGGCCCCGTTCTCGCCTATCCTCAGCACGTTGTATGCCAGAGGGAACGGCCATGCTTGACCGCACAATCGAAAGGACTTGGACGATGGCCAGGCGTTGCGGGCAGCGCATTGTGAGTAAACGATGAGGGAGCCGCAGCAGAGAATGCCGTGATCGGCCACCGGCCTCTGCGCAACCTCAGCAAGCTCTCATCCTTGGATGAAAGGCCAAACGTCCTGCTTAGTCGTCCGCCGGCTTCGTCGGGGTTTGCGGGGTTCAAAGATATTTCTGTTGCAGATATATCGGTTACGGATATATACTCTCTCAATGGCTACTGTATCCGCGCCCGCCCCACCGCTATCCCCCGCCGTCTTCGCGATCCTGCTCTCCCTCGCAGAGGGTGACAAGCATGGCTACCACATCATGAAAGATGCCCGCGCTCCGCAGGGCGGCGGCGTCCAGATGGGTCCAGGAACGCTCTACGGCTCGCTGGACCGCATGGCGTGCGGCGGCTTGATCGAGGAGTCCGGTCTCTCCGACGACGAACGCCGCCGGTACTACCGTCTCACCAACCTGGGCCATTCCGTACTGGCCGTGGAGCTTGAACGGCTGAACGCCGCCGTCTCCGCAGCCCGCACGCTTGGCCTGATTCCACACGGGGGCCGCTCATGACGCAACTCCCGCCCAATGCGGATCGCCTGGAACGTTTTTACGCGATTGTGCTCCGCCTTTATCCCCCTCCCTTCCGCGAGGTCTACGCGTCAGCCATGCGCCAGGCCTTCCGCGACGCATTGCAAGACCGCACGCTCTCCCGTCGCGCCCTCGTTCCGCTGGTCCTTCGCGACCTCGTCATTTCCCTTGCCAAGGAGCATCTCGCCATGCTGCGCGACACTTTTGCCCGCCCCGCCCTAGTCTTCAACGCACTCATCCTTGCCGCCCTCGCCACCGGCCTTGCCCTTGCGCTCTACGCCATTCCCCAGCAGGTGCTGCGTCAGGGGGCCAACGATCCACAGATCGCCATGGCCACAGACCTGGTCCCAGTGCTGGAGCGAGGCGACCTCGCGGCACTGCTCCAGCAGGGTGCGCTGCCCGCCATGGCTGGCAGATTGGGAGCGGTCGATATGGCCCATAGTCTCTCGCCCTTTGTTATCGTTTACGACGATCGGGGCCAAACTCTCGCCTCGCAGGCCCTCCTCGACGGGAAGGCTCCCGTGCTGCCAAGCGGCATCTTCGGCTACGTCCGCACCCACGGTGAAGAACGCGTAAGCTGGCAGCCCCGGCATGACGTACGCATCGCTGCCGTTGTCCAGCGAGTTGGCGGAGCCCATCCGGGCTTTGTACTGGCAGGCCGCAACATGCGCGAGGTGGAAGCTCGCGAGGAGCAGGTCGAGCAGATGGCCGGTCTCACCTGGATCGGGATGCTCACGGTGATTCTGATTGGAACCGTGACCTTCGGCTGGCACACGCGGCCGAAAGCGGCATAGTGCTAGGCCAACGAAGAAGCTCGATCCTCGCTGGAACAGTCATCTGCGCTCAGATCCTGTCCATCGTCCATGCCGTCGCATCGAGAAGACTCGCAAAGCAAGCCAGGTGCGGTCTCCCAGAGAGAGCGTGGGGCAGCTCCTCGCCAGAATCGCAGTCTGGTCCGTTTCTGAACGATCTCGAACCATGGCGGAAGAGATTCTGGAAGGAATTGTGCCATAATCGGCAGTAAACAAAGGAGATGAAAATGAATCCGGTTTTTGCTAAGGTCGATCCGGAATTGCTGCCAACACTCGAAGCGCTGCGTCGCCGCGAACCGATCTTTCATACGCCGGAGTTTGGCTCGACCGCCGCCGAGTTCGAGCGCTCGACTTCGCCCGATTATTGGGAGGTGGGCGCATCGGGCCGCCGCTACAGCCGGGATTTCATCCTGTCGGAACTGATTACAAGCGTTCCTTACGTCGATGCCGCAGCGGCCGACTGGCAGACTTCGGAGTTCGGGTTGCGTAGGCTCGGACCCGAGACGTACCTGCTGACCTACACCCTCAATCAGGCCGGAAGGCGCACACGGCGGGCGACGATCTGGCAGAGCTCGGGGGCTGGATGGCGCATCCTCTACCATCAGGGCACGATCGTCTCGGCGGAAGAGGACGATACGATTCCCCTGTAAGGAGAAATCATTAACTCCATGCCTTAACCTGAATCATGCGTGAAGAGCGAGAGCGAGAGCCCGATCCGCGCTAGAATGTAGTTGCGAATCAACAGCTTAGCAGCAGAAAAGAGGCTCTCGCTTGAGTGATTCCGCACCCCCGCCGCGTTTGTTGTTTGGCAAGCTTGCCAAGCGTCCCGTGACGGCGTTATTCGACCGGACGCAGGGCTCCGGCGATGGTGGCGCGATCTTGCTGGAAGCGAGCAGCCGCCGCTTCGGCAACGGATTCATCGAGGGTCTGACATCCTGCTTCCACGGCCGGCGCCAAGCGAACAAGTATGTGCCGATGCAGGAGATCCGCCTGGCGGCTGCTCTGACTTCCCTGGCCAGAGCGCAGGCTTGGACCATCCGCGAACGGCTGTTGAAGCTTGGCGCGCGGGTGGTATCCCCGGCTCGCCGCCTCGTCATTCGCTTGCCCCAGGCGTTTCCCTGGAAGGCAGAGTTCCAGAAGGCGGTTCTCGCGCTGGGCGCCACGGCTGGACAAGCAGGAACACCGCCAGCCTAAAACCCTATCCGCATCCCTCTTGGAGACTGCCGGGATTACCATGCTCAAGAATCGCTATCTGACCCTTTCGAACCGGCCACGGGCGGCCATTTTGCCTCAATGCCCGATGCTCGGCAGCCTTACTCCCGCCAAAAATCACTTACTAACCGGGAAATGAGCCGCCGGCACCCCGAAAAAGCCTGCCGGAAACTCGCTGATGCATAATCCAGGTTAGTCCCTAGTCCCTGCCTCTCTACGGCGCGGCGGCGATGGCGGTGTAACTGGCAGCGGTGGTGGCGGTGATCTGAGAGTCCAACTGGCCGGTGGTGGTGGCATCAAAGGTGTAGGCGTCGAAGTACGGACTGCCGAGCGAGCCCACAGACAGAACGAAGTTGCTGTTCGAATCCTCGGCCAAGCCAAGCGGTTGGACGCCGGCCGAAACGGTGCTGCCTGCCGCCAACGAGTAAGTCGAACCGTTTTCCGTCACCGTAATTCCGGTGACGCTGCCAGCCGCAGAGATGCCGGCCCCGTTGGCGACATAGACATATCCCCCGGCGGCGATGGGCAGGATGAAATTGGGGGCCAGCCCGCCGCTGGCGATGGGAGAGCCGGTGGCCTGAACGAGTTTTGAGCTACCCAACGAACTGTATGTAAAAGCGCGCAGCCCGCCCGAGTTGCCAGCGGAGTTGGCCAGGGTTTCGCCAATGTAGAAAAGGCCAGGGCTCTTGCCGGGATCGACGGCCACGGAAAGCGCGGAGCCGCTGGAATTCGCGATAGGGACGGTAGTGGCGCCGATTCCCGACGGAAACGGAGAGCTGGCGTTGAATGGAACCACAATAGTGCCGCCGGCGCCCAGCGAGAGAAAAACTTTGGTATTGTCGCCTGAAATGACCATCTTGTTCGGCTGCACCGCGGCGTCTGCGACGGCAAAAGATGCCGTCAACTCGCTGCCGGTGCTAGCGCCGGTGGTGGAACTGATGGGGACAGCGGCAAAAGTCACTCCGCCGGTGGCCGGAATGGCTTCCACCAGCCAAGAATCGCTCCAATCGACCTGGATGGCATAGGCCAAATCCGGGGTGATTTGCAATGCTTTTCCCAGGACGCCGCTGGTGATGGGGTAGGCGAAAACGCCGGAGAGTGTGCTTACACACATAAAATTGCCGTTGGGAGCGATGGCCATGGAGTACGGCGTGCCCTGTACGGTCCAGGGGCTTCCCGAGATCGCGGTCAGCTTGCCGGAGACGATCGACTCGCCAACAATTTGCGGAGTCGTTCCGGCATTCAGGATGTAGAAGTCGCCGCTGGTGGCGGTGGTGCCGCTGCAACTGCCGGAGGCTGATCCCACCTCAACGCAAACGGTGGTGGTCTCTGTAACGCTGCCCGAAGCGCCGGTGACCGTAATCTGGTAGGCTCCGGCGGACGTACCTGCCGCAGTGGCTGCGGTCAGCGTTGACGCTTGCGCCGTCGTACCGCTGATGGTGACCGAAGTGGGAGAAAGGCTACAGGTTGTGGGATTGGCGGCGCCCGAGGGCGACGCGGTAACTGCACAAGTAAGAGTAACCGATCCGGTAAACGTGTTCGCCGGCGTCACGGTAATGGTCGAGGCGCCGCTATTACCTGGGCTCACGGTGATGGCGCCGCTGTTGGTGAGAGCGAAGCTTGTGTTGCCGCCCGGCGCCTGCCAGAAATTTGCGCAGCCAGCCATCAAACCGGCGAAAAGACACAGCGCGACCGGAGCCGCCACCCGCCCCAACGCCCGTACCCACCTTCCGATTTTCATTGCCGCTCCGTTTCCATCGCCTTCGGCGATTGGCGCCTTAAGAACTCCCTGCCCGCAAACTCCCGCGAATTCAGGTCCAGTTCAAAGGGTATCGCTTTGGCGCCGGTCCTGTCCCGAACCGGGTTCGTAGCCTCACCAAATGGCTTTTCGTCCCAACGTGAGAGACGCACATCGATGGGCAATCGCTCATTACCGCGCCGGTGAGATGCGGGCCGAGGGAACCCCGGAAGCTGTCAAGTAGGAGCTGACCATCCATCGGGAGAATGGTCCACCAGGACTTTGCAAGGGCTTTCTTGCGGACTATCCACTGTGGGATGTCTCGCTCAACCTTTTGCCGCGCTGCTTCGTCTACAAAAATGGCAATGACTTTCCCGTCCCGGCTGCCGGCAAGATCTGGCCGCGGAGAAAAGGCCTATGAAGAACAAGATTAAGATTCGAGTTCCTGCCTGGATGGCGACGCTGGGCTTGATGATCGCTCTGCTGATCGCCGCGTCCGTGGCCCAAGCACAGGGTGCCGCGGCCCCAGCGCCTAACCGTTTTCTGGGCGCCATTACAGCGATCGCCGGCGACACGCTCACGGTCAAGGCCGACGCCGACGGCATTCGCCAGATCGAGGTTCCCTCCACGGCGGCAATCAAGCGTATCGCCCCTGGGCAAAAGGATCTGAGCACGGCGGAGACCATCAAGTTCAGTGACCTGGCACCCGGAGACCGGGTGCTGGTGAAGCT
The DNA here is from genome assembly GCA_963799145.1 of uncultured Acidobacteriaceae bacterium. Lineage (GTDB taxonomy): Bacteria > Acidobacteriota > Terriglobia > Terriglobales > Acidobacteriaceae > Telmatobacter. Next base: position 11,467 of record CAWCWQ010000137.1, on the reverse strand, counting down.
CGATCCGGACGCGCCGGCGGGCACGGCGCAGGCGCTGCAGATCGTCGCCGTTAAGCAGGCAGACGTAGCGCTGAAGCAGCAGAAGGACCGCGAGGACTGGCAGCGGCGGGGCGTGGGCGGCCTGGTGAAGAGCGTTGACAGCGCATCCGGCGACATTGTGCTCACTTCGGGCGTCGGAGCAGCAGCCAAGACGATCACCGTTCACACCGCCAAGGCAACCATGCTGAAGCGGTACGCGCCGGCATCGGTGAGCTACGACGCGGCGCTGCCGGCTCCGATCAACGCGATTCACGCAGGCGATCAACTGCGCGCGCGCGGAACAAAGAACGCCGACGGCGCGGAGATCGCGGCGGAAGAGGTGATTTCAGGCACCTTCCGCAATATCTCTGGCGTGATCGGCTCTCTCGATCCCGCAGGCTCGACCTTCGTTGTCAAGGATCTGGCGACCAAGAAGCTTGTGACCATTCACGTGACGCCGGAGGCGCAGATGCGCCGGTTGCCGGAGATGATGGCGCGGATGTTGGCGGCGCGGCTGCAAGGAACATCGAACGGATCAGGCGCCATGGGCGGAAGCCCTCAGCCGGCGGCCGGCGGCGCGGGGACGGGTCAGCGCGCCGGAGCGGGCCAAGGGGCCGGCCCAGGCGGCGGACAAGGCGGAGGCGACCCGCAGCAGATGCTTAACCGCGCGCCGGCCATTCAATTGGCCGATCTGAAGAAAGGCGACGCCGTGATGCTGGTTTCAACCGACGGCGCGGCGGATGTTACCGCCATCACGCTGCTGGCGGGCGTCGAGCCGCTGCTTGAGGCTCCGGCTGCCAGCCAGAGTTTGCTCAACAACTGGAGCATGAACTCCGGCTCGGGCGCGGCGGAAGCCGAAGCCCAGTGATCGCATTCAGCACTTCAACGGGAAAAAGCGAGGGATTCGTGTATTCAGGATTGGATAGCTTTCATCGTTTCTCGATTGTTCTGGGGTTCGGCTTTGCCTGCGTACTCACCGCGCAGGGGCAAATGCTCGCTCCGCCCGCGCCAGTGTCCGCGCCGGCAGCGCAGGCTCCGGCTTTGCAAACGCCGGCGCCGGCCGAGCCTCCCACGACACAAGCTCCTGCCGCACCGGTAACCACGGCCGCCTTGCGCGGCCACATCGCCGACCCCACGGGCGCGCTCATCCCCGGCGCGACCGTCACCATCGCTACCCCGGATGGGAGCGTTGTTGCCACCACGACTTCCGACTCCGCAGGTGTCTATCAAGTGACTGGGCTGGCGCCGGGGAGCTACATAGTGCAGGCCTCCTACACGGGCTTCGCTCAGTTTCAATCCCCTGCCATTCCGCTGGCGGCCGGCCAGGCCAAGCGCGTTGACATCTCGATGGCCGTCGAGGCGGAACAGCAGAGCGTCGAGGTTACCGACGAATCGCCCTTGGTCAATGTCGAAGCCGGCGGCAATGCCAGCGCCATCGTGCTGAAGGGCAAGGACCTTGACGCTCTCTCGGACGACCCGGATGAGCTGTCGAACGAGCTGACGGCACTGGCCGGCCCCTCGGCTGGACCCAACGGCGGCCAGATCTACATCGACGGTTTCAGCGGCGGCCAACTTCCGCCCAAGTCGGCCATCCGCGAGATTCGCATCAACCAGAATCCCTTCTCGGCCGAATTCGACCGGCTGGGCTACGGGCGCATTGAAATTCTTACCAAGCCCGGCACCGACAAGCTGCATGGGCAGGCATTCATCCAGGGCAACGACAAGGCGTTTAACACCGGGAATCCATTCACCTCGACGATTCCGTCGTATTACAGCTATCAGTTCAATGGGACAGTGAGCGGCGCGATTTCGAAGACTGCTTCGTTTTTCTTCAGTGGCGAGCGGCGCGACCAGCAAAGCGTGAATACGTGGCAGATTCCGGATGCGGTATTGCAGAACAGCTCCGGCGCATACGTCGATAACCCCGACTACGGTGTCAGCCTTTTGAGTCCACACGTTCGCAATAACGTTTCGGCGCGCATCGATTGGCAGTTGGGCGCGAAGAACACATTCACCGTGCGGTATGGATTCTGGTCGGAGGACGAACGCGGCAACCTCAATTCCGGATCGCTGGCCACCGCCTCGACTCACGAGTCGAACTCCGACCATACCGTGCAGATGAGCAACGCAACCGTCGTCAACGATCACACGGTCACTGAGAACCGCTTCCAGTTCGAGCGGCACAATGAGAATCATTACCCCGACTCGACGGCGCGCACGATCGGCGTCTCTGGCGACTTTACCGGCGGCGGCTTTTCAGGGGGGGAGAGCCAGGATCACAACACTCAGCTTGAGTTCCAGAACTTGACGACGTTAAGCCGCGGGGCCCATGCCATCAAGCTGGGAACCCGGATGCGCGATACGCGGGATGCGAACCTGACGACTTCGGGGTTCAACGGGTCATTCAACTTCGACAACTACGAGAGTTACCTGGCCATGGCTAACGGGCTCATGACGGACACGTTTTCGGACCTGGTGAAGAAGGGCTATGGTCCAACTTCGGCAAGCTACTCGAGCGGGAAAGAATCGGCGCTGGCCAACATGTTCGACATTGCCTTGTTCGCCCAGGACGACTGGAAGTTCAACACGCGCCTGACCCTCTCCGGCGGCATTCGCTGGGAGGCGCAGAATCACATCTCCGATCACGACGACTGGGGGCCCCGCGCCGCCTTCGCCTACGCCCTGGACGGAAAGAACGGCAAGAAGGCCAAGACCGTTGTGCGCGGCGGATACGGCTTCTTCTTCGATCGCCTTGGCACCGGCAATCTGCTCACCATCAACCGCGCGAATCTTCAGCACCAGGTTGTGCTGATCGATCCCACCTGCGCCTCAACGGCAACCGCGCTGAATGCGATCGACATGACCACTTGTGTGAGCACGGGCAGCGGTACCAGCGGCGCTTCAACTCCCATCAAATACGAGGTCGCCCCACACTTTCACGCTCCGACGACGGAGCAGTTTGGCGCCAGCCTGGAGCGGCAACTGACCTCCGGCACAAGCATTACGCTCACCTATCTGCACTCCTTCGGGGTGCATCAGATGGTGACGCGCAACGCCAACCAGGCCACCGGAGGAACTCCGCAGAACACCTCCGGCGGATACTTGTACGAGTATTACCCCGAAGCGGTCTTCAAACAGAATCAACTGGTTGCCAGCGTGAACGCCAAGGTGACCAAGAACCTGAACTTCACCGGCTTCTACACACTTTCGTTTGCCAACGGGAACGGGAATGGCCCCGCATCGGATGCATACAACCTGGACAAGGATTATGGACGCGCCGGATTTGTGACGCGCAACAATCTCTTTGCGATGGCCAATTACGCAGGTCCATGGGGCATCCGCTTCAATCCGATGCTGGTTGCGCAGGCGGCCGGCCATACAATATCAAGCTGGCAACGGACCCGCTGAACAACTTATTCAATCAGCGGCCTGGGTACGCTGCGTCGTCAGCCTGCGCGGCCTCGACGGGCCAATTTGTGCAAACACAGTTTGGTTGCCTCGATACCCAGCCATCTGGCAGCGAGGCGATTCTGCCGGTTAACCTGGGCCGCGGCCCCGCGGCAGTATCCGTGAACCTGCGCGTCAGCCGCGGGTTTGGGATTGGCCCCAAGGTTGCGCCCACGAACAACCAAGACAACGGAGGCGGTCCGCCTCCGGGTGGACCACCTCCGGGTGGAGGCGGCCCTGGCGGGGGCGGCGGGGGACGTGGTGGCGGCGGGGGCGGATTTGGCCCCGGCGGATTTGGGATGGGCGGCGGCGGTCGTGGCGGGATGGGCGGCGGCAGCCGCACGAACCGCAAGTATTCGCTGACCTTCAGCGCGCAGGCGTTGAACCTGTTCAACGACGTTGACTATGGACAGCCGATGGGGACCGTAATTCCAACCCTGAATTCCAGCACAGGACAGTACGGCCCAGGCGACCGGTTCGGAGCATCCACCAGCCTGGCCGGTGGATTCTTTTCCCAAGGTTCGGCTGTGCGGCGCATCTTTGTACAGGCCGTTTTCTCGTTCTGATCGGCTGAGAAGATGCGAATGCGCGGGTCGGAGGGCAACGCTCCGGCACGCGCATTTGGCGTCTATCCGCGCATCCTTGGACTCACCCAGCGGTAAACCACGTCGGTCAGCAGGTTTACCAGCACGTAAGTCAAACCAATCGACAGCAGGCAACCCTGCACCAGCGCGTAGTCGCGATTTGAAATGGCGCTGACCGTCAATCGGCCCAGGCCGGGCCAACTGAAGATCGTCTCCGTTACGATTGCGCCGGCCAGCAGCGCGCCGAATTGCAAACCGACGACGGTGACGATGGGAACCAAAGCGTTGGGCAGGGCGTGACGCCAGACGACGGCGGTCTCGCTCAGACCCTTGGCGCGAGCGGTGCGAACGTAGTCCTGGCCAAGCTCTTCAAGCATGGCGGTGCGCACCATGCGTGTGAGGATGGCAGCCAGCGATGAGCCCATGGCCACCGAGGGAAGGACCAAATAACGCCAATCGATCCAGGCGCCTCCGCCCGCGCTGGCGCCCGATACCGGAAGCCAACCGAGCAGTATCGAGAAGACCAGAATCAGGACTGGACCCAATGCCAGCCCCGGGACGGAGAGGCCGAAAAGACTGACCACAGATAGCAGTTGGTCGAGCCAGCGGCCGCGGCGGACCGCTGCCGCGATTCCGGCGGGTAGAGCCAGGGCAATCCCCAATCCCAGCGCCGTCAAGGTGAGAGCCAGCGTGTAGGGGTAGCGGGCGGCGATCAGCTGGGCGACGGTCGAGTGCAGTCGGATTGAAACGCCCAGGTCGCCGTGGAGCACGCCGGACCAGTAGTGGAGATACTGCGCCCAAAGCGGCTGGTCGAGGCCGTACTGGTGGCGCAAGGCCGTAATATCCGCTGGAGCTGCGCCGTCGCCCAGCATCTGCAGGATGGGGTCGCCTGGAACCAGGTGAATGAGCAGAAAAACCAGCGAGACCACCAGCCAGACGACCGGAACGGTGAGCACGAGGCGGGTGAGGATCTGCTTCATGGGCTGGAATCAACGATAAACCAGGGATGAGGGAGTAGAGACTAGGGACTAGGGAGTAGGGTGTAGCGGCTCTGGAACCAAGGCGCAGTGAGTCGCGTATACAGGGGAAGCAACTGATTGACCTTGGTGCGGCGGGTGACTGCGGAGTGTGGGCGCCGTCTGAGATCATAGGTCCAACTGAGCAATTTGAATGTGCATGAGAGAGATCCGGCTTTCTTAACGCCCCAGGGAGGTTATTGAGTGGCTGCTTCGCGCAAAGGCAAGAAGTTGTGGATATGGCTGGGCATTGGAGGGTTTCTGATCCTGGCGCTGCTTGCGTTTGGGCTTGTGCGGCTGGCCCGAGGCGCATCCGTCGACCCCAACAAGCTGGCCAAGGTGACGCGCGGCGATGTGGCGCGGTCGGTAGTGGCCACGGGCAAGATTCAGCCAATCACCAAGGTCGAGGTGAAGAGCAAGGCTTCCGGGATAGTTGAGAAGCTCTACGTTGACATCAACAACCAGGTTCACAAGGGCCAGCAGTTGGCGCAACTGGATCAGGTGGAGATCGCGGCGCAGGTGGAGGCGCAGCGGGCGCAATTGGCGGCGGCCGAGGCCAACGTGTCCACCTACGAGGCCAATATCGAGCAGGACAAGGTGAACGCCAACGCGCCGGATCTGCCCATGTACAAGGCCACGCTGGACCGCAACCTGGAAATGCAGAAGCAGGGCATCGTGAGCCGGCAGGCGCTGGACGACGCCAACAAGGACTATCTGGCGGCTCTGACCAGGCGGGATTCGTCGCATGCGCAGATTGGGGTGGACTCGGCGCGGCTGAAGCAGGCGCGGGCGCAGGTGCAGCAGGCGCAGGCCAGCCTGAAACAGCTTGAGGAGCAGCTGGGATACACGACGATCGTGGCGCCGATGGACGGGGTGATCCTGTCGCGGGACGTGGAGATCGGCGACGCTGTCAGTTCGATCCTGGTGTTGGGTTCGACGGCCACCCTGGTGATGACCGAGGGAGACATCAACGAGGTTTACGTGCAGGGCAAAGTGGACGAGGCGGATATAGCCCACGTGTACATGAGCCAGCCGGCGCGCATCAAGGTGGAGAGCTTCCGCGACCGGATCTTCAACGGCAAGGTAACGAAGATCGCGCCGCTGGGAGTGGAGAAGGACAATGTAACTACATTTGAAGTGCGCGTCTCGATCGACAATCCCGGTGGGGAGCTGAAGGCCAACATGACGGCCAACGCCGAGATTCTGCTCGACGAGCACAAGGGCGTGTTGACGGTGCCGGAGAGCGCGGTCATGTACGACAACCAGAAGAATGCCTCCGTGGAGCTCCCGGACAAGAGCCAGAAGGAAGGCAAGCGCAAGATTCCAGTGAAGGTGGGGCTCTCGAACGGCTCCGTGACTGAGATCTTGAGCGGACTGAAGGAAGGCGATCAGGTAGTTTTGCAGCAGTAGTCAGGGGTCAGGGGTCAGGGGTCGAAGATCGGGGATCTTTCCGAAACGAGGAGAGTGCGATGAAGCATCTTTTTACGATAGCGGCGGCGGCATTGGCGCTGGCTGCGCTTCCGGCATTGGCGGCGGAGGCGACGTTTGAGCGCAACCTTACCTGCAATGGCAGGGTGGAGCTTTCGGTTGCAACAGGCTCGGGCAACATTCGCCTGACGCACGGAGCCGACAACCGGGTGCATATCTTCGGGCGCGTGAAGTCGAATTGGGGCGGGAGCGAGGAGCGGGTGAGGGAGATCGCGGCCAATCCGCCGATCGAGCAGACGGGGAACATCGTCCGCATCGGCGCGCGACACGAAAACCTGCACAATATCAGCATCGACTATGAGATCGAGGCGCCGGCGAACGCTTACCTTGACGCCGGATCGGGCTCGGGCGACATCGTCGACGACGGCGTTGGCGAAAACGCAAAGCTCTCCACCGGTTCCGGCAACATCCACGCCACGGGACTGCAAGCCGGCTTCTCAGCGGGCACCGGGTCGGGCAACGTCTATGCCGAGCAGACGGGGCAGGGCGATGTGAAGGCCGAGACCGGATCGGGCAACATCGAACTGCGCAACCTGCGCGGCGGGCTGCGCGCGCATACCGGATCGGGCAACATCAAGGCCGGAGGAGCGCCCACTTCACCCTGGCGCCTGGAGACGGGATCGGGCAATGTGGAGTTATGGGCCGGAGACGCCCCGCTCACGCTGGACGCCTCGACCGGATCGGGCAGCATTCACACCGACCGGGAGATGCTGACGCAGGGCTCCTCCGACCACCATCACCTCACCGGCAAGATGAACGGCGGCGGACCGACAGTGCGGATTGAGACCGGCTCGGGCGACATTCGGGTTCACTGAGAAGTAGGGATCAGGGGTCAGAGATCAGGGATCAGGGGTTTGGCGCGCCTATCCTGCATCGGCCCATCCCCCAGGTTCGCTTGGGGGCTTTGCCTGCCATCCTTTCCTTATGCGGGCGGCTACGGCAACCTTCGGAAGGACGAGGCGCTCCACCGTTGGCAAGGGGCCAACGGTGAGGCATCAGTTTTCGCGAGCAAGAACGGGACGAGTCCGAGTGGTTGACGAGAAGAACTTACTTGCGTTGCTCACAACGCTTCCTCAGAAGAAGCAGCTCGCTTTTGCGCTTCTCATTTTCGAAAGGCTCTTACCGCGCTTGACCGCTTTTTGTAAGGATACTGGCGTTGACTGTTCATGCTGTTTGAAAGCTCAGGAAGCCGCCTGGAGCGCCCTGGAAACCGGCGGCAAGCGAAGCGCACTCTATCGGTCGTTGAACAAGGCATGCTTGAACAATGCACCGGACACTGAGGACTTCACTCACGAATTGACTTCAGATGCTCTAAACGCTTTCCTTGCAGTCAGCGAGATAATGCAATTTGCACTGGACGGCTCCTTCGATCACATAGCCTATGTCTCGACGCTTGCGAAGGATTCCGTATTCCTTTATGTTGGCGATTTGGAACCCGCTCTTGTGACAACGCAAGAAAGGGTAAACTGGATCTCCGCCCATCCACTCATGCAACAAGAGTTGCGCCGGCAGGAGGAGGACATTAGGTTCCTTGCTGCTCTGCCAAGTCAATTCGATGAAGAGATCGTTTCGGCCATACGGGCGCGGGCGAGCAGCCAACCCCCTATCCTGCCTCTCGCAAGCTAGCGGCGTTCGCATTTCGAGGACTGTGAGCACGCCTTAGTCCGCGCCACTTCTAATCCGGTCCATAAATCGTTCAAGTTGCTTCTTGTCTACACCCTCAACCACGGGGGGAAGCCCTCGCCGCTTGTCCGTTGCATTTTGAGCGACGAGATGAAGGCCGACGCCGTCGTTGCCCCATCGAACGGCAGTGGCGTTCACGGTAATCGAGCGCTCCACCGATGGCTCCGTGCTATCTGTCAGGGTCATTCGTACAACCGTGCCCGGATACCAGCGCTCGTCGGTGACCACGTACAGTCCGGTCGGACTGATGTCGCGAATGCAGTGCTCCTCTGGAGCGCCGCCGGTCCAGAAATGGGCCGCAAGGCCGGGCAACGACTCACGTGGACTCTTTCTCAGATCGGGAGGATCGGGTGACAGGAAGCGCTCCAGCCAACTTCTCGCGGGCTTGAGGCTCTTCGTTTTTGATTCGGCCAAGACGTTTCCGCGAGATTGCCGCGATAGGGAACAGTCCGCAATCGGCGGCTCGGGCTGGGAGCGATCCTCCCATTGCAGCAGATTGGGGGCGCCGCTTCGAGCCGCCCCTTCATGCAAAGGAGCGGCAGTTTTTGCAATTGTTTCAGCCGCGCTTGGGCTGGACCGCCCCTTCAAGAACCACTTCATCTCTTCGGGAGCGCAGAGCACGAGATGGTCGCCGGTTCGCGTTTCCGTGGAATCGATGGTGCAGGTCGGCAGCGCGAGGACACTGGCGGCGGGCTTGATCGAAACGGAGACCCGGTAGATGGGGAACGACTCCACCACCTCGATGACTTCGCAGTTTCCGTCGAGATAGACCAGGTCGAGCGGGGTACGCATACTGGCCGCGGAGATTCCCCGGAACGGTACGATCCAGAGGCCCGCGCCGGACTTGGGTGTCAGCGCCGGTATCCGATCGTTCAGATTCGCGACGGAGAAATCGCCGGCATCCACGTCCAAACCGAGAAAGCGCCCCCTGGTCTGGTTGTATACACATTGCTTTCTTGCTTCCATTCTCCGCTGAGCCTTGGCGATTCTTCAGCCGCCGGCCGCAGATTTCCACGCTCGCGCCGCTGGATCGGGAGTTGCCGGCGCTTCGATGTTCTCTCCTCTGGGGCGTTCGCCGGCGAGAATCCGGGCATTAATTACTTGGGCGCGGTATCGGTTTGGGAAGGTCCCGTTTCGGTTCCGTTCCCTTCCAACCGGTTGTGGGATTGTTGCAAGGAGGGGCGTGTTGGCTTGGCGGAAGACTGGAAGGATACGGGTCTTGCGGGCACTGTCAGAAGGCAGATTCCGAGCGAACCCGTCGGAAAGCACACCTCGGCGGGAAGCTTGCAACGATTCTGTTTTGTAAATGAAATAGCTGGATTCCCTTATCCATTTGCCGGTCCAGATCTTTTGCGCGACCGCAAAGACCGCGCCGCAAACGGTTCCCTCAGGATTTAGCTTTCGCCTCGTGGGAATGCCAGCTCTACAGCAAGAACCAATTCAAAGCCGATTAACCTTTGCTGTCTCTGAAGGGCTGTAGGAACTGATCGAGTTGCTTTCTACTTATGCCGCCAACCACATGGTCGAGCCCGCGGCCGAGTTCCTTGCCATCTTGAAAGACAAACTGGAGGCCAACGCCATCGTTGCCCCAGCGGACGGCCTTCGCATTCACGGTGATCGAACGCTTGACCGTTGGCTCTTTGGAATCCGTCAGCGTCATCCGCACCACGGTACCCGGGTACCAGCGCTCCTCGGTGACCACGTACATTCCAGTTGGACTGATGTCTTGAATGGCGTGCTGCACGGGAACGCCGCCGGTCCAGAAATAGGCACTGAGACCAGAGAACGACTCGCGTTCAGCCTTCCTCGGCTTGGGCGGTTCGGGCGACAACAAGCGCTGCCACCAGCTCTTCGCAGGCTTGATCTCCTTCTTTGCCGGTTCGATAACGGCCGTCCCCACCGATTGCTGAAATTGGGGACGGGGCTCCTCCTGACGGACTTCTTCCGGGCGGACCTCTTCGGAACGCCGCAGCCTGGAGCGATCCTCCCATTGCACCACATGCAGGGAATCGCCGCGAATTGGCTCTTCCCGCCAGGGAGAGGCGCTTTGCACCGCGGGGGCAGCCTCGCTTGCACTTGCCAACCGCTCCAAACGCCGCTTCATCTCATCGGGGGTGCAGAGTATCAGCTCATCGCCCGGTTGGGTTCCGGTCGACTCGATGGAGTGGGATGGCAGCACAAGGACACTAGCGGCAGGCGCGCTCGATGGGGAGACCCGGAAGATCGGGAAAGACTCGACTACCTCGATGACCGTGCAACTCCGGTCCAGATAGACCAGATCGAGCGGAACATGTACACTCGTCGCCGAGATACCCCGGAAAGGGATCAACCAGAGGCCCGCTCCAGACTTGGGCGCGAGCGCTGGTATCCGATCGTCGAGGCTGGCGACGGTGAAATCGCCTCCATCGATGTCCACTCCGAGAAAGCGTTCCCTCGTCAGGTTGTAAGCGCAACTCTTCCGTGTCTCCGCGGAGCCATTCGCCAGCGGCGAGCCCCCGGGAGCTTGCCGTTGGTTCGCGGCTCTAATGCCCCCTAAATCGCGAAACACAGGCGTTGCCACTTTCAAACCCTCACTGCGCTCATCGGCAGAATTCCGCCAAACGATCGCCTCAGCACGGAGATGATTCACTTAAATCGCATCCCTTATTCGGCGAGCAGCCAGGATAAGGTTGGCCTCTCATCATGCCGCTCCCTCAGGCGCGGCTCCGTACAGACTTCCGCATTAAACAGATTACGGCCAAACTCCAAAGCGCGGCCATACAACTATCATCTCACTCTATGAGATGCGCGTGTTACCAGTTTACCACAAAGGTAGTAAGCGCAGGGGTACCTCAATGCGGTATTTTGTACAGGTCATACTGGCTTTCAAAACAGAAGCAGTTTCAATAGGGATATGCACTCCGCGCGCCGTTCGACGAGAGTCCGTTCGCCTGTTGGAGCGCTCGATCGCTTCCCCGTTACACTGAAAGCATGGTTCGCGAACTTCGCTCTCTTCCCGTTGAACGGCTGAAACTGCTGGTCTTTGATCTGGATGGCACGCTGATCGACTCGGCGCAGGACTTGTGCAACAGCGTGAATGCGACCTTGATTCACTTTGGCCGCGCGCCGCTTGAGGATGCGACGATCGCAGCCATGATCGGCGATGGGGCGTTGACGCTGATGCGGAGGGCATTCGCGCCAGTGGACGAGGATCTGCTAGGCCGGGCTCTCACCTGGTTTCTCGACTACTAT
>CAWCWQ010000136.1:0-6625 GCA_963799145.1 uncultured Acidobacteriaceae bacterium | reverse complement strand
ATGAAGCAGTTTGCCACCTGGTTTACCCACGGCGTGCCGGGCGGCGCCAAGCTGCGGGCAGCCATCTACCAGGCGCGCACCGGCCCCGAGGTTCTGGCCGAGGTGGATATTTTCTTCAGGTCGCAAATCGCGGAGGTATCGGACCCGGCGCCCACCAGTAGCGCCGAGCCGGAAGACGCGGCGCTGGCCTTCCCTGAGGCCGCGCTGCTGTGCGATTGAGTCCGGCGCTCGCACCTCAGGCTTTGTGCATCAATAACAGCTTCACCTGATCGTTACATGACACACTTTGCTGTCTCAATCGAATTCCGCAAGAGGCCCTGAAACTGGAAGCTAAGCGGTAAGCCGTTCCAGCTGGTCGGGCTTGACGATGGTCAGGCTGGAGCCCTTGATGGTGATCCACTGGTCGCGGCGGAACTGGTTCAGCAGGCGGGTGACCGTCTCGCGCGAGGTGCCGGCCATATTGGCGATCTCTTCGTGGGTCAGGGCCATGGTGAAGCGAATCTCCGGCTTGCCGTTGGCGGAGGTGCGTCCCCAGTCCAGCAGCAGCCGAGCCAGCCGCCCCGCCGCCGAGCCGGAGAGCGCCAGCCGCTTGGCATCGTGAAAGACGGTCAGGTATTCGCCGGAGAGCGACTGCGCCGCGTGCATGCTGGCGATGCCGTGGCGGCCGAGGAAGTCAACAAACTCCTGCTTGCGCACTGTCTTCACCTGGCAGGGCTCGATGGCTTCGGCGGTGACCTCGTGGGGAACGTTGGCCAGCACGGCGCTCAGGCCCATCACGTCGCCGGGGCCGGCGATCTTTAGAATCATGGTCTTGCCGTCGCGCGAGGTGGAGGAGATTTTTACCTGCCCAAAACAGATGACGAAGACATTGCGCGCCGGATCGCCCTCGGAAAACAGCTTGGCGCCGCGGGCATGGCTCATCATGATGCCAATTCCGTCGTAATCGCGCAAGTGCCTCCGGTGTGAGATTGCAGAACATTCGCAGATGGCGATGCTCACAATTTATACAATCTTCCGGAGGGTGATGGGGATGAAATGCAGCCATGGGAATCCCGTCGGTCAAATTGCAGTATATCGCACAATACCGGCAGGCAGGCAGGGATTCGCCGTCAATTTCCGCCGCGGTTCTGGGAACACCGCAGCGCGGAAACATGTCAATACCAGACTTCCGACTACGCCGGCGCGTCTCCTGGGCTTGCGCCGGCGCGCCCTTGTCGTGCGGCAAAGGCAGCAAGCGTAATAAGCGCGGGAAACCTCGCGGGCCAGTTCCTCCAATAGCTGCATCCGCAGGGGCGGATACTCCTGAAATGCCAGGTCCAAGCCCTCTTTGGGCAGAAACAGCACCGATCCCCGAGTCTGCGCTGTCAACGAGTAAGTGTGACGGCCGTCCCCCAGCACAGCCGCCAGCTCCACCAGATCCCCGGCGCGCGCCGGTCCCAGAGTCAGCCGCATCTCCAGCCGCTCGGTTTTGCGCAGAAACTGGCCTGAAACGACTACATAAAGCCCTCGGCACAGACCATGCTGACGAAAGATTGTCTCCCCAGAGTCGAAGTCGAGGCACTGAGCCGCGCCATTCAACAGATACCCCGTCTCCGGAGGGCACGCCAGCAAGTCCGCCAGTGGATGTGCCTGGACGGCGTCCATTCTTGCGGAACTTGCCTCAGGTTCCATGGCAACGTCCCCCTTTGCCTCTGCCTGGCATCCACCCTCGCTTTGAACGGCGTCTGCACTCCACCTGCCGGACGGTCCTTGGCGAGCGTGTCTGGTGCCGCGGATTTGCGTCGAACCGGATTTCATGGTTCAAACTCCCTATCCTGCAAATCGCTCCCAATGCGACAAATCCTGGAGGAAGATAAATGAGATGGGTTCGGAAGCTCGGCTTCCGCCTGCCCGTCTCCCGTTGAAACAGAAGCTTGATTCCCTGCCCTCTGTTTGCACTAGCGGGTCTGCGCCACGGCGCAAACCTCCTGCTCGCGATTCCGGCTCACGTTTGGGGGCATCGGTCCCGGCGGGACGCATAGGACCGGCACCCGCGAGAGGGCCAGCATGGCAAATGCAGTTCCATGCGGTCCCGGCGTACCGCTCGCGCGCTTTACCCCGGCCACCAGAATGCAGGGATGGAACTGCGCGATCGCTTCCACGATGGCTTCTGCCGGGCTGCCGTCCCTAAACAGGCAGCGCACCGGAAAACGCCCGCTGGGCTTCACCCCAAACTCCTCCAGCGTGGTGGCGCCGGGGTTCAAGAACGCGGCAGCCGCGGCCGGCGGACGCGCGTGAAGCACAAGCAGCGTGCGTTGAAACGTCTCTGCAAGGGATTGGGCCGTGGCCAGCGCCGCCGCCATGGCCTCATTGCGCTCCAATGCCAGCAACACCGGCCCGCCCGGAGTGGGCCGATATTCGCCGGCATTCCAGTCTGCCGCCACCGCCAGTACCGGGCACGGCGACAGCCGCACCAACTGCTCGGCAACGGCGCCCACTATCACCGGTCCGGCACCCTCGATTCCCTTGGTGCCGATCACGATCAGGCCGGCCTCGTATTGCCGGGCCACGTCCACCAGCATCTGCGCTACCGCGCCTTGGCGGATCTCCGAATGGCTGGGTATGCCTTCCCGCAGCAAATCGCCGGCCAGGGCATCGAGCGCGGCCCGAGCCGCTTCGCTCAGCCCCTTAAGCACCGGAGCGGGAACCGCATCCAGCGCGGCATAGTTGACTGGGTCGATGCCGTGCGCCAGCACAATGCGCGCCCCGTAAGCCCCCGCCAACTTGCGGGCATACTCCAGAGCGGCCTCCGACTGGCCGTTCAAGTCGGTGGCCACGACGATGGTCTTCATGCCCTCTGCAAAGCTCATGGATGCCTCCCGCCGCACTGCGGCGCCTCGCGTTCTCCCCTATAGAATTCCGAGTCTGCGCTTCCGGTGGAGGGCGGGGCAGTGACCACATTCACCCCCCGCTGTGATTCTTGTCACACTGCGCCATTGGAGCGGCCCTCAAGACCTGCCAGCCCGCGCCGTCAAGCACCTCGCGATGAAGGCTTCGGTGTACATCTGCGGGGCAAATGCGATAGCCTTTGGGAGCCATGAGAAACCCGAATCAGTCCCTTGCCCGGTCGATTTTGCTCTTCCCCCTCCCCTTCTTGCCACAGATCCTTTTCGCTTGCGTTCTGGCCGCGGCAATTCAGGCCTCAGCCCAGGCTCCAGCGCCGGACTCGCCCGCCATCGAAGCCAAAGCCCACGCCATGCTGGCCAAGCTCACGCTGGAGCAGAAGATCGACCTGCTCGGCGGCGTCGACGGCATGTTCACCCATGCCGCGCCAGCCATCGGCCTGCCGCGCTTCAAGATGTCCGACGCTTCGGTAGGCGTGCGCACCTGGGGGCCGACGACGGCCTATGCCGGCGGCGCTGCGCTGGCCGCCACCTGGGACCGCGAGTTCGCCCGCAAGCTGGGCGAGAGCCTGGGCAGGGATGCGCGCGCCCGCAGTGTCAATTTCCTGCTCGGCCCCGGCGTCAACATCGCCCGCTCGCCCATTGCCGGCCGCAACTTCGAATACCTCTCCGAAGATCCCTTCCTGAACTCCGCCCTGGTGGTTCCATTCATTCAGGGCGTGCAGTCCCAGGGCGTGATCGCCACCGTCAAGCACTATGCCCTGAACAACCAGGAGTACAACCGCCACAACGCCAGCTCCGACGTGGACGAGCGGACCATGCGCGAGATCTATCTGCCGTCCTTCGAGGCCGCCGTCACCAAGGGCCACGTGGACGCGGTCATGAACTCCTACAACCTGGTCAACGGCGTCCACGCCACCCAGAACGACTTTCTCAACCTGAAGGTGCTCAAGGGCGAGTGGGGCTTCCAGGGCATTCTCATGTCGGACTGGGACGCCACCTACGACGGCGTGGGCGCGGCCAACAACGGCCTCGACCTGGAGATGCCCAGCCCGCGCTTCATGAACGCCAAGGGCCTGCTGGCCGCAGTCAAGGCGGGCGCGGTCAAGGAGTCCACCATCGACGACAAGGTGCTGCGCCTCTTCCGCACCGTGCTGCGCTATGGCTTCCTCGACCGGCCGCAGTTCGATCCAGCCGACTCCACCTACTCGGTCGCCGATCGCGCGGTTGCCCTGCGACGGCGCGCTGGAGAGCATGACGCTGCTCAAGAACGACGGCGCGCTGCTGCCGCTCGACGCGGCCAAGATCAAGACCATCGCCGTCATCGGCCCTAACGCCTGGCCGGCG
The DNA here is from genome assembly GCA_963799145.1 of uncultured Acidobacteriaceae bacterium. GTDB lineage: Bacteria > Acidobacteriota > Terriglobia > Terriglobales > Acidobacteriaceae > Telmatobacter. The sequence continues at coordinate 2,396 of CAWCWQ010000136.1, read as the reverse complement.
GTCACCGGCGGCGGCGGCTCCTCCGAGGCTCAAGCCTTCGAGCCGGTCAGCATCCTCACCGGCATCGCCAACCTGGCCGGTCCCAATGTGCGCGTTCTCTACAGCCGCGGCCTGCCCGAGATGAACGATCTCTTCCGCAACACGCACTGGGACGGCCCGGTCAAGGTTGCCACCTACCCCAGCCGGGACTTCACCGGCACGCCCGAGGTCACGGCAACGCCTTCGATCGGCGATCTCAGGCGCGAGCGGCGCGGACCCAGGGAAGATAACAAGTCGAGCGTCCGCTACACGGCCAGCTACAAGGCCGACAAAGACGGCAAGTACCTGCTCCTGGCGGCCTCTCAGTCCTGGGGCAGCGACTTCAAGGTGCTGGCGGACGGCGTCGAGCTTGCCACTCCTCCCCACGCCGAAGGCCAGGTTCCGCCATTCTGGACCCTCGATCTGAAGGCCGGCCAGACGGTGAACGTCGAAGCCGACTATATCGCCGGCTTCAACGGGGTCCATTTCGGCCTCGGCATCGCCTATGAGCCCGATCTGGTCTCCGAGGATGCCAAGAAGTTGGCGGCCGTCGCGGACGTCGTGGTGGTGGCCGCCGGCTTCGACCACTCTACCGAGGGCGAGGGCGCTGACCGCACCTTTGCTCTGCCATGGGGACAGGACGCGCTGATCGAGGCCGTCGCCGCGGCCAATCCGCACACCATCGTCGCCCTCACCGGCGGCGGCGGCATGGATACGCGGCGCTGGCTGGGCAAGGTTCCCGCGCTGCTCCACGCCTGGTATCCCGGCCAGGAGGGCGGCACGGCCGTCGCCGAGGTGCTCTTCGGCAAGCACAATCCCGAGGGCAAGCTGCCGGTCAGCTTCGACCGCAGTTGGGAGGAGAACCCATCCGCTCCCTGGTACTACCCGGTCAAGGGCGCAGACACCTCGCTGCACGTGATCGAACCCGGCCACGAGCCCGTCGATTACGTCATTCCCCACGTCAAGTACGGACGACGGCCTGATGGTCGGCTATCGCTACTGGACCACCACCGGCAAGCACCCGCTCTTTCCCTTCGGCTTCGGCCTCAGCTACACCACCTTCAGCTTCTCCAAACTCGCAAGTCCCGCACCTCGGCCGCTTCCGGCTCGACAGTTCCGGTCAGCTTCGACGTGACCAACACCGGCAGCGTGGCCGGGGCTGAAGTGGCCCAGCTTTATGTCTCCGACCCCTCGGCCAAGGCCACCCGCCCGGAGCGCGAACTGAAGGGCTTTGAAAAGGTCCGGCTGGCTCCCGGCGAAACCAAACATGTAACGCTTCACCTCGATGCCCGCGCCTTCAGCTACTGGGATGAAGCCGCCCACATATGGACCATCGACCCCGGCAAGTTCGTGATCCGCGTCGGCGACTCCAGCGAAAACACGCCGCTGAGCGCCGAGGTGACGCTGAAGTAAACCCACAGCCCGTCTGGGCGCCCCACCCTTGCCGCCGTCTTCTTATTTGCGGCAGGGTGGGGCACCAGATACTGCATGGATATGCTGACCCAAATGGAAATCGCGCCTCAGTTCGACGACGAGCCTGAATTCGTTCGGCAGGTGGAGCTGGCGGTGAACGGAATTCTCCGCCGCTGCTCCCCTGCAACCCTTGCTCTTATCAAGATCGATAACTGGTTCGGCGCGAGGTGGCTCGGCTTCTCTGGAAAGGCGCTCGGGCTTGTGGGGTTGACGATCATCCCTTCCTGTCACAACAAAAAGCATCTGAGAATTCCACCCTTCGTGCCCGAAAGAGTTGTGTGCCAACGGAGATTTGCCTGCCCTGCATTCGAGGAGACCGATGCAGGCAAGCCGGTGCACAAGCACGTCCCAGCCAGCAGAGCCCTCCAACGTATGGTGGTGATCGAAGAACCTAACGTGGCGCTCGCATGGTTTAGCGGCAAGACAAAGACTAACGACCGCGGTGCACTGATGATGTACATACCGGCAGGCGAATCATACTGGGCTTGGTACGCCGAACTACAGCGAGCGGAACCTTGGCGCATCACCAAAGCCTGGGAAATCAAACACGAGGCTCTCTCGCAACTTATGGAAGAAGAATTGGCTCCGTTCGCCGGTTTCTCGACGCTATGACCTACTGCGCCGCAGCTGCCACTAGCTCCCATGCCGCTCCCAAAATGCCGCAGGTGTGACAATGGGGTATCTCCCGGCAAGCGCGAGCAGGTCATTATCCCCCGTAATCAGGTAATCGGCCCGCGCAGCAAGCAGCGTTCCCAGCACCGGCCCATCCGCTTTGTCGCGTAACGCTGCATCCACATCCCCGCTCGGTTCCACGATCTCCGCCATGAACAGGAAGCTGTCGGCAAGATCGCGAATCTCCGCCCCACTCAACCTGATTCGCTTGAGCCGCGGCAGCACGCGCGCCA
>CAWCWQ010000135.1:0-19374 GCA_963799145.1 uncultured Acidobacteriaceae bacterium | reverse complement strand
AAGGGGTGGGTATGGCTACTGTCACCATCGTCCAGCCTGGATCGCTGACCGCGGCTAACACCAGCGTTTCGGTGCCGGAGGGGAGCGAGATTTACGCGCTCACAGAGGGGCAGGCGCCGCGCCGCTTATGGGCCGGCAAGGATGAGGTTGTTTATGCGCTCGCCGCCCGGCCCGACGGTTTGCTGGCCCTCACCGGCAATCGCGGGCGGGTTTTCAGGATCGCCAGCGATGGAAGCTTCGCCGACGTGGGGCATCTGGACGCGCAGCAGGGGCTAAGCATGGCCGCGGTGCAGGATGAGGAAGGCATGGGGGGCATTCTTATCGGGACCGGCAATACCGGCAAGCTGGTCTTCCTGGGCAGCGCTGACAAACACGAGTACGCGAGCGACGTGCTGGATGCTGGTGCGCTGGCGCGGTTTGGGCGTGTCGAAGTCGAACCCGGCTCGACCGGCTTCGAGTTGTGGACGCGGACCGGCAACGTGGAGCAGCCGGTGCGCGGGCGGGGCGACTGGGGTTGGAGCGATTGGCTGCAGCTCAAGGACGGCGCGGTAGCTTCTCCGGCTGGCCGCTTCTTTGAGTGGAAGGCCGTCTTGCGCGCCGGAGCGGCGCTGGGCGGCGTGGGCGTGAACTACCTGCCCGTGAATGCGGCCCCAGTGGTGGACGAACTGATGGTGGTTCCTGGGGCGCGCGTGAATGCGCAGAGCCTGGCCCAGCCCGCCAACCAGTTGCCGGCGGTCAACATCGTATTCCCCTCGTCTGGTCAGAATGCGGGGTACGACGCGGGTTCCAGCGCGCCCGTGCCGGCCTTCAAGGACCGCACCGCGATCACCGTGCGCTGGGCGGCGCACGACGACAATGGCGACGACCTGATCTTTGCGCTTTATCTGCGCGGGGACGGAGAGCATGTTTGGCGGCTGCTCAAGGATGAGATCGGCGACAAGTACCACACCTTCGACGCAACGCAGATTCCCGATGGCGGCTACCAGATCAAGGTGGTTGCCTCCGATGCGCCGTCGCACACGCCCGGCGATGCGCTCACCGGCTACAGAGTCAGCGAGCGATTCGAGGTGGACACCACGCCGCCGGTGGTGACGGGACTGAAGACTGCTGCGGGTGGGGGCGATTGCGCACACCTGCCCTGCGGCAGGCCGGTTCGCGTGACCTTCGACGCCGAGGACGCATTTTCGCCCATTGCCCATGCCGAATACTCGCTGGACGCCGGACCCTGGAAGTACGTCGAACCGGTGGGCGGGCTCTCCGACTCCAAACGCGAACACTACGAGCTGACTCTTCCGGCTGACGGACCCGCGGGCAAGGCGGGCGAGCATCTGATTACTGTTCGTGTCTACGACCGGCATGACAATGTGGGCGTCGCCAAGACGGTGTTCATAGTTGCGGCAAAGCTGGCGCAATGAGATTTGAGCTTTTTCTGGCGGCGCGGTACCTGAAGGCCAAGCGGCGGCAGGCCGTTGTGGGCGTGGTCACCACTATCTCGATAGCCGGGGTGGCCGCCGGAGTGGCCGCGCTGATCATCGCGCTGGCCATCACCAACGGCATGAGACGCGACCTACAGGACCGGCTGCTGGGCGCCAGCGCGCATGTGGACCTGATGCGCGTGGAGGCGGACGGCATCCGCAACTGGCAGCCGCTGCTGGAGAGGCTGCGGGCGGTTCCCCACGTGGTCGCCGATGCGCCGGGAATCTATGGGCAGGTGCTGGTTTCGCGCGGGCCGCGGGCCGGTTTCGCGCTCATCAAGGGCATCGTTCCCGCCCAGGAGCGTACGGTAAGCAGTTTGCTCGACACCGTCACCTCCGGGTCGGCGGGCGAGCTTGACCCCGCGGCCCCACTGAAGAAATCAGGCGCCATCAACACTCCATTCCCGGCTCTGGTTCTTGGCAAGGATCTGGCCGAGCAGATTGGCGCCCAGGTGGGTGACAGCGTACTGGTCACCAGTCCCCAGGGCGAGTTGACGCCGCTCGGTCTTGCGCCCAAGTACCAGCGTTTCCGGGTAGCGGCCATCTTCCACTCCGGCTTCTATCAGTACGACGCGGCAATGGCCTTCATGCGCCTGAGCGACGCGCAGCGGCTCTTCAGCGAACCAGATCTGCTCTCGGTGATCAGCTTCAAGGTGGACGATCTGGACGGCGCTCCGGCCATTGGGCGGGCCATCGAGCGCGCCGCCGGCCGGGGTTACATGACCACCAACTGGATGGAGCAGAACCGCGAGCTCTTCCGCGCCCTCAAGCTGGAACAGGTGGTCACCTTCATCGTGATCGCGCTCATCGTCATTGTGGCCGCGCTCAACATTCTCATCGCGCTCACCATGATGGTGATGGAGAAGACCCGCGACATAGCCGTGATGATGAGCTTCGGCGTGGAGCCGGGGCAGGTGCGGCGCATCTTCCTGCTGCAGGGGCTGCTGATCAGCCTGATCGGCACGGCTTTGGGTCTCGTGCTCGGCTATCTGGCCGCCTGGGCAGGCGGGCACTACCACTTCATCCATCTCTCCGCCGAGGTCTATTCGATCGACACACTTCCCTTTGCGCCGCGCCCGCTGGATGGAGTGATCGTGGCCGCGGTCTCTATCGGGATTTCGCTCCTGGCCACGCTGTATCCCTCGTCCGCAGCAGCCAGCGTGCTGCCGGCTGAGGCGCTGCGGTACGAGTAGCTGCCGACCAAGAGCAGATCTTGACAATGGGGCACATTTTGTGTCACATTCAGATCATGCCAAGCGTTAACACACGTCAACTTCGCGATACTCGCCAGCTCTTCGCCTGGCTCGACGCCGGTGAGGTTGTCGAACTCAAAAAGCGCAATCGAGTTGTGGCACGCATCGTGCCCGAGTCGCCAAGACTTCAGCCTGTTGTGTGGCCGGACTTTGCCGCACGATTGAAACGAAACTTTGGGAACCGGATTCTGCCAGGCGCTGACCTTCTAATTGAGGAGAGAGAGAAGAGCCGCTATTGACCGTCTACGCAGACAGCAGTTTCTTGGTTTCTCCGTATGTGCAGGACTCGCACGTCACCGAGTTTCTTCGGCGAATTTTAACCCACCCATCAATTTGGATCACGCCATTCCATTGTGCAGAGCTAGCGCACGGCATTTACCTTCATGTCTTTTACAAGAAGCTTACTCAGGTTGCGGCTGCACGGGTGTGGAACGAATTTCAACAGGACTATGCAGCAGGAGTCTGGGTTCCAGTCGAACTTCCAAAGAGCACCTGGGAGACCAGCATCGATCTTGCTCGCAAGCATGGTCCGAAGCTCGGCGTCCGTACCCTGGATTCACTGCACGTGGCCTGTGCGCTGGAGTTGAGGGCCGAGCGCTTCTGGACCTTCGACGACCGGCAGGCGCGCCTGGCCAAGGCTGTCGGACTGGATACGAATCCTTGATTCCCTGACCTGCGGAATTACTGCGGCGTAATGATCCCGCCCAACGCTTGGTGCCGCGGCAGGACGATGCCGGGGTGATCGAATCAGGCTGACTCGCTTTGCCAGGCTGACCACTTCATGCACGCCGCGCAGGAATCCGAGGCCCTCGGTCGCGAGCTGCTCCGGTGAATCCGCCAGCTTGCGCCAGATGCAGCAGAGTTTTGCAATGGAAGCCATCTCCGGGTCGAACGACTCGATGGTCACGCAGCCGTCGTAACCAACCTCCCGCAGCGATGTGAAGAACTCCACCCACGGCATGAGCCCGCGGCCGGGAATTCCGCGCTGGTTCTCGCAGGCATGGACGTAGCCAAGCCGGGGACCGGCCTCGCGCACCGCCGCGCGAATGTTGTCTTCCTCGCGAATCATGTGAAAGGTGTCAAGGTGCACCCTCACGTTTGTCATGCCCACCTCATCGATGAAGCGCACCGCGTCCCGCGCGGTATTGATGAAGTGCGATTCAAAGCGGTTTACGGGCTCAATTCCCAGGATCAGGCCGGAGGTTGAAGCGGCATACTCCGCGATGGCGCGGTAATTCTCGACGCCCCACTTCCATTCTTCCTCCGTCCTCATGCGGCCCGTGAGATAGCCCCAGCCGCAATAGACCATGCCGCCGAAGATTTGCGCGCCGGCCTCGTTGCTCAGGTCGATGAGCCGCTTTGAGAACTCGACGCCATGCCGGCGGATAGCGGCATCCGGCGAGATGATGTTTGCGTCGGCCGGCATCCCGTAGCCCGTGTTGACGATCAGACCCAGGTCCGCCGCCGCGCGCCGTACCTTGGCGGCCGGAAAGCCATCCGGGTCGAAGGGAATGATCTCCACGGCATCGAAGCCCATCTGCTTCACCTTGTCGAGCAAGGGAAGGTCCTTCTCCAGAAACGTCTCACGAAACAGAAGGGAATGGATTCCAAACTTCATCTTGAGCCTCCGACGTTGAACCCAACAGATTAGCTCTTTATTGCGGTCTTGTGCTGGCGTGGATGCCGGCGGCGCAAGACAGTGGCATGAACGACGTGACGAGAGATGCTCCTGCGATTGCACTGATTCAAGTTGCCGTTTGGATCTCGTGGAAATGCCGCCAGATGGCTTCGGCGGTCTTGCGGGGGACTACGGCGGCGAGGGATTCGGCAGTGGCTTGCTGGACATCGCGGAGGCTGCCGAAGTGAGTTAGGAGCCGCTGGCGGGTTCGGGGGCATAAGCCTGGGACGGTCAGCAGCCCAGAGTTGCGGTCGCGCATGGCGCGGCGCTGGCGACCGCTGACGACGGCCAAGCGGTGGCTGTCGTCTCTCTCGTTAGAGGAATGGCAAGACGATCAGGCGCAGCAAAAGGCGATTATCCATCCGATATCTTGGCGGGCGGGTACCCGTTTCACTATTTCTGCGCGGGCTTCTGGACCAATTCCTCTTCGTGGCCTTTGTTCCACTCGGCACGTTCCTTCGCTTGCTCATTCTGCAAAAGGTGGATGGCCTGGATAAACGTATGCATCGCATCGTCCAGTGTCCGGCCTGGCGCCAAGGCGCAGCTGTTGAATATGTCGGTATTGGGGTCGGTATCGATTTGTGGCGCGATACATGTCAACAGCAATCCCTTTGCGTCGTTCACCTGGAAGGTATGATCCCCGGCGGGAGGATGAGGGTCGGATGCCGGAGCAGGAGCGGGCGTGACGAGCTTTGTCTGTCCTCCCGGTCTGGAACTATTCCTGGCTCCGCCGGAGGTGGGAACCAGGGAAGAAGCAGCTGCCTGCGCGGCAGCGAAGGTGATGGAGACTGCGATTGCAACGAGTGCTGCATGTTTTCTCATAATCACCTTCCTCTTTCCTGAGCCAGGATGGTTGTGCAAGAGGAACTATCGGCAAAGTGAGCAATATTGATCACTTGTCGGGTTGCCAAGGTCTTGAAAGCAGGCCTCGTGGACTTTGCCGGAAGCCACTCGGGCTTCGATTGCGGAATGAGTTTTTTCGGCCAGGAGCTGGAATTGCCTCGACCGAAATGCGGTTGATCGGCGGTTTCAAAATGCCCTTTGAGGGCAATAGGCATGGGTCAGGCTGAGGGCTGGGGGGTGTGAAAATGCCGCCAGATGGCTTCGGCGGTCTTGCGGGGGACAACCGCGGCGAGGGATTCGGCGGTGGCTTGCTGGACATCGCGGAGGCTGCCGAAGTGAGTTAGGAGCCGCTGGCGGGTTTGGGGACCTACTCCGGGGATGCTCAGCAGCTCGGAGTCGCGGTCGCGCATGGCTCGGCGCTGGCGATGATAGCCGACGGCGAAGCGGTGGCTCTCGTCGCGGATGAGCTGGACCAGATGCAGGACGGGCGAGCGGCGGTCGAGGACGATAGGCTCCTGCTCGTTGCCGTAGAGGTAGATGACCTCTTCGCGCTTGGCGATGGAGGCCAGCGGCGGCAGGGCGAGACCGGCGGAGGCGAAGTCGAGGGATTCGAGGGCCTCGGCGGCGGCGTGGAGCTGGCCCATACCGCCATCGATGAGGATCAGCGAGGGAAGGGTTTTGGGCTCCTTTGAGGTTCTTTCCGCAGGGGCTGAAGCCCCCTCCTCATTTGGAGCGTTTTCGGCACGACTGAAGTCGTGCCCTTTCAAAGCCCGTGTTCCCTGGTTAGCATTTGTGCTTTCCCAGGTCCCAGAATCGGGACCTGGGGCACCCTGCCCTTTCAAGGCGGTGTGGTCTTTGGTGTTATCGAGAATCCGGCGGTAGCGGCGGTGCACGACCTCGCGCATGGAGGCGAAATCGTCGACGCCCAGTACGGTCATGACCTTGAACTTGCGATAGGCCTGCTTGTTCATCTTGCCGTCTTCCCAGACAACCAGCGAGGCTACGGTCTCGGCGCCCTGGATGTGCGAGATGTCAAAGCACTCGATGCGGCGGGGCAGCTCGGGGAGCATGAGGGCGTCGGCGAGGGCCTCCTGAATAGCCTTGCGCGATGGCTCGAGGACGCGGAAGCGTTGAATGTAGGACTGCTTGGCGTTCTGGCCGGCAAGATCGACGAGGGAGCGCTTCTCTCCGCGCTGGGGGACGGCGATTTCGATGCGATGGCCGATGCGCTGGGTGAGCAGGGCGGCGAGGACTTCGCGGTCGTCGAAGTCGACCGGGAGAAGGATGGAGCGCGGGACGTAGTGCTGGTCGATGTAGAGCTGCTTGAGGAGGGCGGAGAAGAGTTGGGCTGCGTGGAAAGGGGATTCCGGGTGTGGTTCCGAGGTCTCAGAAGCGAGACCTGGGGCACACATCTCTTGTGGCGGGGTGGAGTCTTCCTGTGCGGCGGTTTCGCGCAGGTCAGGCAGGTCTTCCCAGAAGAACTCGCGGCGGTCGACGATCTTGCCGGCGCGGACGTGGAAGAGGTTGACGGCGAGCGAGCCGGCCTCGAAGTGATAGCCGAAGACGTCTGCATCGTCGTCCATCTCGGCGGTGGCGGCGCGCTGCTTCTCCTGGAGCTGATGGGCGGTTGAAAGCTGGTCGCGGAGGCAGGCGGCGGCTTCGAACAGCTCGGCCTGAGCGGCTTCCATCATGCGGGCCGTAAGAGAACGCTCGAGTTCCCCGTGGCGGCCTTCGAGGAAGAGCTGCGCGTCGCGGACGGCCTGCTTGTAAAGTCTCGGGCGTGGTGAGGCCCTCCACGCAAGGGCCTAGGCAGCGATGAATGTAGTACTGCAGGCAGGCGCGGGGATGGTAGCGCGAGAGATCGACCTTGCAACTGGGAATGAGAAAGCTGCGATGGATGAGCTCGACGACGCGCCAGGCCAGGCTGCCGGGAAAGTAGGGGCCGTAGTAGGCCGCGCCGTCCTTGAGCAGGCGGCGGGTGACGAAGACTTTGGGAAAGCGGTCGGCGAGGGTGAGTTTGACGTAGGGGTAGCTCTTGTCGTCCTTGAGCAGGATGTTGAAGCGCGGGCTGGCGCTGCTTGATGAGGTTGGTCTCGAGCGCCAGGGCCTCGGACTCATTGGCGACCAAAATGTATTCGAGATCGACGGCCTCGCGCATCAGCGAGCCGGTTTTGGCGTTGGCCTGCGAGGCCTCCAGCAGATAAGAGCGAACGCGGGAGCGCAGGTTGTTGGCCTTGCCTACGTAAATCACCTCGCCCTCGGCGTTCTTGTAGAGGTAAACGCCGGGCTGAGTGGGAAGGCCGCGGATTTTCTCGTAGAGGTCCATAAAACAGAGATCAGGGGTCAGGGATCAACAAGTCGGCGAGTCGGCAGGCCGATGTTCATTCCGCCCCTTGCTGGCGAATGTGTTCGGCGCGGACTTCGGCGGCCGTGAAGAGGCTGAAGAAGGGCGCGCCGGCCGCGGCCACCTCGACGGCGGGGCGGCCGTTCGCCTCTTCGCGCTCGACGATGCAGACGACTGCTGCGACGATCATTCCGGCTTCGCGAACAGCTTCGATGGCGGTGAGCATCGATGCGCCGGTAGTGGAGGCGTCGTCTACAATGACCACGCGCGCGCCGGGGCGGCTGAAGCCCTCGATGCGGCGGCCGGTGCCGTGGGCCTTCTCGGCCTTGCGGACGAGGAAGCCGTGGAGCAGCGGAGCGCTGGGGCGGGAGAGCGCGCGCCAGGCGCTGGCGGTGGCCACGTTGGAGACGATGGGGTCGGCGCCCATGGTGAGCCCGCCGACTGCCTCGGCTTCAATTCCCTTCCTTTCCAGCAACTCGAGTATTGCGTGGCCGGTGAGGCGGCCGCCCTCGGCGTGGAGGGTCGTGGTGCGGCAGTCAACGTAGTAGTCGCTCGTGCCGCCGGAGGAGAGCTTGAACTGGCCGAGCCGGAAGCTGAGGTGGGCGAGAAGTGAGAGCAGTTGTTGAGCGTGGGTGGGGGTGGTCATCGGATTTGATTGTAACCGCGCCGGGTTGCCGCCCTTCACATCTTGTCCAGGTGGCGGAAGCCGCCGGTGCCGAGAAACATTAGGGAGAAGAGTAGAAAGTTGTAGGAGGCGTGGACCACGACGCTGGCGGCCACGGAGCGGGTGCGCAGGCGCACGGCGCAAAGAAGCAGGCTGATGACGATGAGAAGTAGGAACGGCCCCAGCGCATGACCCTGCTGGTCGGCGTGCATGGCGGCAAAAAGGACGCTGGTGAAGAAGGAGGCGACGACCATGGCGAAGGTGGACCATCGGGGATAGCCGTGCTCGTCGAGTGGGGGGGCTGGCTTGCCGGTGCCTTGCTCGATCGCCCAGTCCCAGGCCGTGGCGAAGGCCGGCAGCAAAAAGCCGCGAAAGGCGATCTCCTCGAAGAAGGGCGCGAGCGTAATGCCGAAGGCGAGCATCATCCATGCGGCGCCCGGAGAACGAAACATCTCTTCGATGGGCGCCTTTTCCGGGCTGGGCAATACCACTTCGTCGAGCATGGCGAGCAGAAAACAGATGCAGCCCACGATAAAAAGCCGCCAGCGGATGCTCAGGGCCTTCGCCGCGTTCCATTGGACGCCCGCAAAGAAGCTCTTCTTCCAGAACAGCGGAAAGACGTAAAGGCTGAGGGCCAGTGTCACCAGGTAAAGAACGATTGTGCTGCCCAGCGTGTAATGCACGTCTGTCCCGGCCTGGTCCAATGTTGCGACGCCGAAGAGGCGAAAACGCAGGGCGGCCAGTACCAGTACCGTACTGCAGGCCAGCCCACCCATGCCGAGTACAGCCAGAAGGCACAGATGGCCGAAATGGGGAATGCGCGCGGGGGGAACGACCTCGGGCTGGGTAAAGGATTGAAAGAGCGGGCGCTCAGGGGGGGCGGCTGGGGCGAACTGATCTGGGAAAGGGGGCACCGATTGGGATTCGCGCTCTCCCATTCCTTCGGGCTGGCCAGCTTCTCCCGCAGGGGCTGAAGCCCGTGCGGACTGTGGGGCGACTACGGCACGACTAAAGTCGTGCCCTGACACTTCAGGTGGCTCCATCTGCCTTTCTTCGCAGCCTGGGATGCCCGTACCGTTCAACAAGGCGAGGTCTTCCGCGGGTTGCGCCGAACCTTGCTCGAAGCTGTCGTTCTGGTTCATGCGAGGCCCGTCTTCTTCATGCGGGGACCGGAGTTTGGCAGGGTGGCGCCGCCTTGAGCGGGACGCTCGGCCTTTGCCCGCGTCGAAGCAAGGTCTTCTTCGGCAGGGGTCGCTCGGCGGGCGCGTTTAGGCTTGACGATCATTGGGAGTGAGATGGACTCACGAGTCTCAGAATCGAGATGTGGGGCACCTAGTTCTGGGGCGCCCGTAACCGCAGGTCCTTCGACTCGCTGGGCTCGCTCAGGATGACTGTCGTCGAGGGGGGTGACGGGGGACTCGTCGTCAGAGACGAGCACGGCCAGATGGCCGTTTGCAGAGGCATAATAACGGGTGAGGAACTGGCCAGTGTAGGAGCCAGGTGTGGCGGCGATCTTGGCAGGGCGGCCCTGGCCGACGATGCGGCCTCCGTCTTCGCCGCCTTCGGGGCCGAGATCGAGAACCCAGTCGGCGTTGCGGATCACGTCGAGGTTGTGTTCGATGATGATGACCGAGTTGCCCAGGTCGGCCAGGCGATGGAGGACTTCGAGCAGCTTGCGCACGTCGTCGAAGTGGAGGCCGGTGGTAGGCTCGTCGAGCAGATAAAGTGTGCGGCCGGTTTGCCGCTTGGATAGCTCGCGGGCCAGCTTCATGCGCTGCGCCTCGCCGCCTGAGAGCGTGGTGGCGCTCTGGCCCAGGTGGACGTAGCCGAGGCCCACATCGACCAGGGTTTGCAGCTTCTGGCGCACCTGGGGCACGTCGGCCAGGACCGGGAGCGCGTCTTCAATGGTGAGGTCGAGAATGTCGGCGATGGAGTGGCCGTGGAACTTTACGGCCAGGGTTTCCTGGTTGTAGCGGCGGCCGTTGCACACCTCGCACTGGACGTACACGTCGGGCATGAAGTTCATTTCGATGCGCCGCTGGCCGTCGCCCTGGCAGGCCTCGCAGCGGCCTCCGCTGACGTTGAAGCTGAAGCGGCCCGGCTTGTAGCCGCGCTCGCGGGCTTCGGGCAGCATGGCGAAGAGGTCGCGGATGGGCGAAAAGACCTGCGTATAGGTGGCCGGGTTGGAGCGCGGCGTGCGGCCGATGGGCGACTGGTCGATGCGGACGACCTTGTCGATCTGCTCCGCGCCGGTGAGCGATTCGTGCGCGCCGGGCTCTTCGCGCGAGCCGTAGATGGTCTTGGCCAGCGAGCGGTAGAGAATGTCGTTGATGAGCGTGCTCTTGCCGCTGCCGCTGACGCCGGTGACTACGGTCATTACGCCGAGTGGAATGCGGATGGTTACGTCCTGCAGGTTGTGCTCGCGCGCGCCGGTGACGGTGAGCCACTTGCCGGTGAGCGGGCGCGGTCGGGCGCGCTGCAGCATGGTCGCGGCGCCGGAGAGATAGCGTCCGGTAAGCGATTCGGGGCAGGCCATGATCTCGGCCGGCGTGCCCTGGGCGACGACGCAGCCGCCCAGCCGGCCCGCGCCGGGGCCGAGGTCGAGGACGTAATCGGCGTGGCGGATGGTCTCTTCGTCGTGCTCGACGACCAGGACGGTGTTGCCCAGGTCGCGGAGTTTCTCGAGGGCCTGGATCAGCCGGTTATTGTCGCGCTGGTGCAGGCCGATCGAAGGCTCGTCGAGGACGTAGAGGACGCCGCGCAGGCGAGAGCCGATCTGCGTGGCGAGGCGGATGCGCTGGCCTTCGCCGCCGGAGAGCGTGGCGGCGTTGCGATCGAGAGAGAGGTAGTTGAGGCCCACGGCGCAGAGGAACTCCAGGCGCTCGACGACTTCGCCGCGGATGCGCTCGGCGACCAGGGACTCGCGCGCCGTGAAGCTGAGGTTGATGGCGGCCGAGAGCGCGCGGTTGAGCGGCAGGGCGGTGAAGTCGGCGATGGAGAGGCCGCCGATCTTGACGGCCAGCGATTCCGGACGCAGGCGCTTGCCGCGGCAGACCGGGCAGGGCGTGGCCGACATGTAGTTCATCATGTAGTCGCGATAGGCGTCGCTGCGGGCCTCGTCGATGGATGTCGCGGAGGAAGGCGAGAATGCCGTGGAAGCCGGTGCGCGGGGCTTCGCCTTTGGGCGGTCCGTAGACGAGAAGGTGCTGATGGCGCGGGGGCAGGTCCTCGAAGGGCAGCTTCAGGTCGATCTTGTAGCGCTCCGCAGCCAGATGGATGAGCTTGAGAAGGTATTGCGAGGAGGAACCGGGTCCGAGTCCTCCATCCAGCAGCGGCTTTGACCAGTCGGTGATGACCTTGGCGGGGTCGAGGTCGTAGAGCGAGCCCAGGCCGTGACACTCGGGGCAGGCGCCAAAGGCGGAGTTGAAGCTGAAGCTGCGCGGCTCCAGCTTGGGCACGTCCAGGCCGCAGTCGGGGCAAGCCATGGATGAGGAGAACAGTTGCTCCTCGGCGCCGGTAACGGCAACCAGAACGAGGCCGTTGGCCAACTGCAAAGCCTTGGCAATGGCAGTGTCGAGGCGCTTCTCTACCGATGGCTTGCCGGCCGGCCTGCGGGGGCGCGCCGGGCGCGGTTGGCTTGAGCAGGATGCGGTCGATGACGGCTTCGATGGTGTGGTTCTTGCGGCGGTCCAGGACGACCGGCTCGGAGAGGTCGCACAGCTCGCCGTCGACGCGGGCGCGAAAGCCTTGCTGATCCAATTGGTCTAGCAGTTCCTTGAACTCGCCCTTGCGGCCGCGAACGATAGGCGCCATCACGGTGACCCGCTCGCCCCAGCCCAGCTCAAGAATGCGCTGAACGATCTGATCGGCGGTCTGCCGGGAGATGGGCCGGCCGCAGTTGGGGCAGTGGGGCGTGCCCACCGAAGCGTAGAGCAGGCGCAGGTAGTCGTAGATCTCGGTAATGGTTCCGACGGTAGAGCGGGGACTGCGGCTGGTGGTCTTCTGCTCGATGGAGATAGCCGGGCTGAGACCCTCGATGGAGTCCACATCCGGCCGCTCGATCTGGTCGAGGAATTGGCGGGCGTAGGCGGAGAGCGTCTCCACGTAGCGGCGCTGTCCCTCGGCATAGATGGTGTCGAAGGCCAGCGAACTCTTGCCCGAGCCGGAGAGTCCCGTGACCACCGTGAGCGTATTGCGGGGGATGCGCACACTGATGTCGCGCAGATTGTGCTGGCGCGCCCCGCGCACCGTGATGTGTGTGATGGGCATGATAAGTTTCAGGCGCCTGGATCGACAGCTTACGAGTGCAAAAAGAGCCGGGGCCCACGACGGCCGCACAGGTCCGCGCCGAACGGTGGAAGCCCCGGAGGAACTCCCCAGGGCCCCACAACCGCCGACTCTACAACTATGATACATAGGGTTCTCATCCCGAAGGTCCGGGGGGCGGGCGTCCTTGCGCTCAGGGCCGCCGATGCGCTCCTTCGGAACACGGGAATCCCACAGCGCAGCTCGATTTGGAGAGATTCGCTAACTTGTTCTATATCTTGTTTATCGGAGAAAGGCGAAATGAGGACGCTAATGCTTGCGATTGGAACGCTTCTTGCAGTGGGGCTGGCCGCCGGTGGAGGACTTGCCCGCGCGGCGAAAGCTCCCAAACCCGTCAGCGCGAAGAAGTTCGATGCCCTGGCCGAAGCCGCGCTCGCGGCCATGAAGAACCGAGCCGCCGAACTCAAGATCACCGGAGTGGCAGTGGTGTCTTATGCCCAGGGCGACACAATTCAGGGCTGGACTTCGAAGGCGGCGGTCGTGGGCCGGATGAAAGACCTGCCTTCGGCCACCGAAAAGGGCAACAATCTGCTGGGAATCGCCTACGCCAAGGCCGCCGAGATGGCCGACACGCTGGAGAACAGCGGTACCGCCAAGCGGCCGCCGATGACCGGCGAATTCGGCTGGCAGGGCGGCGTAATTGCCCGCGTCAAGACGGGCTACGCGATCGTCGCCTTCAGCGGCGGCAAGTCCGAGGACGACGTCCAGGTCTCCCGCGCCGGACTTGAAGTGCTCAAGGGCGGCCTGTAGATCGCCGGTGGCTTCGCTCTATCCGCCGTCGGCGGCGGGTAGGGAATGCCCTGCTGCCGTCCAGTGACTTTGAGTCTTTTCCAATCGAAGGATGAGCCTGAAGGAAGCGAAGGGTTAGCGAAGTGGGGTTTCCTTTCGTTTTGCGATTGAATTCATGTTAGCGCGCGCGTCGGATGGGTTGCCGATCGAGCGCGCCCACCCTCCCCTCGCGCGAATCGGCAAGGGTCCTATCCGACGCGCGCGCGGGCCGCAGGCAGGTGGCAGAGGCGGGTTCAGGCATTGAGCCGGAGTTGATCGAAGAGCGTGGCCTTTGCCTGTTGCATGCGCCGCGCGGCATCGGTATCGCTGCGTGCGGCGGCGATGCGCTTGAGAGCATTGATGCTGAGTCCCTGGCGCAGGTACTGAGCCGGCGAATCGAGCGCCAGCAGAGTTTCGAGTGGAGTCTGATAGCGCTTGTAGCGAACCCGTTTGCGGCCTCTCTGGTCGATCTCGACATCGGCTTGGGCGCAGGGGCGATGGTAGTTCAGATAAGGATTCAGAAACTCCCGATAGAAGCTGTTGATGCGGTCGGCGTGGCTGGCGTCGATGTATCCATAGCCCATGTGCTTACGAATGATGGCGCCGTTTTTGGTCTCGATCAGGCCGTTGTCGCCTGATTGCCGGGGACGGCTTTTGGTCTGCTCGATGAGCAGTTTGTTGAGCAGTTCGGCGACGGTGCGGTTGATGAACTCGCTTCCGTTGTCGGTGTGGAAGCCGAGGATGCGAAACGGAAACTGGCGCAGTATGCCTTTCAGCAGGGGCACCAGATACAGCTCGCTGATACGGGGCGTGGCCCCGGCGATCTGCCACTGCGTGACCTCATCGACGGCGTTGATGTGATAGACACCCTTGGCTTCTGCCGTGTCGCCCTGATGCACCGTATCGAGACGCAGATAGCCAGGTTGTCCGCAGGGTTCGGGCTTGCGCCGCTCGCCGATGGCCACCGTCGTGGGCCGCGTTTTGGTGTAGTTCAAGCGCCGCTCGCGGTAGCGCTGGCTGCGGCGCAGGTTGTACAGATGAGCTACGGAGATGGTTGCCAGCCGCGCGTACTGCTGTCGGCCGTAGAGCTGGACCTCGCGCTCGAAAATGCGCCGCGTGGCCGGCCCGCTTAGGGTCTCATGCGCCTCGTCGACCGAGGCCAGCAGTTCGATGTCGGCCCGCGTGAACCGCTCCGGGAAACGCCGCCGCCGATAGACTGCCGGCCGGACTTGGCCACTGGCTGCGTAGCGGGCGATCAGCCGTGTGACCTGCGCCCGGCTCAGCCCGGTCATCTTCTCGATGTAGCGCCGCAACAGGCCGCGCCCCACCTTACCCTGCTGCGCGTACTCATGCTCGACCAGAACGCGCTCTACCCAGCCATAAACCTGGCCGCGATTTGCACCCTTAAACCGGATTTCCTCGCTGGCCTCGACGAGCCGGCGAATCCCTTCCAAACTCAACTTCTCTGCCTGATGCACGCTGACATTCACTCCCCAGCACGACTAACCCTTCAGGCTCATCTTGTATTGGAATCAAATCCATCCTTCAGGCTCATCTTGTATTGGAAGAGAGTATGGATTGCGCGCCCGGCGCTCGGGGGTATATTCTGCTGCCGCCAGGAAAGCAAATTGGAAAAACGGGCTTTCAAGATGTTTTCGATGAAGACTCAATAACGGGGCTCCCGAATTGCCGGCTAAGGACGTAGACGGCTGGGACAAGGGCGTGCACATGAGCTTGGCCAACTTGCTCGCTAAACTTGAAAGCGGGTCGGTGACGTGACAACACTGCCGCGCGCAGTTTCCTAATGACCGCCAGCATGAGGAAATACCGGCTGGAGATAGTGATTTATTGCGCTCTTGCCGCAACGTGGATCCTTGTTTATGCCTTGCTCGCTCCTCCTTTTGGGGGAACAGACGTTTTCATTTTCAAAGACGCAGGATCTAACCTGGCTCTCGGCCAGGGGTTCAAGTCGATTCCAGCACCTTTTTTCGATGGCGATCCGACCCCTCGGATCTTCTCGTCGTATCCGCCGTTTTACCCGCTCTTATACGGTTTATGGGGATTGAGTTTTGGTATCGGGCCGTATTCAAGTGCCTACTTTGACCTGTTTTTGGCGATTGCCGCGTCGTCTCTAACGTTGTACCTGCTCATGCCCGCTCTTGAGCAAAGGCGCGATCGTCTGCTGAGTGCCGCGATTATCGGCATCGCCGCGCCGGCCGGTGGAGTTTTCATGTCGAGCGATCGCCCGGAGATCCTCGGCTATGCATTGAGCGTAATGGTATTGTTGCTGTGGCGAAAGGCGAGAGGATGGGCTTGGCGTTCCATTGCCGCCGTTGGCGCCTCCGCGCTAGTTTTCTTAGCGAGTCCGTTTGCCGGCCTAATAACGCTCACGATCGTGTCGCTTCTCCTGATGACCGACCAGCCGGAGTCGCCCAGTCTCGCGCGTTCTGGCATCGCCCGCGTTCGCCTGCTGAGCTGCGGGTGGTTATTGTTCGCGATCGTCTGCGCGTGTGCGGCTTTTCTTCTCTTCGCGTGCGATCACGACGCGCTTCGGCGTTTCTCCGAGCATGCCCTCGGTAGAAACAGTGGCGCTGGGGTGCTGCGCAACATCGATGGGAATCGGATGCTTTGGCCGTTCTATCTAATGCAGTGGCGGCACGCATTTCTAAGTTCTTCGTTACTTTCTTTTACTTTGGCTTCGTCTTTGCCGGCGTGCCTCGCTATCGCCGTGCCTTATGTGGCCTGGGTATTGCTCCAGCCGGCCAGTTCGCACATCAAGATACAAAGCCGGATCGTTGGCGGGTTCGCGATTGGATTGTTCTTCGTACCCGTGCTGCTCTTTCCACGCCAGAATAACTACTATGCGCTCGATCGAGCGCTGATTCCGATCTTCCTCCTGATATCTCGAACCCCTGCCGCCGAGTTGCTTCGACGAGTACGATTGCCGCTGGTCCTGATTGGAGCAGGGGTTCTTTGTGCAGTTCCGGAGATACTGGTCGAATTGGTGCAGAGATATGAAAACCACGCCTCTTATGAATATGCTCGGCAAGAGATACGGGCCATCGCGGCCGGCATAGATCAGTCCAAATACATAGCAATTTCCCCAAGCTTGTACCCCATCGTCAAGCCCATGCATCCTAAACTCGTCAATGTGGAATATCTGGACCGAGCGGATAAGACTTGGTTTGTTGACGGGGTGATCGTAAGCCGCGCGGGCAGTCGATTTACGGACGCGACAAGAATCCCCCTCCCAGCGGCTTTGTCCGGCATTGCATGGCAGCCGCTGAACCAAGCGTCACCGCCGGTCTTCATCCGCTTATTCGGCAAGCAGGCGATGAGCCGTCAATGGGGCTGGGGGGTAGACGGATATTGGCGTTGAACGTCCGTTTTGCCATTCATAATCGAGAAGAGTTGGGGCATCTACTTGACTCAGGGCGAGCGGCACGACTGAAGTCGTGCCCTGGCTTCAAAACCCTTCGAGTCCGCCTTTTCGTTTCCGCGAAGCCGCTGCCCGGAGAATTCAAGCTCGATTGGACTCACCATCAGCCCCACCGCAGGGGGCCGGTACACTTGAGGCATGCACCCTCCCGTTCGGCTGGTGGCAATCGACATGGATGGAACGCTGCTGCCGACGCTTGGGCGGGAGATAAGCCGGCGCACGGGGCGGGCGCTCAAGGCAGCGCAGGAGGCGGGGATCGCGGTGGCCATCGCGACCGGCCGGCGCGCGGCGTATGCGGCGCCGCTGCTGGAAGGGCTGGGCCTGCGAGCGGATACGCCCATCGTCGCGTCCAATGGTGCAGTGATCCGGACGCTCGGTGGCGAATCCATCGACAGCCGCCAGATGGAGGCGCGGGTGGCGCGCGGGCTGTGCGGGCTGCTCAGGCCGTTTGGAGCGATCGTCTTTACGTTCGACAGGCCGGGGCGCGGCGAGCTGGTTGTGGAAGATCTGGATCTGGTTCACGGAAGAATCGCACTGTGGGTGGAGGCCAATCGAAACTCCATTGAGGTGGTCAAGCCGCTCGAACGTGCGCTGGCCGACGGCGAAGACCCGATTCAAGGCATGGCGGCGGGAAGCCTGGCAAGGATGAGAGAGGCTGAGAAAGCGGTCAGGGGCAGCGAGTGGGGCGATAGCTGCGGATGCATGAGGACCGAATATCCGGGCCGCGATTTGTCGATTCTGGACCTGCTGCCCAAGGGGGTCTCGAAGGGCTGGGCGCTGGAGAGGCTGGCCGCCCGGCTAGGCGTGAATCGCCGCGAGACGATGGCCATCGGCGACAACTGGAACGACGTGGAGATGCTGGAGTGGGCTGGCCAAGGCGTGATGATGGGCAATGCGGCCGCTGAGTTGCGCGTTATGGCCAGGATGCGCGGCTGGAAGCAGGCTCCGCCGAACGATGAGGACGGGGTAGCCGTGGTGCTGGAAGCTGCCGTGAAGAAAGTTGCTGCCGCGGTTGACGCTCCGCAAGTTTAGCGCGGCGCAAGGCGGGCAGAATCTATAAGGGGCTTTGCGGATTGTGGAGAGATTCGTTGCGGCGAGAGGCGCGGGCCGCGGCCATTGGAGTGCAAGCCGTTGAGGGATTGGCTCAGAATTCGTGCGTCGGGTGCGACCTTTGCAGCCGTTGCTGGGATGGCGGCGTTCTCAGTTTGCGCCCAGGCGGGCGAACTCGTGACCCTGCGCAACGGGTTTGAGGTCAGTTGCGACCATCACATCGAAGCCGATGGCCGCGTCCGGCTGTTTCTGAACGCAAGCGAGGACAACTACCTCGAAATGGCACCGGAGGAGATCGCGGGGGTGGAGCGGGTACCCGATCCGCCCATGACGCCTGGCTCCGCCCAGGAGTCGCCTGCACGCACCGGGGCGACTAATGGAGATGCCCGGCTCAGCCCGGCGGACCTGCGCGAGATGCTGGCCAAGGCCGGTCATGAGCACAATCTGGATGTGGACCTGCTGGCCAGCTTGGTGAAGGCCGAGAGCGGCGGCAATGCCCGCGCCGTGAGCCGGACGGGAGCCCGCGGCCTGATGCAGTTGATGCCGTCCACTGCCGCCGGCCTGGGCGTGCAAGACAGCTTTGAGCCGAGCGAGAACGTGCGCGGCGGATCGACTTATCTGGATGCGCTGCTGGTCCGCTACCACGACAATCTGGCCCTGGCGCTGGCGGCCTACAACGCTGGCACCGCCGCGGTTGACAAGTATCGCGGCATTCCGCCC
Organism: uncultured Acidobacteriaceae bacterium; assembly: GCA_963799145.1. Taxonomy (GTDB): domain Bacteria; phylum Acidobacteriota; class Terriglobia; order Terriglobales; family Acidobacteriaceae; genus Telmatobacter. The sequence goes on along the minus strand of CAWCWQ010000135.1, from coordinate 814 downwards.
TACCAGGAGACTACGGCCTACGTGGCGCGCGTGATTCACGAGTTCAACCGCCGCGTCCTGGCGCGCGAGGCGGAGGTGAAACGGCCTGCCTCGCAGGCAAGAGCGTCGAATGCCGGCACAACCCCGTAATCACTGGAGCGCAGCCGTTCTAGGAAGAAACAAGAACGTACGTTATTGAAGAATAAGAAAATACATCCGAGCTTGTGCTAGCCCACCCTAGCCCAGCTTCCGCAGTTGGAACGGTAAGTGTTTTGTTTTCAATGGGGACATGTCGAAGTCTTCACTACAAGTCTGCAAATTCGAGGCGGGTGGGGATCTGCAGACTGAGGCGTTGCAGCAGGATTGCCTGATGGTCAGTGGGACGGCTGACACAGCGCTTGCGGATGGAGATTCCGGTCCGCGTGGGCAGCACGGCATTGACCAGGGAGATTTGCTCCAGTTCGGTGAAGATCTTGCGCGGTTCGTCGCCGAGGCCGGCGCGCTTGCACCACTGGCCCAGCGTCTTCCACAGCGCGTAAGCCAGAAAGCAAACCAGGATGTGGGCTTGCGCGCGTTGCTCTTTCCGGTGCCAGACGGGCCGCATCGCCAGGTCGCTCTTGTGGAGTCGAAACGCCTCCTCGGCTTCAGTCGGTTGGATGTAAGCACGCCAGAGTTCTTCCCCGCTCCAGTCGGTCACGTTACTGCGCAGCAGATAACATCCCTCCGATAACTTCATCCAATCGCGCCGCTCGAAGCGATCGCGCATGGCTTGCTCCTTCGGTTGGCGCTGCGCGCTGCGGCAAAGAATGAACACTTCCTCCCCGCCCGGCGCTGG
>CAWCWQ010000134.1:0-4347 GCA_963799145.1 uncultured Acidobacteriaceae bacterium | reverse complement strand
GATGGGGCAATCGAGCGCACGGGGCAACAGCTAGCGCGTTGATTGCTCGTGGCTAGGAAAGGGAATCGATGGCGGCGGAGAATAGGTTGCGCATGGGATTGGTGGGCGGCGGGCCGGGAGCCTTCATCGGCCCGGTGCACAAGATGGCCGCCGAGCTGGACGGACGGATCGCGATGGTGGCGGGGGCGTTCTCTCAGTCGGCTGAGCGATCGCGGGTGGCGGGCGAGGCCTTCGGGATCGATCCCGGCAGGTCGTATGCCGGCTACCGGGAGATGCTGTCGGCGGAGCGGCGGAGGCCGGATGGAATCGACTTTGTGGTCATCGCCACGCCGAATTATCTGCACCTGCCGGTGGCCAAGGCCGCGCTTGAGGCGGGGTTTGCGGTGGTGAGCGACAAGCCGGCCACGGCCACCTATGACGAGGCGCTGGTCTTGGAGGCTGCTGTTAGTCGCACCGGGCTGCCCTACGCGCTGACACATACCTATGCAGGCTATTCACTGGTGCGGGAGGCGCGGGCGATCTGCGCGAGCGGGCGGTTGGGCGAGATTCGCAAGATTGCCGTCGAGTATTTGCAGGGGTGGTTGAGTACGCCGCTAGAGAAGACGGGGCAGAAGCAGGCGGCGTGGCGCTCCGATCCGGCGCTCAACGGACCGGGCGGCTGCATCGGCGACATCGGCGCCCACGCCTTCCATCTGGTTGAGTATGTGACGGGCCTGCATGTGACCAGCCTGAATGCGGCGCTACGCTCGGTGGTGCCCGGGCGGGTGCTGGACGACGATTGCAACGCGCTTCTCAGGTTGGAGAATGGCGCGAGCGGGGCTCTGATGGTGTCGCAGGTGGCCACTGGCGAGGGTAACGGCCTAAGGCTTCGCGTTTATGGCGAGAAGGGATCGATCGACTGGCGGCAGGAGGATCCAAACCGGCTGCGCGTGAAGTGGCTGGACGGGCTGGAGGAGATTCGCCATGCGGCCGGGAGCTATCTGAGCGCGGATGCGCGGGCGGTTGCGCGGCTGCCTAGCGGGCATCCCGAGGGGTTTGTCGAGGCCTTTGCCGTGCTCTATCGCGAGTTTGCCGACGCGTTGATTGCCTGGGGGCAGGGCCACGCGAACCCGCTGCCGCCGACGCTGCCCGGGATTCAAGCCGGTGTGCGCGGGATGCGGTTTATCGAGAGGGCCATCGAGAGCAATCGTTTTGCTGGCTGGGTTGAGTTTTGAGCGGCAGGGACTTCGTGGGAGGGAAATCATGAAGACGATCAAGGGGCCGGGGATATTCCTGGCGCAATTCGCGGGGGATGCGGCGCCGTTCAACACGCTCAAGGGGATGGCCGAATGGGCGGCGGGGCTGGGCTTTACCGGGGTTCAGATTCCCACTTGGGATCGCCGCCTCTTCGATTTGAAACTTGCCGCCGAGAGCCAAAGCTACTGCGACGAAGTGACTGGCTCAGTGGGACAGGCGGGGATTGCGATTACCGAGCTTTCGACACATTTGCAAGGCCAGTTGGTCGCAAGTCATGCGGCATCCGATGTGTTGTTTCAAGGCTTTGCGCCAATAGAGTTCGCGGAAGACTTGAAGGGACGGCAAGCCTGGGCAGTGGAACAAATGCGCCGGGCGGCAAAGGCCAGCAGGAATCTTGGCCTGAGCGCGCACGCCACATTTTCAGGGGCGCTGGCTTGGCCTTATTTTTACCCGTGGCCACAACGCCCGGAGGGACTGATCGACGAGGCTTTCGCGGAGCTGGGGCGGCGCTGGCTGCCGATCCTGCGGGCCTTTGACGAGGCCGGCGTGGACGTTTGCTTCGAGTTGCATCCTGGCGAGGACCTGCACGATGGAGCGACCTTCGAGAGATTCCTCGATGTGGTCGGCGGGCACGAGCGCGCCAATATTCTCTACGATCCCAGCCACATGATTCTCCAGCAGATGGATTATCTTGCCTTCCTCGATCTCTACCACGAGCGGGTGCGGGCCTTCCATGCGAAGGACGCGGAGTACCGGCCGAGCGGACGGTCGGGCGTGTATGGCGGCTATCAGGATTGGATTGACCGGCCAGGGCGGTTCCGTTCGCTGGGCGATGGGCAGATCGATTTCCGGTCCATCTTCTCGAAGATGGCCGAGTACGACTATCCAGGCTGGGCGGTGGTGGAGTGGGAGTGCTGCCTGAAGCATCCGGAAGACGGCGCGGCGGAGGGGGCGCGGTTCGTTCGCGACCACATCGTTCGCGTGACGGATCGGGCCTTCGACGAATTTGCCGGCGGCGGCGCCGATGAAGGGAGAAATCGGCGGATTCTGGGGCTGGAGTAGGGCCGGAGGCAGAATCCGCCAGCTGCGTTAATCCAGCCGGATTCTGAGATCATCGGGCGAGGAGGAGGGCGTCGCCCACTCCTTTGAAATATGCGACTTTGCCGGGAACAATGGACAGGATTGTACCCCAATCGCTTTCGACCACAGCATCGAGGGCGGATCCCAAGCTCATCTCCTGGCCGTCAATTTGCGAGTTGCTGGAAATCACCCAGCAACTCTCTCTCCCTCCCTTTGAGCGCAGAAGGTAAGAAAGATTACTGATTCCTGCAAGATGCTGCCCAAGTGCCGAAAAGGCTGGATTGACCTTCCAGGGAATCGGGGCGACAAACCTCCGGTCAAACCACTGGAAGTTGGCCAACTCGCCAGTGAATAGCCAACGGTCCTCTGGATGCGCGATGCAGGAGAGGAAATGCTTCTGCTTTTCCTCGATAACGAACGCCTTGATCGTAGCCTTCTCGTGCTTTTGCATACCGCTGAGCTTCGCGCAGAAGTGTCAGATAGCAATCCCGGCAGACCGGTAGATTTCAATGATATGGCGCATGTCGCGCAGGCCTTCCTCGCCCGACGCTCTCGGTTCCGACCCTTCAAGGATGTTTCGGGAGAAGTGCGCGGCTTCGGCCACGAAGTGCGAGGGATCGCGAGCCGGGTTGGGTTCGTCGATCGTTGTGCCGGAAAACTCGCCGCGCAGGCGGAGACCATCGTAGTTGAAGGCAGGGCTGGCTTCGAGCCAGCCTTTCGAACCATGCACGCAATAGTGACCGTTCATGGCAGCGCCATAGGTGGTGTTGCAACTGGCCACAATGCCGGAGGGGAAGCGCATGGTCCAGGAGAGGTTCTCCTCAACCTCGTTGAAGCGGCCATCGTGATCCACAGTGGAGGCAAAGGCCGCGAAGTGGTCGGGCTCTTCGCCGGTAAGGTAACGGCAGGCGTTGAGCGAATAGATGCCGACGTCAAAGAGCGGACCGCCGCCGGCCAGCTTTTTGTTGAGCCGCCACTCGCCCGGACCGCTGTTGTAGCCAAATGCGCTCTCGATGGCCTGGACCTGGCCAAGTGCGCCGTCACGAATCAGCTTGACGGCTCTTAGGTTGGTGGGCTCGTAGAGGCAGCGGTAGGCGATCATGAGCTTGACGCTGGCGGCCTTGCAAGCGGCAATCATGGCCTCGGCTTCGGCCACGCTGACGCTCATCGGCTTCTCGCAGAGCACGTGCTTGCCGGCCTTGGCTGCGCGGATGGTGAACTCGGCGTGCATGGAGTTGGGCAGCGCCACATAGACGGCGTCGATGGCCGGGTTGTGGGCGATCTCGTCGAAGTTCTCGTAGCTGTAGATGGAGTTTGAAGGGACACCGTACTGGGCGGCGATGCGCTCTGCCTTGTCGCGGTGGCCGCTGACCAGCCCCGTGATCGTCGAGTTGGTGGTACCCAGCGCGCCGGGCATAAAGTGGCTGGCGATTCGGCCCAGCCCGATAACGGCATAGCCGATCTTGCGCCCCGCGGGGGAATCCGGCGCGGAGGGCGAGGGGTTCATGACGCCGGTTGCGGAGTTCTGTGCGCTGAGAGCCGGAACGAAGTGGGCGGCCAGGCCCAGCGCGCCTAGCTTGGCGAAGTCTCGGCGAGTAAAGTGCATGCCTTTGAATCCCCTCTCTCAATGAACAGCGATTTCCCAACCGCGCGGCCGTTCCGCCGAAACGGAAAGCCGAGATTCGAGGTTTGGAGCTTCTACTATAGACGGGTGCTCCCGCTCGCTGGAAGAGACGAGTCTGCGCCCGAATTGTCTTCCAGCTGCCCCGCGCCAGCCTTGTCTGACCGAGAGCCCGCGTTTCTCAAGCGCGCTCCCGGTCCGGTTTCGGCCGCCGCATCAGGGCGCTAAAGCAAGCGCGGCGACGGGCACGGTGACCGAGCCCATCCGGCCCGAGTTTTCATCCACCACAATGGCGCGCACCGACGCCGTATTGGGCTTGATCTCGAATGACTGCACGAGGGGAATTCCGTCGCGCATGAACTCCTGGTATGTGTCGGGCTTCAATCGCAGGCCCACGGTCTGGCCAGACA
>CAWCWQ010000133.1:0-5149 GCA_963799145.1 uncultured Acidobacteriaceae bacterium | reverse complement strand
TAAGCGGTGCTCTGACCCCATCTTCCGCACCGCCGTGCACGCGGGCATGATGCGTGTCCATGAGCACCCATCGATTTGACCATAAAGTTGACCGTAGATTTAACACCGAGGCCTCGCGAGGGGCGCGGGCCGAGGTCATCACCGGCGTTGAACGCCGGTGGGATTGGACGGACGAAGCGAAGCTGGCCATCGTCGCGGAGAGCTGCGAGGATGGGGTCGTGATCTCGGAGGTGGCGCGCCGCCACGGTCTGCGGCCGCAGCAACTGTTCGCCTGGCGCAACGGGTTTCGCAGGCGCGAGGCAGCCCGGCAGCAACGCAGCGGAGCGCCCGGCGCCGCCGGACCGCCAGCGTTTGCGCCGGTGATGATCGCCCATGAGCGTCCAGCCGGGGCTCCGGTTGAGGCGCCTGCCGTTGCGGTGCCGGTGTGCAGCGCTGGCTTGATCGAAATCGTGCTTGGCGGCGCAACCGTCCGCCTGCATGGCGGCGTTGACGGCAAGGTTTTGGCCGTTGTGCTGCGCGCGGTGAAGGGCGTCTCATGATCGTGCCGCCAACCAATGTGCGGGTGCTGATCGCCACGAAGCCCGTCGATTTCCGCAAGGGTGTCATGGGGCTTGCTGCAATCGTGGAAGCTGAGTTCAAAGCCGATCCTTTTTCCGGGGTGATTTACGTGTTCCGGTCGAAGCGGGCTGACAGAATAAAACTGCTGTTTTGGGATGGCACTGGCGTATGCCTGCTGATCAAACGGCTGGAGGACGGCAAATTCCGCTGGCCGCGGATCGAGGACGGCGTGATGCGTCTATCACCGGCGCAATTGTCCGCGCTTCTCGAAGGCTTGGAGTGGACCCGCGTCCACGCGCGGCGGGTTACGCGGCCAACGGCAACACAATAGATGCTGGCATCAAGTATAAAACTGGAAATCCCTGCTGAAAGCACACCGCAAATCAGATAGATATGCTCTCATGACTGTCGCCTTGCCCGATATGCTCCCCAGCGATCCTGACGCCCTGCGCGTCATGGTTCTGGCGGAGCGTGCTGAGAAGCAGCTTCTTAAAAAGGAGCGCGACGAACTCAACGCCGCCAACGAGAAGCTTCACCACCTCATCGCCCAGCTGCGGCGGGCGCAGTTCGGCCGCAAATCCGAGCGGCTGAGCGAAGACCAGCTCAATCTGGCGCTGGAAGACCTTGAAACCGCCAGCGCCAAGGCGGAAGCCGAAGAAGAAAAGGAGGACGGGGAGCTTAAACGCAAGCGCACGAAGAAGCGCCGCGCCAACCGGGGGGCGCTTCCCGCGCACCTGCCGCGGATCGAGCAGGTCATCGAGCCGGAGAGCACGGTCTGCCCTTGCTGCGGCAAGGCCATGCATGTGATCGGCGAGGATAAATCCGAGCGCCTGGACAAGGTGCCCGCGCAGTTGCGCGTCATCGTCACGCGCCGTCCCAAATATGGCTGCGACTGCGAGGAAGCGATCGTGCAAGCGCCCGCACCGCCGCGCCTGGTCGAGGGCGGGATTCCCACGGAAGAACTGGTTGCCGGTATCGTGGTATCGAAATACGCCGATCACCTGCCGCTGTACCGTCAGGCGCAAATCCTCGCCCGGCAGGGCATTCAGCTCGACCGCTCGACCCTGGCGGCCTGGGTAGGCGCCGCGGCGGCGGAACTCGATCCGCTTTATGACCGCCTCGTTGCGATCCTGAAAAGCAGGGACAAGCTATTCGCCGATGAGACGCGCTGCCCGGTGCTGGATCCGGGCCGCGGCAAAACCAAGACTGGCTACTTCTGGGCCATTGCCTGCGATGACCGGCCCTGGGGCAGTATGGCGCCGCCTGCCGTGGCATACTCTTACGCGCCGGGGCGCGGCGGCAAATATGTGGAGACGCTGCTGAAGGGCTTCAGCGGCATCCTCCAGGTGGATGGCTATGACGGATACAACATCCTCACTCGCCCCGGTCGCGGCGGCGGGCCGGTGACGCTCGCCTATTGCTGGGCTCACCTGCGCAGGCGATTTTACGAAATCGCCGCCAACGGCCCAGCGCCCATCGCTCAGAAGGCATTGGAACGCATTCAGAAACTGTACAAGATCGAGGAGGAGATCCGCGGGCTGCCGCCGGAAAAGCGGCATGCCGTCCGCCAGGCGCGATCCCGGCCTGAAATCGAGGAGTTGAAATCCTGGTTCGAGGATTGCCTCGGGCGTGTCTCCAAGTCGTCGCCCGTGCGCGATGCCATCAAATACGGCTTGAACCAATGGGATGGGCTGGTCCGGTTCCTGGATGACGGCCGCATCGAAATCGATTCCAATACCGTTGAGCGTTCAATCCGCCCGATTGCCCTCAGCCGCAAGAACAGCCTGTTCGCCGGCCACGATCAGGGGGCGCAAAACTGGGCATGTGTGGCGTCGCTTCTTGAGACCTGCAAGCTCAATAGCGTCAATCCGCAGGCTTGGCTCGCCGATGTGCTGACGAAGCTCGTCAACCGCTGGCCTGCGAAGCGTATCGATGAACTGATGCCGTGGGCATATGTCAAGGCCGAAACGCAGGCTCAGGCAGCGTGAGCGGAGCACCGCTTACGACCTTCCTGCATCGCATCGGTTTCAATCTTCGTGCGCTACCGCGCTCCGCGCTGCTTGAGCGCAATTTTCGGGCAAAGGGACCTAACTCGTGACCACCAGCGGCTTCGACATCAAAATCATCGGCGAGCGTATCAATCCGGGCTTCAAGAGCACCAAGGCGCTGTTCGACAATTCCGACCTTCCCGGCATCCAGGCGCTGGCTGTGAAGCAGGCCGGGGCGGGCGCGAGCTACCTCAACGTCAATATCGGCGCGCGGGCGCTCACGGATAGGGGCTTCATGGGCGAGGCGATCCAGGCCATTCAGGAAGTGGTGACGCTGCCGCTGTCCTTCGACTTTCCGAGCGCCAAGGTGCAGGAAGTTTGTCTGAACGCCTACGACCGCGGCAAGGCGGGCGGCGCGCATCCGATCGTGAACTCCATCACCGAGCACCGCTGGGATTTGATGGACCTCTACAAGCCGCTGGGGCCGTTCAAGGTGATCCTGATGGCGTCGGAGCGGCTTGAGGACGGCGCCGCCAAGGGCAACAAGACGGCGGACGAGATTTATACGACGCCCGGCGCGGAGCGCTCAGGCTCCGGGACGAATACGGCGTCGCCATGGACGATATCTTCATCGACATGTCGGTGAGCGCCATTATCGCCGATACCACGGGGCTCAACCGCGCCACGGTGGATGCGGTGCGGCTGATCGGGGCCGATCCGGAGCTTGCGGGCATTCATATGATGGGCGGGCTTTCGAACATCGGCCAGCAGCTGCCGCCCAAGGCGGTGGACGGCTCGAACTTGAAACATGCGCTGGAATGCGCGTTCTTGACGATCACCGCGCCGATGGGCTTCGACGCCATCCTTGGCACGCCCTGGAAGAAATATGCGCCGCTGCCGGAAGACAATTACGTGCTGAAGGCCTATAAGACCTTCCTGGAGCAGTCCGGCAGCAATGCGCTGCGTGCGGTACGGAAGTTTTATAAGGCGTAGCAACGGCTTGGCGAGCGCTTCTGGCGGGAGGCGGCATAAAGACCCCCTCACCCCAGCCCTCTCCCCAAGGGGAGAGGGAGTTCGCTCGCAACCGTTGAGAGGACGTTCCCTCTCCCCTTGGGGAGAGGGACAGGGTGAGGGGGTCTTGGAAGCAAGCTGTTGGATTGGTGGGTTGCGGGAAGGAGCGGAGTTTCATGGCGGAAGCGAAAATTATCGATGGAAAACTCATTGCCGCGGAGCTGCGCGGCCGCGTCGCCGAGGACGTGGCGGGGCTCAGACGGAGCACGGGGTGACGCCGGGGCTCGCGGTGGTGCTGGTCGGCGACGATCCGGCCAGCCAGGTCTATGTCCGCAGCAAGGACAAGCAGACGCAGCCGAGCCGGCATGGCGCTCGTTCGAGCACCGCGCTGCCGGCCGAGACCGCGCGAGGCCGAGCTGCTGGCGCTGATCGGCACAGCTCAACCCCGATCCGCGCGGTCCACGGCATCCTGGTGCAGTTGCCGCTGCCGCAAGCACATCGACGCCGACCAAGGTGCTCGACGCCATCGATCCGGCCAAGGATGTCGACGGGTTCCATCCGATCAATGCCGGGCGGCTGGCCGGCGGCCTGCGCGGCGCTGGTGCCCTGCACGCCGCTCGGCTGCATCGATCCTGCGCGCAAGACCGTGCACGCCTCGCTCGACGGGCATGAACGCCATCGTGATCGGCCGCTCCAACATCGTCGGCAAGCCGATGGCGCAACTGCTGCTGCACGAGAACTGCACGGTGACCATCGCGCATTCGCGCACGCGCGATCTGCCGGCGCTGTGCGCGCCGCGCCGACCTGCTGATCGCCGCGGTCGGCCGGCCGGAGATGGTGCGCGGCGACTGGATCAAGCCGGGCGCCACCGTGATCGATGTCGGCATCAACCGCATGCCCGCCGCCGACGGCAAGACGCGGCTGGTGGGCGACGTCGCTTTCGCCAGCGCCAAAGAAGTCGCGGGCGCGATCACGCCGGTGCCCGGCGGCGTCGGGCCGATGACCGTGGCCTGCCTGCTGCGCAACACGCTGGACGCCGCCTGCGCGCGCCGGGGCCTCGCCGTGCCGCAGATGGACGCCGCCAGTACGTGAGGCCGCTTGCCTCCACCTGCGTCTTTCGTCCGCGTCGGACCGCGAATTGCGCCGGTCCCGGATGAAAGCTGCGAGGTGCAGAATAACGCGCTGTTAACGCTGCTGGCGCCTCCCCTGATCTTTTTTGGAAGGCCGGGAAGGGGTGCCTTGCGATCTTGATATAATATAGCACAAAAACCTTGCGCGAACCTTAAGGGTGCGCCGCGTGCTCCTTGATTTATAAGGGAATTTTGATGCGTTGGGTGCCTGCGGCGGTACAGCCGTTCGCGGTTTGGTTAACTGAAATTGCGCGTATATTTAATGCGCTTTTTGAAGCATGAATTTCGCGCGTAAAAGCATGGATTCGATTTTTTTCCGGGGGTAAATCGCGCTGCGCCGGCCGCGTTAACCAGCGCGGAATTAACCATACCTGCCGGGCTTGACACCGCCGGCGCCAGCTGCCCGCAGCCTCAATTTCCGCCTTGGGTTTCCGGCGCGCCTGCCGGCTTTGAGCAAGCGCC